>DATLUX010000127.1:0-3840 GCA_035577805.1 Verrucomicrobiia bacterium
ATGGCCGCATCCACCCCGGCGGCTATGATCACGCGCAGATGCCGCTCGGCTTCGGCCAGTTCATTTTGGAACACCAGAGTATTGAACGTCACATAACCGCGCACCCCGCGTCCGTGCAGGAATTCCATCAAGCCCGGAAGATCCGCTTCGGTAAAGTTGTGGGCCCGCATGCGCGCGTTGAATTTTTCAAGGCCGAAATAGATCGCATCCGCGCCGTTTTCCACCGCCGCGCGGGCACACTCCCAATCGCCGGCCGGAGCCAGCAACTCGGGCGGCTTGGCCGGAGTGGACGCCGCCGTCGCGCAGCTGCGGGCGGCATCGGTTTGAGGATGGGTCGTCGGATTCAAAAGTGATTTAGCAAAGGGCCGAGCAGCTGTTGCCGGAAACGTGGTGGGCGACGGCGCCGAAGCAGCAACAGGAGTTTCGGACAACAACTCTAGTCGCCCAACAGCTTGCTCAGCTGATCCCGGGCGGAGGCTTCACGTTTATCTTCCGCTTTGCCTTTCCATTCCCGGCGCACAAAATCAAAGTACTCGCAGAAGTTGGCCATATGTTTCTCCGCGACTTCATCGGCCCGTCGGTCACGGCATTGGTACGCGACCTTGCGGTCGTAGCTGACACAATTCAGACACACTTTAAGGTCCGCGCCGCACTGATGACAGCTTTCGGCCCGTCCGGGCAGGCCCGCGATGGTGTATTCCCAACCACAGTTGTGACAATGACGCGTTGGCGTAGCCATCAGGTTATGGTCGCAGATGTCGAAAGATATCGCGATAGAAATCGGGATGACTTTCCCAGGTCTGCGAGGTAATCAGCCGGGCGGGGCGATCCACAACGCTCTCCCGATCCACCCAACGGCCGCCCCCTTGCTCCACCTCCAGACGGACATGACGATAACAGGTCACCGTCCGGCCCCGGATGAGTCCCGCCGCCGCCAGAATCTGGATGCCGTGACAGATGGAGAAGATCCATTTCCCGAGCCGATGAAAATCGCGAATGATCCGCAATACTGTTGGGTTATGGCGGAGGAACTCGGGGGCGCGCCCGCCGATCAGCAAGGCGGCTTCGTAGTCGGCCGGCCGAACCTGGCGGAAGCTCAAGTCGCTCTGAATCCGGTAACCAGGTTTCTCGACGTAAGTCGCCCAGTCCGGATCAAAATCGTGCAGAACTCCATGCAACCGTTTGCGGCGCGTGGAGGCGATAAGCACACGATAGCCCGCTTCCCTGAACCGATGTTGAGCATAATAGATTTCCAGGGACTCGCCGGAATCGTCCGTGAGCAGAAGAATCTTTTTGGGCATCAGCAAGAGCCATAACACGAAGACGAACCGATGGTCACCACCAAAGCGCCAAAGCAGCGGCCGACCAGGACGGCCCACCAAGACAGGGGCCTATTTAGGCACTGCCCCGCGAACAATGCAGTTTGGTGCGCGGTCCCGCATGTGGGCGGGGCCGCTTCATCGTCCGTCGGCTCCGAAGCTATGGACTGTCCAACGCTTCCTCCGATCCCCATCTTCAAGCGGCCTAAAGGCCGCGATCCCGGGGGCAGTGGACAGATCGGCCCCCGGACCGAACTTGCCAGCGTGCGTTGCCATCGTTATAAGCCAGCCCAAATCGGTCCTGCTCGATTCATGACCTGCGACCGAACGCCGTTGGGTTGACGGCGGCAGCGAATCTAGTCTAGTGAACGCATCCCATCAGTCCTTGGATGACACGCAGTGGCTTCGACGGATTGCCCGACGGGACCGCGAGGCCTTGGCGTTGTTTTACGATCGTTATTCCGGAATGTTGTATTCCACTCTGCTGCTTGCGCTGAATAACCGGGAGGAAGCCGCAGGAGCATTGCAGGAGGTGTTTATTCAGATTTGGGACCAGGCCGGAGCTTACGACCCGGCGATGGGCAAGCCGTTTACCTGGGCTTTAACCCTGGCTCGTCGCCGCGCCAGCGACCGGCTCCGCCGCCACCCGCAACGCAGTCATTTGGGTTCGGCCTCCACCTCAACTTGGATTTGGAGCGACCAGTCCAGCCCCAGCCCCAGCTTGAGTCCCAACCCATCCGCTTCTAGTGACGTCACGAAGGTTTTTGGCCATGAACAGGTCACATTGATCCGAATCGCGTTGGAAGAATTACCAGCGGAACAACGGCAGGCCATCGAGATGGCCTTTGCCGGAGGACTGGGCCAGAATGAACTCGCGGACGCGCTGGGGCAGCCCGTGAGCATTATTAAGGCTCGCATCAGGCGTGGTATGCTAACTTTGCGCGAACGTCTAAAGCGCATTCTATGATCGACGAGCGAAGAGAAGCGCAAGCCAGCTTGTATGCCCTGGGGGCCCTGCCGCCCGAGGAAACCTTGGAATTCGAGACTGCCCTGCGTTCTGATCTTCAGCTGCAGCTGCTGGTAAAAGAGTTGCGCGGCACGGCCAGCGCCTTGGTCGCCGCCCTGCCCCAGGTGGCACCTCCGGCTTCGTTGAAACAACGCATCCTTCAGGCCCTGGATGGCAGCGAGCAACGTTCCGAGTCCAGCCCAGTCGCGCCGCCGGCTCCCGGTCCTGAAAACGCCTGGATGTTCTGGGTTCCTTGGGCCCTGGCGGCTTGCTTCGCCTTCCTTTGCGTCCTCCTCATCTCGCTCGGCCATTCCCTCCGGCAACAGGCCGTCCAGCTGCAACAGGACTTGAACGAACGAACCCAACAAGCCCTCCAACTCCAGGAACAGGTCAACCAATTGGAAAACACCGCAGGCCAAGCCGCCACCAATTATCAGGTTCGCATCTCAGAAATCCAACGTCAGGTTCTCCAGCGGGTCGAAGAGATTAACCGCCAGACCGCTGCCTTAACCAACCAACTCCAACAACAAAATGCCGAAGCCCGGCGCCAGCTTGGCCTCGTTCAGACTGCGGCGGATAACCTCAAACGCGAGAAACGAATGCTCGAGGAAGCCCTGGCCGGAGTCAGCAACGGAGACAAGGACCGGATCAATAGCGTCCGCCTGGCCGTCCTTCGCCCTACCGCAACCGGCCCAGCCGGCGCGATCGGCGCTTCGGTCTGGAGTTCCCAAGATCAACGAGGACAATTGGTCATCGAGAACCTGCCTCCCCTCGGTCCCAACCAAGCCTACCAACTCTGGCTGATCGATCCTAAGCTCGCTATCCCCGTCAGCGGCGGGGTCCTCCCCGCCGACAACGCTGGAGGTCTTCGGGTTCAGTTCACGCCGGAGATCCGAATGGACGGCGCCGAGCGGTTCGCGGTCTCGATCGAACCACGCGGCGGATCCCGCACCCCGTCACCGCGCATCGTCCTGACCAGCCAATGACGTGGTAAACAGTAAGCGATTTTCGATTTTCGATTTTCGATTGGGCCGCCGACTCAGGTGGTTTGCCGCGGAAACAGTTCCTGCGGCGTGATCTCAAGCTCTAATCTCGCCGTCTGACGCAGCACTGTGAGACTCGAGGGAACGCCGATTTCCGTGCCGACCAATTTCCTGAGCAACTCGTCGATCCCAGCCACGGGCTGGCCCTTGAAGGCGATAATCACATCTCCTTCGCGCAGGCCAGTCAACCGCGCCGGACTGCCTGGTTCAACTCCGGCCACCAAAATGCCTCGGTCCTGCTTCAGGTTATAATGGCGGCGCAAGCGCGCGTGGATCGGCACCGTCTGGCCGGCAATCCCCACGTAACTGCGCCGCACGCGCCCTTCCTTGACCAGCCAACCGGTCACCAACTGCGCGGTATTGCTGGCGATGGCAAAACAAATGCCTTGCGCCGGCAGGATCATGGCCGTGTTCACGCCGATGACTTCCCCACTCGAATTCACCAGCGGCCCGCCCGAATTGCCGGGATTCA
>DATLUX010000128.1:0-56904 GCA_035577805.1 Verrucomicrobiia bacterium
TGGGTAGCTTCGACCTCCGAAATTTCGGACGCACATTGGGGCCTTGAACTGCTCCCTCTCCCCTCAACGGGGAGAGGGTCGGGGTGAGGGGTGAGAAGGCCAAGAGTTTCGAGTTCCCGAAGGTCAGGTTCATGGGTAGCTCCCACCTGCACATGACGTGCACGCGCATTGGGGCCATGAACTTCCACTGAAAAAGAGCCCTCACCCCCAGCTTCAGCGCACGACGCGCACCCGGTGATTCTCGCTGTCCGCGACATAGACCGCTCCATCATCGGTAATTGAGATAAGCGAACAGAAGGATCAGGCCTCCCAGAATGATGCGATACCAGCCGAAAAGCACAAACGTATGGTTCTGGACGTAACGCAACAGCCAACGCACCACCACGAACGCGGTCAGAGCAGCCACCACTGTGCCCAACACCAGTTGCATCCAGGGTTCGTGCGGTTCACCCGGATGCCTCAGCGCAGAGAGGACCTTATAACCGCCGGCCGCCAAGAGCGTCGGCACGCCCAGCAAGAACGAAAATTCCGTGGCCGCCGGCCGGTTCAACCCCATGATCATCCCGGCCATAATGGTGGCTCCCGAACGGGACGTCCCCGGGAAACAAACAGCCAGGAGCTGGGATAAACCGATCGTCAACGCCATCGCCCACGACACACTGACCGTCCCCTCGTGTCGCCCCAGAAACCGTTCCACCACCAGGATGACAATGCCGCCCACCAACGTCGCGATCGCCACCGGCGTGGCCGTTTCAGGCAGGCCCGGGAAGATCTTCTTCAGGATTAACCCGCCAATCGCCGTGAGGACAAACGCCGCCACGAGCTTGAGGCTATAATCGCGCACCGCCGGCGTCTTCCAGTCGCGAGCCATCTGCTTGAGGCGCCCGCCGAACACCGCCAGGACGGCCAGCACCGCTCCGCTTTGGATCACGACGTTGAATAATTCGGTTGGCTGCGCCGGAAGTTTCAGAGCGTGTTCGGCCAATAACAGATGGCCCGTGGAAGAAACCGGGAGAAACTCGGTGAGGCCTTCGATGATGCCTAGAATGGCAATGACCCAGTATGACACCGGCCGGTTAGACAAAAATTAGCGCAGACTGACAAGCCCTAATTGGGCGATTGGCTCGGCCCTTGGAAGGAAAAAAGAAAAAGCGCCATGATTTTCATCATGGCGCTGGTGAAACAATTAATCGGAAATTAGCGGTTACCCTTGGGATGCAGGTGCGGGTTGCCATTACCAAAAGGCGGGCCTTCGCCAGGCGGGGGCTGCGGCAGACCATTGTGGCGATACCAACCGAAGCCGAAGCCATGTCCGTTGCCGGGTTTGGTAGGGCTAGTGCCAGCGCCAGCAACCTGGAAGGCTTTCAACGCCACCACAGGATTATCCAGCAAGCCAGCCAAGTATTCGCCACTGACGGTCGCCGTGCGATCAATGACGATGCCTTCGCGCTCGAGGATGCGGTAATAATCGCCGCCGTATTTGCGGGGATTCAAACCGTAGAGCTGGACCAAGCTCTCAGCCAGAACGTCAGAGCTGAGCTTGGCCGTACTATTCCAGCCGCCGGTTGGTTGAATGCCCCGGGTCGCAGCCCATTGCACATAGTCAACAGGAGTAGCCCCCGCAGTGAATTGACCAGCATCCCCAGTCAATTGGGCTAATGTCTGCAAATACTTAAGTTGAGTGATCGTTCCTGCGGAAGCGTTGGTAGAAGTGAGCAGTACTGAAACACAGGCCGCTCCGGCGATGAATACCTTCTGAATGACGTTCTTCATTGTTACTCCGGGTTTAGTTGTTTCTAATGGAACATGGACAGCCTAGGAGAAAGCTGCGAGGAGTGTCAAGCGGAGAATGCAAGATTTCTAAAGATTTATCCCGGCAAAAAATGCTCTGACACAATTTGCTAGAATCCACGGCTCGATCCAAAGTTACCCGCCCCCGCTTGCGGCGGTCCAGTTTCGTCGACAAGGCAATCCACCCCCAGGGGCTACCTCCTTTCAAGGAACCCGCAACCCGCTGTTAAGACGACCGGGGTTTCAACGGCTCGTTGTCTCCGCACAGGCCCGTAAGCGCGGCAATCACGGGTCAGCAACGGACCCCGAAGCTCATTCCTCATCGACTTCAGGGTGCGGAATGAGGTCGCCGTTAGTTATTGAAAAACAACTTGATACAGCCAACCCGAAAACCCACGTCAGCTCATCGCCCGATCATCGCCACGGCCGTGGATGCCCCGGCTGGAAGCCACTTCTCAGAGAGGGCCCTCCGACCCGCAGCAAATAACCTCTCACGATTTCCGAACAGGTGTGAGAAGGTAATGTCAGATAGGTGACCCGAAGCGTGTCGGACCGACCCGAAGGACTGGATTGTTATAACTGGATTATTGTTTGATTTTGTCGAGCAAAACCGTTGGCGGTACCCTTGACAGTCGAGCGGAGATCCATAGAGTAGGGAGCTTTCCAGGAAGTAATACTCCCCGTTGGGGCTACGACTAGCGTTGCAGTTAGCGTTCTATTAAAACATGAAGAATCTGATTCAGAAGTTTGTTCGGCAGTTTGTTGTCGTGACCGCGGGTGCCGCCTGTATGGCGACCACCCTGACGCCAGTGCCCGCGTCGGCGGCGCCTAGTACGGGGGTTACGCAGCTGAGATTCCTCCAAACCCTGGCCCAGTTAACCGGTGATGCCGGCCTGTTCTCGGCAGGCTCTCAGCCGGACGCTTACGCGGCGTGGGCACGGACCCGCAATGTGGATCCAACCGGCGGATGGAAACCTTCCGCCAAGCTCAGTTCCGATACGCTGGCTCAATCTCTGGTGCAGCTGTACGGATTGAACCCGCGGAAATATGGCGGGGACTATTACCGCATCCTGGAGCGCGAAGGCATCGTCATTGATCGGTCGGCGACCGTCACCGGTGAAACGTTGGCCGCGTTGATCGACAATCCGGTGGTGGCATTGAAGAGCCTTCAAGTGGCAGGGTCTCCGACCAGCCCCAACAAACCCGGCAACGGAAACGGATTCGGCTTTGGCCTTGGGAACAATCCGAACCCCATTCCGGTGCCGCACGGCAACCCACCGCCTAATCCTGGCAATCCTCGTCGTGTCGGCAACCCGCACGTGCCTCGGTAATCAGGCTCGCGCATTCGCCCGACGATTATATTCACTCCGCCTGGCTGCTGCAAGGGCCGCGGAAGTGAAAGGAGCCATGAAGGCGTAGACCGTCCGATGAACAAAGTTTTCGCCGGCGCCATGATGACCCTCATGGCGCTGTGTGTTTTTGGGCTTGCCCTTCCGCTCGGCGGGGTCAACCCGGAGGTCGCCTTCCCGGGCTACTGCGCAGCGGTCCTGCTGGCCGTCCTGTGGGCAGGCTGGATGATGCGATCATCGGAGGCTCGCTGGGTTGGCTCGCCCATCCATCTTCCGGCGGGCTTGTTCGTGTTGTATGCCTTCATCCGCTACTTCAGTTCTCCGGTCGAATACGAGGCGCGCGAGGAACTGTTTCTGATCGGTGTTTGTGCGCTGCTTTACCTGGTGGCGGCCACCTACAGTTATCGCCCCGTGGATCGCGCATTTTTCCTGGTGGCGCTGATGATTCTGGCCTTGTTCGAATCCGGTTATGGGATGTGGCAGGCCTTCACCAATTCGAGCTCAGTGTTTTTCTGGGAGCGTCCGGCCCTCTATTACGGACGGGCGAGTGGCACCTTCATTTATCCGAACCAATTTGCGTCGTTCCTCGAGATGGTGCTGGGGCTGGTGTTGGCCCGAGCCGTTTATGTGCGGCGAGAAAGCCTGCTGACGGAACGGGCGGTCTTGTTGAAGGTCGGCACGCTTTACGTGGTGTTGATGGTGGTGATCGCGCTGGTGTTGACGCGCACGCGCGCGTCGTGGTTCTCGGCCGCAGTGGGCATCGTGATCTTTGCCTTGATGGGGGAGTGGCGTCCGCGGGTGTCCTGGCCTCGGTTGGCGTTGGTCGTTCTGGTGTTGCTGGTGGCGGGGGCAGCGGTGTGGCAATTGGATTCCGTGCGGCTGCGCCTGGAACGCACGTTTCAAGTGAACAAGCAAGGCAACCTGGGGATGAGCGACCGCACTTTGGGCGGACGGACTTATATGTGGAAGGGGACGTGGGAAATGATTCGAGAACATCCGTGGTTCGGCACCGGCGTCGGATCGTGGCAATGGCTCTTCCAAAAGCATAAAGACCCGCGGCTGGCCACCCATCCTGAATACGCTCACAACGAGATCCTGAATGTAACGAGCGACTATGGGCTGGTGGGGTTGGTTCTGGTCGCTTGGGTCTGCGTCTCCTTTTTCCGCCATGGCCGGGCGGCGATGAAGGGAGCCCAATTCCCGGAGAAGCTGGCCTTTGCGTTGGGCGCGTTGGTTTCAATCGCGACGCTGCTCGTTCATTGCTGGTTCGATTTCAGCCTCCACATTCCTGTCAACGCCGCTTTATTTGCCTGTATCCTGGGGATGACGGCCGCGATTGAAGCGCCCCTCAAGGGGCTCGAACGCCGGCCCGTCACGCCGTTCGGCCGCTATGCCCTCGCGGCCGCCGTGCTGGTCGTGTGCGGCGTGGGACTCTGGCGGCATATTCCGATGACGATGGCGTTCCGCTATACAGACCTGGGCAACCGTTTGCGGGCCTCCCTTCAGTATGATGCGGCCTTGGATTATTACGATCGGGCCATCGATCTGGACCGCGGCTTTGCCGAGCCGCTCGTGCGGATCGGCGATTACAATCGCACGGGGGCGCTCTGGCGCGTGGCGCCCGACAAAGCGGAGGAACGCCGCGCGTTTGCCAAGGCCGCTGTCGAAACATACGACCGGGCCTTGGAACTCAATCCGTACGATGCCTTCGTGCGCGTCAATCGGGCGCGCATGCTGGACCTGCTCGGTCAGGAAAAGCTGGCGGTGCAGGGATTCGAGCAGGCCATTGAAGTCGACCCGGCCAACGCCTACGCCTATTTCGTGTTCGCGTGCTATTACCGGGACCACAGCGACCCGAAACGAGCCAAGGAGCTGTTCGACAAATCCGCCAGCATCAACTGGGCATTCTCGATCGGCCTCAATACTTACGATTTGGAACAACTCGGACGTTGACCGGCCGGGTCAACCCGGTTCCGGGATCCAAAGATCCCCTTCCCCATCGCAGCCGGGCGTGGCTTTGGCTACTTTTTGTTGCCGCTAAATGCCTTCATCATGGCGCTCTGCATCAGCAGCTCGTTCGAAGGGTGCTTGGTGTAGCCGGCGGGCGCTTCAAACCAGCGCGCATCCGGCCGCGCCAGCCGAATCTCGCGGTATTGCATCACCACGGACATCGCCTTTTGATCCATCTGGATCTTGACGGGAAAATTCTTTAAGGCCGGGTTGTACCAGACGGTCGCCTCGTGTTTTTCTCCCGTGCTGGCCGTGAGAACTACTTTGGTTTTATCACAAGGCTGACCGTCGATGGATTCGCGGCTCAGCTTCGTTTTATCCACCTTAAATTCGCGGTCCATATCTGCGGCTTCGTCCGGGGCCAACGGCATTTCCACATAACTACGAATGGATGGGTAGCTAATCATGGCGGACTTCAGCTGCGGGCGCAGGACCGTCACCACTTTATCCAGGCCGGCCGCCTTGAGGCTGGCCAGAGTTTGAGCCGGGACGTGTTTTGACTTCAAAGTCGACATGTCGAGATCCATGCGCACCTGGCCGTCCAGCATGGAAAAATCCACCAGCATGCTCATGGGTTCCTTGGTTTCCTTGTCGTAAACACGCAGATCGGCCTTCGCCGCGAAGGCGCTGAAGTCCGCGAAAAGTTTTAGCAGCGCGGCGTTCACGCCGGTCGAACTGCCTCCCGGCAACTGCGCCGAAACCGGCCAGCCCAACGCAAGCAACAGAACACTAGCTGAACCAAGGCGAATCACAGAAGTCTTCATGACGATGTTGAATGGCGACATTTGTCAAAACGACCGCACCTTAACCAAATCGGCAGCGCTCGACAAATCTCAAATTGCGCCCGGTCCGTGCCACGCTTGCGGCGCAACCATTTTCGAGCATGGCCGGCGGGTCGGGACCGCAGCCGGAGAGCGCCTGTCTAGCACCACAAACGCTGCGCGCATGCTAGGGAGAAGATACAAGGCTGTAGCGGCGGTCTATGACCGCCGACCCCTGCACATGGAGAGCTTCCACCTGCACATCATATGCACGAACATTGGGGCCATGAACTTCCACTGAAAAAGAGCCCTCACCCCCTCGGCAAGCTCGGGGCAGGCCCCAGCCCCTCCCCACTCGCCTCGGCGAAGCCTCCGGCGTAGCCAGGGTCGGATGGGAGAGGGTGGCCACGCGACTGCGGGGCCGGGTGAGGGTCAGGTTTCATGCGCCGACGCCAACGGTTGACCTCGGAATGGTTTGCTGCTGTCCTTGGCGTCGTGCGTGATTTTGGATTTATTCGCGGGAACTGGCCAGCCGCCTGCCGCTGGTGGTTGAGACGCTGGATGACGGGCGGTTTGCTGGTTGGATGGATGGTTGGCGCGGGGTCAGCCCCGCGCGGATGGGCCCAGCAAGTCCCGGTGGTGGAACGGACACTGCCGAACGGGATGCGGCTGTTGATGGTGGAACGGCATGATGACCCGTCGATTGCGGGTGGCTGGGTGGCGCACGTCGGCAGCGCCAACGAACGACCAGGCATCACGGGCATCGCCCATCTATTCGAACACATGATGTTCAAAGGCACGCCAACCATCGGCACCAAAAACTATAAGAAGGATCTCGAGATCATCGCCGAACAGGAAAAGGTGCGCACAGCGATGCGCAAGGAGGAAGCCCTCCTGCGCGCCGCCTGGCGCCGCGGAGAAATCGATGATCTCCTCAAACCGGAGAACAAGACCGAGCACTACAAAACGCTCGAAAAACAATTCAACGAACTCATCGCCCAGCAACGCGAAATCCTGGTCAAAAACGAGTGGGACCGCATCTACACGGCCGCCGGCGCTTCCGGCATGAACGCCTTTACCACCGTCGATCTCACCGGCTATTTCATCACCGTCCCGGCCAATAAACTGGAACTGTGGATGTGGATGGAATCCGAACGCATTCTGCATCCGGTCTTCCGCGAGTTTTATGCCGAACGCGATGTGGTCTTCGAAGAACGCCGCATGCGGACGGAATCGACGCCCCTCGGCAAATTCTCCGAGATGTTCGAATCGATGCTCTGGACCTCGCACCCATATCATTGGCCCACCGTGGGGTGGCCCTCGGATATTCCGGCGATCTCCAAAGCGCAAGCCGACGAGTTCTACGCCCTCTATTATTCCCCGCAAAACATCACCCTGATCCTGGTAGGCGATTTCAAGCCGGACCTCGCGGAGGCGCTCGTCCATCAATACTTCACCCGCATCCCGCGCGGCGCCAATGAACCGCCCGATGTGGTCACGCTCGAAGTCGAACAATTGGCGGAGAAACGCATGAACGCCGAGGCCGAAGCCAATCCGGAAGTTGATCTCAGCTGGCAATCCGTGGCCTTCGGCCACAAGGACGCGCCGGCGCTCAACATCCTGGGGCAAATCCTTTCCACGCGCACCGGCCGGCTCTACAAAGGCCTCGTCCTGGGTAAACAACTTGCCACTGAAGTTCAGGCCGGTCCCGGAACACGCCGATGGGCCGGCACCTTCGAGATCAGCGCTGAAGTCAAAGAGGGCCATACCCCCGAAGAAGTCGAACAGGGTATCTACGACGAGTTGGAGAAACTCAAGGCGGACGAGGTGCCCGAACACGAACTGCAGAAGGTCAAAAACAACTTCGCCGCCTACGAATACCGCCGGCTCGCGTCCAACATGTCCATCCTCATGCAATTGATCCACAACGATGGACTCGGCGATTGGCGCCAGATCAATCTCGCCGGCGCCAAACATCAAGCCGTCACCGCCGCCGATCTCCGGCGCGTCGTGAACAAGTATTTCACGCGCGAACGACGCAGCGTGGCCACTTACACCCGCAAACCCAACGCCTCCGGCGCAGCCGCCACCGGGTTGCCTGACCTGACCGGCCTGGATGACACGCAACGCCAAGCCATCCGCGCGATGGCTGCCCGCGTCAGCCAGGAAAAGGACACCGCAAAACTCAAGGCCACCTTGGTCCGCATCGAAGAAGCCGAAACCAAGGCGGAAGGACCGGCCAAAGCCATGATTCAGGCCCAACGCAAATTGGTCCAACAACGGCTCCAAGCCCTCCAATGAACCACCGCGCTTTTCCCATGTTTAGACGGCCAATCAAACTCTGTTCCTGGCCGGCGTCCGTGCCCGCCCTGCCCGCCCCTTTCGCCAGCCTCACCGCCGTCTTGTTGCTGGCCTTCACCACCCTCTCCACGCCCGCCCTCCCCGCCCCGGTGGAACCCGAGGCGCGCGCTTCCTCCAGTTCAATTCCGGACCGGCCCGAGAAACTGAGCTTTCCGCCACTGGTCTACGAACCGCCGAAGCCGGAGGATTACCGCGTCGTGCTCAAGGCCGGTCCGACGGCTTACGTGGCGTCGGATCGCGAACTGCCCTTGGTAAACATTGTGGTCTACGTCCAGCTCGGCGATTTCGTGGAACCGGAGGGCAAGGAAGGCCTGGGCGGTCTGGTCGGGGCTCTGCTCAGCACCGGGGGCGTCCAATCAAAGTCGGCCGAAGAACTCGAGGAGCGTCTGGCGTTTTTAGCGGCCAACTTGGGTTCCAACCTCGGCGACACGCAAGGCGGCGTGAGCCTGAATCTGTTGGCCAAGGATCTCGATGAAGGCCTGGCCATCCTGCGCGAAGTGCTGAGCGCGCCGCGCTTTCAGGAAGATCGCTTCAAACTGCAGAAGCAACAGATCTACCAGGCCATGCAACGCCGCAACGATGACGCCGCCGACATCGAGGCCCGGGAGTTCGGGTACCTGGCCACCGGCGAAAAGTTCTGGAACAATCGGCAACCGACCGAAGCGTCCCTCAATTCGATCACCCTGGAGGATCTGCGCGCGTTCCATCGGAAATGGTTTCATCCGGCCAACTTTATCGTGGCGGCCAGCGGCGATTTTGATCGGGCCACCCTGGTGCGAAAGTTGGAGGCGCTTTTCGCCGATTGGCCGTTCCAGGGCGAGAAAGCCCCGCCCGTGCCGGCCAACCCGCAGTTTGCCAAACCGGGCGTTTACCTCGTGAATAAAGATGTTCCCCAAGGCCGCGTGTCCATCCTGCTGCCGGGCGTGCGCCGCGATGATCCGGACTATTTTCCCATCACCGTGATGAACCGCATCCTGGGCGGCGGCGGGTTTACTTCCCGGATCATGAATCGGGTGCGTTCGGATGAGGGGCTGGCTTACTCTGCGTACTCCAGTTTTCCCGGAGGCGTTTATTATCCGTCCGTGTTCCATGCCGGATTCCAATCCAAGTCCCGCACGGTGGCGTACGCGACTTCGATCGTGCTCGAGGAGATGCAGCGCATTGCCCGCGAACCCGTCAGCACCGATGAACTCATCACCGCCCAGCGCAGTTTCATCGACACCTTTCCGCGAAGCTTCTCGAGCAAAAATCAGATCGTCGCCGCGTTCGCCCAGGACGAACTGACCGGCCGTTACCCCAAGGAACCTGATTATTACCAGAAATATCGGCCGCGCATCGAGGCCGTGACCATCGCCGACGTCCAGCGCGTCGCGCAAAAGCACCTCGGGTTGTCTCCATTGGTCATTCTTGTGGTCGGTCAAAAGGAGGACATCCTCAAAGGCCACCCGGACCATCCCGTGACCCTGCCTTCCTTGGGCGGCGGGCGCCTGACCGAGCTGCCGCTGCGCGATCCGATGACACTCCAGCCAATCAAGTAATAGCGGGCTGACCGCCAGAATCCCCTCTCCCCTCAACGGGAGCAGGGCAGGGTGAGGGGTGAGAGCCACAGAAAGTGCACTTCCTGGAGGCAGCAGAACCTGCATCGCTTTACAAGATCCCGCACGATTCGATGTTTTCGGCCCTGACGATTTATGGCGTAATGGGGCTCGTGCAACCACGATGAAGCGAGGTCTCTGCATCCTGATCGCATGGCTCGCCGGCTTGCTGTCGGTGCCGGCCCAAAACCGGGCCTTGCACCTCGACGGCCGCGGAGCTCACATCGAGCTGCCGCCTCACGCCTTCACCAATCTGACCCAGGCCACCGTGGAAGCTTGGGTGAAGTTCGAGGACTTCAGCCTCAATTCGCGCGTCTTCGATTTTGGCGGACGCTCTCACGAAATGTACCTCGGATGCCCCGGCCCCCAACCGGATCTTAAATTTCTCATCGCCGATCCCGACGCCAACCGCCATCGCATTGAAGTAGCCGGCGCCTGGACGGCCGGCCGCTGGTGTCATGTGGCCATCAGCACGGGCCCGGACGGCGTCAAAGTCTATGTCAACGCGGTGCTCCTCGGCACCAACAGTCACCCCGGCAGCTTCTCTACCCTCCAATCCCGCCATAACTACATTGGCCACGAGAACTTTGACAGCGTGAACGCCGGATTCTCCGGCTGGATTGACGAATTCCGCGTCTGGAATCGGGCTCGATCCCAGGCGGAGATTCGCCAGACCCTCTTCCAGCGCTTGCGCGGCACAGAACCGGGGCTAGTTGGGCTCTGGAATTTCGATGACGGCACGGCGCGTGACGCCAGCCCGCAGCACTACGATGGCATCGCCTCGCCGGCAGCGCAGTTTCCCGAAGCGCCCTGGCCGGCGGCAGACGATGTGGTGGAACCGTGCGCAGTGTTCGGACATGTCACCGATCGGGACGGACATGAACTGGTGGAAGCTCAGATCGATGTGTTGCAAAACGAACAGGTTGTCGTCCGCGCCACTACCGATGCCCAGGGCGAATACCAATTGGCTCTCTATCCAAATGCCCGAGCCTACGAACTGTTCGTCAGTTCGGGCGAGTTGGGCGACCGACGCGAGGATCTGCTCTTTCAGCGCGGCGGCCTGATGCATTTGGATTGGACCCTCCGCGAGGCGGTCAGCTTCTCCGGTCGGGTCACCGCCCTGGATGGCACCGCCCTGCCCTCCGTCGTCTTGGAAGCATTTCCCGCCGGTGGCCGGTCCGCCGACCGCGCCGAGGGAGTCCCGGAAACCGTCGCCACCCCCAACCGCCGCAATCGGTCGCACGCCTTCACTTTCAGCGATGAGCGAGGAGACTTTCGCTTTCTAAATCTGCCTCCCGGCTCTTACACCGTCCTGGCCCACACCGAGCGCGAACCGATCCGTTTTGGACGCGGGGAACCGATTGAAGTCGGGCAAGGCCGGCACGCCGCCGAGATCAACTTCCGGCTGCCGCCCCTGGCCAAGGGAATGCGCCGGAATTACACGGCGCGGGACGGGCTAGTGAACAATGCCGTGGAAAGTTTGGCCCTGGGACCAGGAGGCTCCCTTTGGATCGGCACGGCCGGGGGCGCGTCATGGTACGACGGTCGGGACTTCGATGACGTGACCAAAGAGGACGGCCTGGTCACTGGCCGCGTCACGGCCGTGTTGCAGGATGGCCCCGACACCACTTGGTTCGGCACGCTCACAGGCGTGGCCCGTCGCACTGGCACCAACTGGCAATACTTTCGGGGCCGTGCTGGATATGTGTCCAGCTCGGTGTTTTGCCTGGAGCGCGGGCCGGGAGGAACGATCTGGATCGGCACGGCCGCGGGCGCGTTGCGCTATCATCGGGGCCGGTTTGACTTGTTTACCGCGCGAGACGGATTGGTTGGAGGCCAGGCGCACGCGCTGCGTCTAGCGCCGGACGGCACTCTTTGGGCCGGAGGCCCCGGCGGGTTGGCCCGCTTTGCGCCCGGTCCACCGCGGCCCCAGAGCCCTCACCTGCGCGACCGGTTTGTCCCCGTCACCAATCTGATTGCTCACAGCCCGGTGTTGTGCCTGGAATTGGATGAGCGCGGCCGTTTGTTGGTGGGAACCGATCGCGGCTTGTTCCGTTATGCAGAAGGCCAGTTAACCTCGCTCTTTCCGGCGACCCGAATCCTGGCAGTGCATGCCGAAACCAATGATGTGATCTGGATCGGCACCCGAGATGGGGCGATCCGAAAGCAAGGTGAATCGTTAGTCGCGCTGACCCGGGCAGGCGGACTGGCGGGCGAGACCGTGACAGCCATCCTTCGCGATCCGTCGGGCGTGCTCTGGTTGGGGACCGAGGGTGGGTTGTCCTGTTATGAAGAGCGGAAGTTCGTGAACTACACCACGCGGGATGGGCTTTACCATAACCACGTCAAGTCGGTGCGGGTTGCTCCTGATCGCTCGCTCTGGTTCGCCTACGGCTCGAGCGACGGACTCGGCTTGGGCCGATTCGATGGAACTGAGTTCAAGCGCTTCACGCGCGAGGACGGCTTGGCCGGCAATCGGGTGAGTTCGATCGAAATAGACGCCAAAGGCACCCTGTGGGTCGGGGCCTACGGCGAGCCGGTGGTGGCCAGCTATCGACCTTATGGCCGTTCCGGGGGCGGGGCTTCGACCTTCGATGGCGCACGTTTTACGCCCTTGCCGGCGCAAGCCCGACTCGGCGACGGCGGCGTCGGCCCCATGCGGTTGGCCACAGACGGCACATTGTGGTTCGGCAAACGCAACGGATTCGTCGGACTCGACAGCCGCGGTTTTCAATACACATTTTCGCGGGATAATCTTCGACTGGATTTCATTACCTCCCTGGACACATCCCCGGAGGGCATGGTTTGGACCGGCAGCCGGCAAGGGCTGTGCCGCTGGGACGGCCGAAGCGTGACACGCTTCACGTTGGGAGATGGCCTGCCCGAGCTGACGATCAGCGCCGTGCGCTGCGCTTCCAACGGAGTGGTCTGGATCGGGACCATCGCGGGCCTCACTCGTTACGACGGGAGGGAATTTGTTACGTTCACCTCGTCGCGTCGGCGCTTGGCCAATAATGCGGTCTCCTGTCTGTTCATCGATCGGGCCGGGTTGCTTTGGATCGGCACCGATGCAGGCGTCACGCGGTTCGACGGGCGCACTTGGGTGTCCATCGACTCCCGCGACGGGCTGGTCTCCGATCGCGTCGAGTCGATCGAACAAGGCCTGGACGGCTCGATGTGGTTCGCGACTCAGGAAGGCCTTTCCCGTTACGAGCCACGGCGCAACTTGCCGCCTGCGCCCTCGTTGTCGTTGGAAGGCGGAAGAGGGTTCCGCGGGCGCGTGCGACAACCAGTGCTCACCGCGGGCCAGCCGCTGGTGTTGCGCTATGAGGCGGTGGACTTCCAAACCCGGCCGGAAAACCGTCAATACCGCCTGCAATTGGTGCCTGGGACCTTTCAATCGAATCAATTAACCCCGGACGGTCCCTGGGGCGCCCCGACCCGGGATACGCAGGTATCGTGGACGCCAGAGGAAGCCGGCACCTATTCCGTTGCCGTCCAATATGTCGATGGCGATCTGAATTATTCTTCCCCGGCTCTGGCGGTGCTTCGGATTAAACCGGCCTGGTTCCAAAACGCCTGGATCATGACTCCGGTCTATCTGGCCGCCGCCTTGCTCTTGCTGGCCTCGGGGGTTTCCAGTTGGAAATACTCGAGAAAACGGTGGGAAGCCGCGCGGCTGCGCGAGACCATGCTCGCTCAGGAGACGGCCGCCCGCCAAGAACTCACCGCCAAGAACGCCCAACTCGTGGAAGCCAAGGAGGCGGCCGACAGCGCCAATAAAACCAAGAGCCAGTTTCTGGCCAACATGAGTCACGAATTGCGCACCCCGCTCAACGCCATCATCGGCTATAGCGAGATTGTTCAGGAAGAACTCGACGATATCGGCATGACCAACCTAAAGCCCGATCTCGAGAAAGTCGTCGCCGCCGCCAAACATCAACTCGCCTTGGTCAACGACATCCTCGACCTCTCCAAGATCGAAGCCGGCAAGATGACCTTGCTGATCGAGGAATTCGACGTGCCGAAATTGATCGACGAAGTCGCCGCCACCATTGAACCGCTCCTGAGCAAGAATCGAAACCGGCTCGAAGTCGATTGCCCAAGCCGCCTTGGCTCGATGCGAGCCGACCAAATCAAGCTGCGCCAAACCCTCCTCAACCTGCTCAGCAACGCCAGCAAATTCACCGAAAATGGCCTAATCCGCCTGACCGCCGCCCGCGCCCTGGCGGCCGACGCGCGCGGTGACGCCGCCCCGCTCACGGACGCCCAAGCCGAGATGTTCGTCTTTATCGTTTCCGATACTGGCATCGGGATGACCCCAGAACAACAAGCCAAACTCTTCCAGGTGTTCGAACAGGCCGACGCCTCCACCAGCCGCAAATATGGCGGTACTGGCCTGGGCCTGGCCATCAGCCGCAAGTTCTGTCAGATGATGAAGGGCGACATCACCGTCTCCAGCTCTCCCGGACAAGGCTCCAGCTTTCGCGTCACCTTGCCGACCGACGTCGAAGGGGTGGCCCGCAGATTCACGCAGATTTCCACAGATCCGGACTGACGTGAACAGCGGCTACTGAGATCCAGCTTGAATGGCAGTTTTGCGCCCCTCTGCATCTGTGAGGGTATGAGTTTTGTCTAAGCGGTCCTGCAAAACTCGGGAGCTATTGCAGTGCGGACGGAAACTGGGTCACCATATGGGCCGTTGGTGTAGCTAAACCAGCAGGCAGCATTACGGGTAACGCTCGAAGATGGACATTGGGAGTAATACTCCGCTTCTGTGAATCGAGCACGGCGAAAAGCACCTACATTGGGGACCGCCCCGCATACCTGAGTGCATGTAATCGCCTGACCCGTTTCCGTCCGCCTGCGCAACCACAATGAAACGACATGGAACAAAGCTCAATACCCAAACTACCAATCAAAGGCCGCGTTGTCGGCTTTGATTGCCATCCCGATACCTTCACCGCGGCGTTGCTGCAGGGCCAAACCCCGGCGGAAGCCATCGTGCAAAAAGTCTTCAACAAAGTGCCCCTAGGCCACCTGAGCTCTTGGGCCAAAAAGCATCTCAGCCCCGATGATGTGATCGTGTTGGAAGCCTCCGGCAACAGCTTTGAAGTCGCCCGTCGCTTCCAGGCCAACCACCACCAGGCCTTGGTATTGGAGAGCTGTCAGCTGGGCAAACTCAAGGAAGCTCACGCCAACAATGACCGCATTAGTGCCGTCCGCATCGGCAAAGCCTTCCTGGCCGGCACGGCCAAAGTCGTCTGGATTCCCGACGCCAAAACCCAGGAACGCCGAGACGTCATGCACGCCCACCGCAAGGCCGTGAAGCGTCACACCCAGATGATCAATCGCCTGGATTCTTATCTCAGCGACAATGGCGTGCGCCTGGAGGCTTCCCTCAAGGCACTGGAGCCGCAGGCGGCCTTGGCCCAAATTCGCCAGGCCAAAGAGTGGTCGACCAGTCGGTGGTTGATTATCGAGTCCTTCATGGCCGAGTTGCAGGCCGCCGGACACGTGCGTCAAAAATGGGAGCAGGCTATGGCCATGGAGGTCATCAGCGATCCGCTCCTTCTTTCCCTAACCCGGCTCTCTGGGCTTCGAGCGATCAGCGCTTATTGCGTCGGGGCCGTCATTGGCGACATCGCCCGCTTTAAGCGCCCCAAGAGCTTGGTCAACTACCTTGGGTTGCATCCCTGCTTCGATGACAGCGGCAACGAGCAATGGTCGGGCGGAGTGGGCGGACATGGCCGCAAGGATTTGCGCTCACTGCTCATCGAATCGGCCCAATGCATTCTCAACACGGCCAGCCCTCTGGCCCGATGGGGCAGGCGCTTGATGGCCAAAAAAGGTTCCCGCAACCTGGCGGCGGCAGCCGTGGCCAGAAAGTTGGCCATCGCTATCTGGTATTTGCTCCAAGGCAAGTGGGAAGGCCTTCAGAACATCGATCCAGCTCTCTCCCAGAAAATCGGCAAGATCATTTCCCAAGTCGGCTCCGAAACCCTCCAGAACATGCAAATAGACCGCAAGACACTGCGCCAGCAGACCGAACAGTCACTCAAGTCTGGCCGGGTCTACCAACTGGATCCAACTCTTGTCTACAAACCCAAGCCTCGAGAATCTACCAAACCCCTCACCTTGGCAGAAGAACATGGCCCTGAAGTCAAACGCCCAATTGCTTTGAAGAAAAAACTCTCTGCTCTGTCCAGGAGCCGTTCTACGACTCGTCCAGTTCGTGGGATCCGACCGCAAAGCGCCGGCCCTCGCTCCGCTCCGCTGCGCTCGTCCGGTCCACAATCCCCTGACGCTCACCCATAGGGTATTTGTTGACAAACCACATACCCGTCCATCTGCGTATATCTGTGGGCGCAACTCCGCATTGCGTCCAGCTGCGGGCCCCCCGCTTTCCGCTTTCCGCTTTCCGCTTTCCGCTTTTCCCCTTCCGCTTTTCCCCCTACTCGTAGTCCTCGTTCAGCGCCCGCAAGAACGCGGCCACCGGGGCGATGTCGTTCTCTTTCAGAAAAATTCCCGACAACTCCGGCGCCGCATTGCGGACGTTACCGGCGCGGGTCAGGTTGGACATCCGCCGATAAAACTCGATGACATCTTCGATCGTGTCCTTGCGGCCCGTGTGCAGGTACGGATCGGAGAGCGACAGGCCGCGCAAACTCGGGGTTTTAAATAGCGCCAGCGTCCGCGGCAGCCACTCGTGGTCCGGCCTGGGCTTGGTGTCCAGGTTGAGTAACGCTCGCAAGGCCGGCTGGACTCGGGGCAGATCCGGGTTGGCAAACACGTTCCACAGACCCAGATCGGCGCGACCCGGCCGTTCGGCCGTGGGGATATCGAGGAACGGGCCGGCGCCGCGGGGATGTTGAGTCGTGGCTGGCAGCCACACTTCCACATGCGCATTGCGCTCTTCCAATCCCGGCACCGAAAGTTTCGCAAAAGCGCCGGCGCCGTGAATTGCATCGTACTCCTCCTGAGCAGCGCCGGTGTTGTGGAATTTAAAATCAGTGAAATCAGGCGCGGGATGGCACATGACACAATTGCCGATGCCATGCGCGGGGGACGGACGGCGCGTGGAATTGGTCGCATAGCGTGCCATGGTAAAGAAGATCTTCATCCCGAGCAGCTCCTGCGGACCGAACGTGAAAGGTTGCTTCAACGTTTTGAACCGCATCTCCCCGGGCTTGGTGAAGCGCAGCGGCGCCGGACTGCTGATGAGGTCCAGGACGTTGCGGTTATAATAGGTCATCGACTGACCCGGGTCGGGCTGGCGCGGAATTTGGTTGGTCTCCAGGAACCAGTCATACGACGAACCATCGTACTCGGCGCGTTCGTCCCGCGAGAAGAAGAGGCTGTCCATGTAGGCCGCGATCAACCGGGCCACCTGCTCCAGAATGGCCGCGTCACTCGCCTGCGTCACATCCATCCGGTATTCTTCGCTTAAGTGGAAGCGATCTCCCTCCTCCCCCAGTTCGGCGTCGTTGCCCGCCAACACGCGGCGGTAAGAGTAACCGCCAAAATCCGCCGCCAGCGGACCATGCCCATCATCATCACGAATGATGTGAGCCACCTGCTGCACCGCCTGCGTCTGTTCGCCGGGCAACCATCCAAAGTTGCGTCCCGTCAGCGTGGCCTTCACCAGATCCTTGCCGCTCCCAAACTCGCCGTCGAAATGCAGAAACATCTCGTGTTCCCGCGGAATCGTGGCATTGACCATGGCCGGCGCGTTACGCGGAGTCAGCGTCTTGCCGTCCTCCCGCGCCGGCACCGGCGAACGGCGCGCGAAATCCGCATACGTCCGGTTGCCTGGACCGTTGCTGAAAAACTCGTTCACCAGGTGACAGGACCGGCAATTGATCGCGAACCCCCCAAACGGTCCGGGCAACGGTTGACCGATGGTCGGCACCGTCGCCACTACGGGATCCCCTGCCGGCAGTTGTGCGTTGGCATCCCCCTGAGAGTGCGCGAAGAAGTACTGAGAAAAACGCGTCTCCAGAAATAGTCTTTCCCCAATGGCCACCTTGGCGGGGTCCATGCGCGGGGGCTTGAATCCAGGCACGAAGATCTTGGGAATCTTGAAGCGCGGCCGGCCGTTGGTTCCCGCCTCGGCGGCCGGCGCCGCGTGACCGGGACTCCAGGCCGCCCAAGCGATCAATCCGGCTGCCAAACATGCCCCGGCCAATTGTCGTCCGGCCGCGGCCGAGCCGACGGTGCTTTTGCTTCCGGCCATCTAAGCTCCCCGTTGGGCCGGCTCGCGCCGCGGGCTGGCGCCGGTTAGACCCAGGGCGTTATCCCGCATTGGGGCCACCTCGTCCCGATGCGGGAGACTGGCCTGCGCGCCCCGGCGGGTCACCGACACTGCCGCGGCCGCGCAACCGAAATGCGCGGCTTCCCGAGGTCCTTCACCCTCGAGCAGACGAGTCACGAAGGCTCCGATAAAGGCATCGCCGGCGGCCACGGCATCCACCGCTTCAACTGAAAATGCGGGCACATGTCCGCTAAACGATTTGGATTCAACCCACGCCCCGGCCGCTCCCAGCGTCACCACAATCCCCGCCCGGCCGGAGCGCCGGTGCAAGACCCCGGCGGCGGCGGCCGCCTCGCTGGGCCCTCCAACCGGCAGCCCGCTCAGTTGGGCCGCTTCGACTTCGTTCGGGACGATCCAATCGCACAACCCAAGCCATTCCTCAGGCAGATTGCTGAACGGGGCCGGATTCAGCACGGTCAACGCGCCCGACTCGCGTCCCATCCGCAGCGCGGCGCCGACCGCATCCAGTGGGATCTCCAGCTGAACCAGCACCGCGCGCGATTCCCGAAGGCGCGGCGCCCCCAACGCAACATCTGCGGCCGTGAGTGTGGCGTTGGCGCCGGCGGCCACCACAATCTGATTTTGGCCCGCCGGATCCACAACAATCAACGCCAAGCCGGTGGGCTCTTGTTCGCGCCGGGCCACAAACTGGAGATCGACATTTTCGTGTCCGAGGTGGCGCAGCAGTTCGTCGCCGAAGACGTCGCGCCCGACGGCTCCAATTAAACTCACTGGCTGTTTCATGCGGGCGACCGCGCAAGCTTGATTGGCTCCTTTCCCGCCCGGTTCCCGTCGAAGGCCTCCGCCCAACACGGTCTCCCCCGGCCCGGGCAGACGCGGAGCTTCGATCAACAGATCCAGATTCAAACTGCCGACCACGGTGATCACTTGTGTCTGGCGGCTTTTTTGACCGCTTCGATGATCGTGCGATCGTCCGCGCCGCTTTCCCAGGTTAACTTGAGGAATTCCGGGGCCGTCAGGTGGACTCGCTCCAGGAAAGCGCGATCTCCGCCGCAGCAATACATCAGGTCATCGGGCATTTCACCGCGCAGTTTCGCCCGCGCTTTTTCGATTAGGCGCGGCAGCCAGGCGATGCCGTCGACCTCCGCCGTCTTGGCCGGAAGGTCGGCCATGCGCACGGTGTGTCCGGTCCATTTGCCGTCCAATACCTTCAGGAAATAATCCCGGCGGATCTCGGCGATAGCCAATGCCGTCGTGAAGTCCGGTTCACCGTAACGTTGCGCGTCATCCACAAAGTCGAACAACTCCTGCGCGGTGCAACCGAGGCCGGCCAGAAACGCTACCTCCGGTTTCTGAAACATCGTGGCCGCAGTTCGGCGCCCTTCCTTCCACGCCGACACGCCGCGCTGATAGATGCTCCGAAATTCCTCTTCCCAACCTGTGTTCATGTTGCCTTGAGCTTAGCGGCTGGATGCTGCGCTGGCGACATTTTCCCGGGGGCCGGGCAGATCATGGCGCTCACCACTAACAATAATTTTAGCTGCCGCCGGATGACTCGTCTGGCACCCTTGCTCCCAAATGATTTCTCGTTGGATGCCCGGGCCTTCCAGACTCCCTTTCATCCTTTCCCTTATTCTATGCGCCGCCGGCGGGGCGCGCGCCAACGAAGCGGCCGGTCCGCCCGGCGGCAGGTGGTGGGCCGATCCGGTGCAACGCGCCCTGTCCGCCAGTGGCACCAATCAGTCCGCGATTTTCAGCGCGCTGGTCACTGTTCCGGCCTCGCAACGGGAAGCGATGGCTTTCCTGGTGGAAAATATGCCCGCGCGCGATCTTCAGTCGCTTTCGGCCGCCTATCTCCTGGAAAACGTCGCCCTGGCTGAAGAGGTCTTCGCCCGCGCGCCGTGGCGGGACCGGGTGCCTCGCGAGATCTTCCTCAACGACATCCTGCCGTACGCGTCCGTCAACGAGAGTCGCGATGATTGGCGAAAGTTGCTCTACGAAAAATGTTCGCCGCTGGTCACCGACTGTCGCACGCCTACCGCAGCGGCGATTCGTCTGAACCAAAAGCTTTTTCAGCTCACCCAGGTAAAATACTCACAGGAACGGCGTCGGGCCGATCAAGGGCCGCTGGAAACGATGAGCAGCGGCAAGGCCACTTGCACTGGCTTATCGATCTTGCTGGTCGACGCGTGTCGCAGCGTGGGCGTGCCGGCTCGCGTGGTGGGTACTCCGATGTGGACTAATCTGCGCGGCAACCATACCTGGGTGGAAATCTGGGATGGCCAATGGCATTTCACCGGCGCGGCCGAACAAGACCCCAACGGACTTGACCATGGCTGGTTCAAACACGACGCCGCCCAAGCCGTCCGCGACAACCCGCGCCACGCCATCTACGCGACCAGCTTCAAACAAACCGGTCTGCCCTTCCCCTTGGCGTGGGCTAACGCCGACCAGCAAGTGCCGGGGATCAATGTCACCGAACAGTACACCCCGACCCTCGCCCCTTCCGCCACCCAGGACCAGAGGCGGTTGCTGGTACAAGTGCTCGATCAACCCGGCGGTCGCCGCGTCGCCGCCAAGGTCTTGGTAACGGACACGACGAACCACACGGAACGCCGCGAAGGAATCAGCCGTGACGAATCGGCCGATCGCAATGACATCCTTTCCTTTCCGGTGGCGCGCCAGCGCGGCTACGAAATTCGCGCCGAACTCGACGGACGGACCGTTTGGCAGAACGTTGGCCCCGGCACCAACGCCCAGGAAATCGCGTGGCTGTTCCTGAGCGACACGGCGGCTACCGGAAGTTATTGTCCTCCGAACACCGCCGCCTCGAAGGAGGCCCAGGCGGATTCTCCTCAAGAAAGGCGCTTGCGAAAGGCCTTCGGCGAATTCTTTGCCGCACCGGCCACCGAGCAGGAGCGATGGAAGTTCCCCGGCTCGCTGGAACGGTTCCTGCAGAAGAACGAACCGGCGGCGCGAAGGGCGGCTTGGCAGGCGTATCAAGCGGCGCCCATCCACGCGGCGGCTCGACAGGATTTTGATGCTAACCAGGCGCGGTTCGACCAGCATCTGAGTCCCTACACCGTGAAAACGGTGGGAACGCGGCCGCCGGGCGGTTGGGCCTTATTCATCGCGATGCACGGCGGAGGCAACGAGCCCCAGGAGGTCAATGACAGCCAGTGGCAAGTCATGCAACGATACTACCGGGATCATCCGGAAACCGGCGGTTATCGTTATGTGGCCTTGCGGGCCCCCAACAACACCTGGAACGGGTTCTATGACGTGTATGTTTATCCCCTGGTGGCAAATCTCATTCGGCAATTCCTGCTCTTCGACCAGATCAACCCAAACAAAGTGTTTCTCATGGGCTATTCGCATGGCGGCTACGGCGCTTTCGCCATCGGCCCGAAAATGCCCGATCGGTTCGCCGCCATTCACGCCAGCGCAGCCGCCCCTACCGATGGCGAAACCACCCCGCGCACGTTGCGCAACACCGTCTTCAGCGTCATGGTCGGCGAAAAAGATACCATGTACGGCCGTTATGACCGCGCCCAGAAGTTCCGCGACGAAATCGCCCAGCTCCGAGGTCAACGCACGGATATCTATCCCGTCACGGTCCGCATCGTGGAAGGCAACGGACACACGGGTTTGCCGGACCGCGACCGAATCGCCGTGCTCTACCCGGCCACTCGGGATCCAGTTCCGCGCGATCTGAACTGGCTGATGACCGACCAGGTCATCCACGATTTCTTCTGGCTGCACACTTCCGCTCCGGGCAAGAAGCAGGCGATCGAAGCATCCTGCCACGACAATCGTATCACCGTGACCACGAGCCCGAATGTCAAGGCATTGACGGTTTTGCTGGATGGCCGCCTGGTTGATTTTGATCTACCGGTGTCCCTGCAGATCAACGGGACCAGGAAGCAACTGCACGCGCGGCCAAACTTGCGCACACTCGCAACGACTCTGCTCCAGCGCGGCGACCCCGAACTGGCGTTCACCGCCGCACTGGAATGCCCCCTGGCTAGTCCTTGATTGTCACCAGCTCCGTCTCTTCGTCGCCGCCTTTGACAATGATGCTCCGGATAAAGCCGAGGCCGCGCGCGGAAAGCGGAAAGCGGCCTGCCACGGCGTAGCCCGTAGGGCGAAGCCGGGAAAGCGGAAAGCGAAAACGCGCGACCTCGCTACGTATTCATCACGCTGCTACAGCAGCGTGCTGGACCCAGCCATGAGCAGGCTCACTTCAAAGATGGAGTCCTGTTCCCGAACTCGAGCGGTGATTCGACCGCCCAGCAACGCCACGATCTTCTGGCAAAGATGGAGTCCCAACCCGGCATGGTGAGATCCTGATTCGCGGGCGCCATCGTTCCGCCAGCAGGGATCAAACACGCGCGCGCTCGTCGCCGCCGTCAAGCCCAGCGCCTGGTTGGAAACCAAAATGTTCCCCGGACGATCGGACTGGATCCGAATGGTCCCGCCTTCCGGCGTGTAGGACACCGCGTTATCAAACAGGTTGGTCACCACCACGCGCAGGAATTCCGGATCCGTCTCCAGTTTCGCCGCCGGCTCAATTTCCCAGACAACGCGCATCCCACGGGCTTCGGCCCGCGCCGCAAAGGGCGTCCACCATTGACGCAGGACCGGCTCCAGCTCGACCAGATGACGGTGGAGTTGAACGTTTCCGGCCTCGATCCGGGTCATCGAAAGCAGATTGTTGATCAGCCAGTTCAATCGCGCAGCAATCTCGAGGGATTCCTTCGACGCTTCATGATATTCCTGGACGGAGCGGGGGCGGCTCAACGCCACTTCCAGAATGTTGAGCAGTCCGGCCACGGGAGTCCTCAGCTCGTGAGCGACGCTGGAAGTGAGATTGCGTTCGCGCACCAACGCCGCCTCCACCCGCTCCAGTAAACGGTTTAATTCGTCCAGGACTGGCCGCAACTCGGCCGGGGCCTGGCGCAGGAAGACACGTTGACCCGACACCGTATCCCTCAGTCCGCCGAGCTGGCATTTAAGCTGATCGAGCGGGCGCAGACGCTGGCGGACAAACCAGTAAATAAAAATCCCGCTGCCTACGGAGCAGCCAGCCCATAGCAAAATAAATAAGCGCTGGAGCCCAGCCAGCATGGGCGCCACCGTGTCGACCTTGGCCAGCACGAGTTGGAAAACCGGCCCCTTGGGTTCCGTGGTTTCGCCTTGCGCCAATCGCTCCGCCTTTTGTCTCTTGGTCAGATCCACCCGGGCGTTGAACTCAAGCCCCACCGCCCGTCCCTTCTTCCCTCCTGGAAGCAGCACGTCCCGAAAGACCGCTTGTTCGGGTGGCCCGGCGAACCGCGGCAGCACGGTGTTGGTTCCCTCGCTCGACGCGGTCAGCAGGCCGTTGTCCTGCTGGTAAAGATGAAAGAAGTCGACGCCCGCCTCGTGTCCCAACACTTCCGGTCCTTTATCGAGGCGACCCACATCAATCCGGCCCTTGTCTTCCCGCACGGAAAACTTCAACGCCACGGCGCGCTGCAAGAGAGTGCGGTCAAATTCCGCATAGAGGCGCGCGCGCATCTTGGCGAACGCCAGCGCGCCTTGGAAGGCCAGCACCGCCGTGATGCCGGCCAAAATCCCCGCGACCAATCTCCCCCGCAGCGAATTCATTTCGGTTCCTGAAGGATGTACCCGTGCCCGCGCCGGGTTTGAAGCAGTTGCGGTCGGCCGGGCTGATGAAGTTTCCGGCGCAGGTACCCGACATAAACATCCACCACGTTGCTCGCGGACTCACCGTAAGACTCATAAACATGACCCCAAATCTCCGTGCGCGTCACCACCTGCCCTTGCCGTCGCGCCAGATACTCCAACAACGCGTACTCGCGGGCCGTCAGAGTCATGACCTGCCCATTCCGCTGAACCTGCCGCGCGTTGGTATCGATCTCCAGATCGCCAACCCGCAGGGTCGGATCCGGCTGCTGGTACGAACGCCTCACCCGCGCTTTGAGCCGCGCCATCAGTTCGGTCAGAAAGAACGGCTTGACCAAATAATCGTCAGCCCCCAGGTCAAGGCCCCGGGTCCGGTCTTCCACGGCGTCCATGGCCGTCAGGATGATGACCGGAGTGCCATCCCCCTTTCCCCGCAAATGACGCAGCAACTCCAGCCCCTGCACTTTGGGCAACATCAGATCCAGGATGATGACGTCATAAGCGTGGTGGTCCATGAACCATTGGCCTTCCTCCCCATCCACGCCCACGTCAACAGCCCAGCCCAACTCGTGAATCGCCTTGGCGACAGAGGTCCGAAGCGGCTTGTAGTCCTCGATCAAAAGCGCCTTCACAATTGTCCATCATAAACGGCGCCACATGAGAAAACGATGAGAATCAGGGGAGAAAAGCGGAAAGCGGAAAGCGGAAAGCGGAAACGGAATGAGGCCTGCCACGCCGCATGCCACGCCGGCCTGCCACGGCGTAGCCCGTAGGCGCAGTCGGGTAGCCGCAGGGCGAAAGCGAGCTAACGGGTCAGAAAGATCAAAGATATGGGGCAGAAAAATGGAGGGCAGAAAGATGTTGCGGCAACCAACCAGGAACCAGGAACCAGGAACCAGGAACCAGGAACTAGCCCACGACATAACCCGCCGCAACCTGTGCGAATGCGTCGAGTTGCCGCGTCTGCCACGCCTGGGTTTGGCCCAGTTCTTCCGCTAATAAGGCCGCAACCCGCGGCGCCATGGCCAGCGCCGCGCGGGCATTCAAGAACAACGCCCGTGTGCGCCGCGCCAACACATCTTCCACTGTGCGCGCCATTTCCTCCCGAGCTGCCCACAAAACTTCCGCTTCAATGTACGGCAGGTCCGGATGCAACCGCGTCTCCAGGCCGGGTCGTTCCCGCGCGATTCGCTGAATGGCCGGTGCGTCAGACCCGTAAATCGCCAGGGAACCAAATGAGGCCGTTTGCCGATGATAACCATGAATTCGCAAGTCCCGCGTCCGGCACGGTTTGTCGGCAAGGTGCGCCAGAGTGGCGGCTTGATCGACACAGCCCTCGGCCATGTGCCGGTAAGTGGTCCATTTCCCGCCGGTGATCGTGAGCAGACCGGACGGGTCGATGTGAATTGTGTGATCCCGGGAAAGGCCCGCCGTGCTGGCGCCTTCGCCGGATTTAACCAGCGGCCGGATGCCGGCAAATGCACTCAACACGTCCGCGCGCGAGGGCGCTTTGTGCAGATAAAGGCGGGCGGTGGAAAGGATAAACTCGATTTCCTGGCGCAAAGGGACCGGTTCCAACGCGGGCTGCTGAACCGGCGTGTCCGTGGTACCCACCAGCGTGTGACCATGCCAAGGAATGGCGAACATCACTCGTCCATCGCTGGTATGCGGCACCATGATGGCGCTGTCCCCAGGCAGGAACGATCGATCGAAAACCAGATGCGCGCCTTGGCTGGGCCGGATCATCGGTTCCACCTTCGGTTCGGCGAACGCCCGCACCGCATCGCAAAAGGCGCCCGCTGCATTGATCACCACCGAGGCGCGCAAGGACAGGGCCCGGCCGGTTTCCAAATCCCGCGCCGCTACGCCGCAGACCAGACCTTCTTTATCGCGGCGCAGGCCCGTAACCTGAACATAATTGAGCAAGACCGCGCCTTGTTCCGCGGCGGTCATCGCCAGGTTGATCAACAACCGGGCGTCATCGAACTGTCCGTCGTAATACACGACGCCGCCGCGCAAGCCTTCGGTCTGGATGTTCGGGAGGCGTTGCAAGGTTTGCCTGCGGGAAAGCAGATGCGACTTGCCGAACCCATATTTGCCCGACAACGCCTGATATAATTTCAAGCCCAAACCGTAGAAGGGAGCCTCCCACCAGGCGTAGCTCGGCACCACAAACGCCAGATCGTTGACCAGATGCGGCGCATTCTGTCTGAGCAAACCGCGCTCCTTGAGCGCTTCCATCACCAACGCAATGTTCCCCTGCTCCAAATAGCGCACCCCGCCATGGACCAGTTTCGTGCTGCGACTGGATGTGCCTTTGCCGAAATCGCTTTGCTCCAGTAACAGAACCCGATAACCCCGGGACGCGGCATCCAACGCGATGCCCATGCCCGTGGCGCCGCCCCCGATAATCACAAAAGCCCACGGACTCTTTAGTCCCTGGGCGCGCTTCAACATGTCAGACCGATTTAGTGCCATGCCAATAACGCCCTCGTCCCAGTTACAGCACACTAGGACTAGTCCGCCCAACGTTTCGCGCGCTGGACCGCCCGGCTCCAGTGCTCACGCAGTTCGGCCGCCCGAGCCCGGGACATCCTCGGTTCGAACCGACGCTCCACCCGCCACTGATCGGACAGCTCGGAGGTATTCTTCCAAAAACCCACCGCGAGACCCGCCAGATACGCGGCCCCCAGGGCCGTCGATTCCGTCACCGCCGGCCGCGCCACCGGCACGCCCAATATATCCGCCTGAAACTGCATGAGCAGATTGTTGCGGACCGCGCCTCCATCGGCGCGCAGCTCGGGCAACGGAATCCCCGAATCGGCCCGCATCGCGTCCTGCAAGTCAGCCACCTGAAACGCGATGCTCTCGAGCACGGCCCGGGCCAGGTGCCCGGCCGTGGTATGGCCCGTCAAACCAATGCACAGGCCGCGCGCGTAAGCATCCCAGTGCGGTGCGCCCAATCCCGCAAAGGCAGGCACCAAGTAAACGCCGCCGTTGTCCTTCACCGTGTTGGCCAACGCTTCGATCTCTGCCGCCGTCCGAATCAACTTCAGGCCATCGCGCAACCATTGCACTACCGCTCCGCCGATAAACACGCTGCCTTCCAGCGCGTATTCCAGACGCTTACCCATCTGCCAGGCCACCGTCGTGAGCAGACGATTGTGGGAAGCCACCGGTTTGGTCCCGGTGTTTTGCAGCATAAAACAACCGGTGCCGTACGTGTTCTTGGTCAAACCCGGTTTCACACACATCTGCCCAAACAACGCCGCCTGTTGATCCCCGGCAATGCCGGCGACCGGAATTCCTTCCAAGCCCTTCAGTCGGCTTTCCCCGTAAACGGCCGCCGATGGCACCACCTCCGGCAAGACGCTCGCCGGAACCTTCAGCAACCGCAACAGCTCCGGGTCCCACTGGCCGGTGTGCAGGTTGAAAAGCAGCGTCCGCGAGGCATTGCTCGGATCGGTCAAGTGACGACCGGTCAATTGCCACGTTAGCCACGTGTCGATCGTGCCGAAGGCCAATTCGCCCGCTTGCGCCCGCCGGCGCGCGCCTGGCACTTGATCAAGCAGCCAGGCCAGCTTCGTCCCCGAAAAATACGGATCCAATAACAGACCCGTTTTCTTCTGGAACCGTTTCTCGTGCCGGCCCTCGCGCAAGCGATCGCAGGCGCCGGCCGTGCGGCGATCCTGCCAAACGATCGCCCGATGAATTGGCATGCCTGTCCGCCGATCCCACAAAACCGAAGTTTCCCTTTGGTTGGTGATGCCGATGGCTGCGATGTCCCGCGGCCGCAACCGGGCCTTCTTCAGCGCACCTCGCGCGACACCCAACTGAGCCTTCCAAATCTCCGTGGCGTCATGTTCCACCCAGCCCGGCTTCGGATAAAACTGTGTGATCTCCTTCTGCGCGACCGCGCGAATCCGACCCTGCCGGTCGAAAAGAATGGCTCGGGCGCTGGTTGTGCCTTCGTCAAGAGCGAGGATGTAGGACATGGTGATCTCCCATTGAGGTCCGTGATCGGTTCATGTGGCGGCGCGGTGTCCCGCCCGGTTTACCCGAACCGACACGCTCCGTCACCTGATTTTCTGCCCCCCGCATCCGCTCCGGGCGTGTTTAGGCATTGCCCCCGAACAATGCAGTTTGGTGCGCGGTCCCGCGTGTGGGCGGGACCGCTTCATCGTCCGTCGGCTCGAGGACTAAGGAACTACCCAACAGCCCGCCCCGAGCCCCGTCGAGGGGGCTTCCTCCGATCCCCATCTCGAAGCGGCCCCGCACATGCGGGGCCGCGATCCCAGGGCAGTATCCGCATGCACCGGATCGCCCCTAAAAGCATCATCCCGCGCATTTGCGCACTGCCTCTGCGACGCTGTTCCGAAACCCGATTTATAGCGGGACCGGTTTCCCCGCTTTCCGCTTTTCCTCTTTTCCGCTTTCCGCTTTCCGCCTTGTCCCGTTTCCTGGTTTCATCGCGGCATGTCACCTGATTCATTCGTCTCCCATCCGCCCGGGCCTGCTTCGCGGCGGTCATTTTTGCAATCGGTCGCCGCGCTGGGTGTGGGTTCTTGCCTGGCCGCGGCAGGACACGGTGCACAAGCCGCTCCCGCCAAGAGCTCCGCTGGGGGAAGTTCCGATGTGGGGTCGTTATTTCCGTTTATCGACAGCCAGGCGGTGCATGGTGAGTTTCCGCTTTCATTCCTCGATGCCAAGTTTCGTTCCCTGCGCGCCTGGAAAAAGAAGGCGCGGGCGAAAATGTTGGAGTTACTGCATTACACGCCGGCCTCCTGCGATCCCAAACCCGAGACCATCGAACGAGTGGAAGAAGCGGAATACGTGCGCGAAACCATCACGTTCCAAACCACTCCTCAACTCCGCGTGCCGGCTTACGTCCTGGTCCCGAAAAAGGCGCCGCGGCCATTGCCGGCCATCGTCGCGCTGCATGATCACGGCGGCTTTTATCTTTGGGGCAAAGAGAAGCTCGTTGAGACGCCGGGCGAACACGCGGTGCTGAGCGAATTCAAACGCCGCTACTACGAAGGCAAAAGCATCGCCAACGAGCTGGTCCGCCAAGGGTACCTCGTCATCGTGATCGACATGTTCTACTGGGGCGCCCGCCGGATGTTGCTCGACGATGATCCGGATGACTGGCGCAGTCGCCCCTCCACTCTGACCCCAGAGCGGATCCAGGCGTTTAACGGGCGCTCCGGCCAAAACGAACAGCTGGTCGGGCGCACGATTTTTGCCGCGGGCTTCACCTGGCCAGGTGTGATGTGCTGGGACGACGTGCGGACGGTCGATTACCTGTGCACCAGGCCGGAGGTCGATCGGCATCGCATCGGCTGCGTTGGGTTGTCGGTCGGCGGCTTGCGCTCCTGTTACCTGGCGGCGCTCGATGAGCGAATCAAGGCTGCCGTCGTGGTGGGTTGGATGACTTCCTTTCCCTGGCAACTGCAAAAGCATATCCGAAATACCATCGGGTTCACCAAAGTCATCCCTGGCCTCTACCAGTATCTGGACTATCCGGACATCGCCTCGTTGGCCATGCCTGCCCCGCTCTTGGTCATCAACGGAAGCCAGGACACGCTCTTTCATCCGGAAGGGGTCCAAGCCAGCTTCCGCAAGCTGCAGGATTGCTATCGCAAAGCAGGTGTCTCAGAAAAGCTGGCCGCCCGCCTTTACGACACCCCGCATGAATTCAATCTGCAGATGCAAACTGAAGCCTGGGCCTGGCTGAAACGTTGGGTTTAGAGTAAAGCTGCGCTTGCCGCCGATCAAAGAGCGTCCATGGCTCGTCAAACCAAACCACGCTCAGAATGCGATCCACATTATACTTCACCGCGAATAGAACCACACCCCAGAGGAGATACTCGCCGCGTCCCACCGTCCCGTCCCACCCCAAAGATTCGACGGACTGATTCTCATTCGGTGACAGGGGTCAAGCCACTCAGCTGCAGCGCGCGCTGCAGCAGCGCAGATCCTCCACCCCAAACGGCCTCGCCGCCGGCAACCCTTGCCGAATCTGTTCCTTGGTGAAGCCGGTCGAAGGCGCCAAGTCTGCCGGGAGCAAGTCCGCCGGAGGACACGGAACCACCAAGCCCTCCGAGAGAATGCGTACCTGCGCCACGGATACCAAAGGGATCACCATCAACCGTTCCACGCACCATGCCAGACCATAGTGAAACCAGACCGGTAACGGGAACATCCACGGCCCGCGGCCCGTCACCGCAGCCACTCGCCGCACGGCGTCCCGCAGGGTGAGTTCCTCCGGACCCGTCACCGCCACCGTCTGCCCGGACAACCGGCCCTCCACCAACGCAGCCTGGAGCAGCCGGGCCATATCGTCCACCGCCAACGGGCGCATCAGTTGATCGCGAAAACCGACCAACCCAAAGATGGGAAAGGTGTGAAAAGCATGACTCAGGTGATCGAGCATGTGATCGCCCCGCCCATAGATAACGCCCGGTTTGAAGATCGTATAATCCAACCCGCTCCGGCGCACCAACTCCTCGGCCTGCCACTTGGATTCGTGATAGCCGGAGCCGCAGTTGGGACGGGCCCGCAAAAAACTGAGCAAAACAATCTTCTTCACCCCCGCCTGCCGGGCCGCCGCCACCACGTGCGCGGTCCCCTCGACATGAACTCGCTGATACGTCTGCGGCCCGATCTCGCGGTTGATGCCCGCACAATGAGCCACGGCGTCGCAACCAGCCAGGGCCTGGGCCAAGGCGGCGGGATCATCCAGCCCGATGGGGCAAAAACGACTGCGCGGCAAGGCCCGGGTCGCGGGATCACGCCGGTCCACCCCGCGCGCAATCAAGACCACTTCATGGCCGGCGCGGATCAGGCGCCGCGCCAGGGTCCGCCCGACAAAACCGGTTCCGCCGGTGATGGCGATTCTCAAGGAGGTTGGGGAAGTGTTGCTCATAACATCTGTTATTTCTGCCATAACAGAAATAGCAGATTTTAGAGACCATGTCAAGGGCGCCTCGCCCCACGCCCGCTTTCAGACCGCGCAACCCTAGCTAGCCCTGAAGCGGCGCTCTAGTATCCGTTTGGCCAATCAGGCGCCCGCACATTGCTAAGAAGAAGATCGACAGGCGCGACTCCCTCTCCCCTCAACGGGGAGAGGGCCGGGGTGAGGGGTGAGAATGGTCCCGACGGCCTATAAAAGACCATGAGTGTATCTTAGAAGCACACGGAAGAAACCTCTACCTTTGGCTGTGCGGCACTCCATGAGCCCCGACTTTTTATTTCATTTTCCATGTCATTCGGCGGATCTAGACCGCTACAGTCAGGAACCCTTTCCGGCCGGGCCCGGCCGCCCCAGGTCGGATCCGATCGAATCGAACGACGGCGGGTTCGCGCTCGCCGGCACCAACCGGACCTCCAACAGATCGATCAGATATCCCGGCAACGGTGGCTCGGCCTGGAAAACTGCGCGCCATTGGCCGGCCGGCAGCTGCATTCGTCCAAACCGGCGGGCTTCATAACGGTCCCACGTTAGCGTGCTGGGAACAGCCCCCACCAGGGAGGCGTCGCCGATCTGGAGCCGGAAGCGATGGCCGGCTTCATGTTCGTGACAAGCCCAGTGGAGCCAGACTTCATACGAGCCGCCGGCCGGCACTTGCAGGGTCCAAACCGCCCGGGCCCTGGTATCACTCCAGGAACCGATATTCCGATAATGAGCCTCGAAGGCAATGCCGTCTCCGTGCAGTTCAGCATTGATCGACTGGAGGCGCAACGCCCCGGCCGCATCAGGTTTGACCAACGCGGGGCGGTTGCCGGGGAACAGCCGCGCCGGCGAGGCAGCGCTTTCGATATAGGCAAGCAAGTCCGCGAGATCGGGCGGTTTCAGAAACTGCTCGAAGCCTTCCGGCATCAACGAGAGGCGGGTGCTGTTGAGGGAGGCAATTTCGCTTCGAAACAGAACCTCCTTCGCGCCGCTCGCGCTGATCAGCGTGATGTTGTTGGCCGTTTCGCCGGCCAGCAGACCCGAGTATTCATCGCCGGCTTTCGTGCGCACCAGGTAATTCAGGTATCGATCCTCCACCGCCCTGTTCGGATCGAGGATCGCGATCAACATGCGCTCCGGAGAACGATCCACCACGGACGCCAAGTCGGGCGCCGCCCCCGTTCCGGACTGGCCGAGCGGATGGCAGACCGCGCAATGTTTGGTGAACAGCTCAGCGCCGGCGCCTGGCCGTCCGGTCGCCTGGCGGACGGCGGGCAGGTATTCATCGATGATCTTTTGGCGTTCAACATTGATCGGTTGAGGCATCAGCCGTTGGGCGCGTTCGCGCAACGCCTTACTTGGATGGCTCAGCAGGCGCTGTCGGGCGCTGGCCCCCAGATCGCTGGCGGGAAGTTTTTCGCCGGCGACCTGATCCAACAGGCCGGCCACCCATTCTTCCCGGCGCAATAACAGGTCCAAGAGCGGACCGCGCACGGACGGCGCGTAACTATTCCACGAGCGGAGCACAGACGCGGGAACCTCGGCCCCGCGCCACTCCGCCAGTTGGCCAAGCGCCGCTTGTTGCAGGGGTTGCGGATGGCCGGACGCCAGCAAGCCGGTCAGCATTTCCAGGTCCTGAGGCGAACCGGTGTGGATAGAACCAAGCAGTTGCAGCGCGGCGACCCGTTGTTCGGTGGGTTGACCAGTGTCTTGAATCGTCGCGCGCGCTCCAGTCTCCAACGCAGGCAGTGACGCCTGAACCGAGGCAATGTTGGACCACGAACGGCCGGTCTTGGCCAACTCCTGAAGTAAGTGAGCGATCGCGCCGACTTGCCATGGCGCAAGAGAACGATCAGGCCGCGCCGGCTGAGCCAGTCGAACGAAGATGGAATCGACGGCTTTCACATCCGAAACCACCAGGGAAAGCAAGTTGCGCAACAGCCGTTCTTGTTGCGCCAGGTCGGCCGGCGGGCTCGCGTCGGTGCCCAGTAGTCCTTGAAGGATCTCGGCCGGCCGCATCGAACTCGAACTGGCCACGGCTGTAAGCAAGTCACGTTGGCTGCCATCGCGAAGGGCGAGACGGGCCAGAGTCTGCGCGGCGCGCGGGTCATCCCATTCGCCCAGCGATAAAGCCAGTTGATAACGAACGCGCAGGTCGGCGTCATCGGCCCGTTTCAACAGGCGGTCGAGCCACTGCGGGTCCTGCCCCTGCGCGCGGGCCTCGCGCAGGAACGGCTCGCTCAAACGCACGGCGTGCTCGCGCAACGCCGGGTGCGAATCGCCGAGGGCTCTGGACAAATCTGCCGGAGTGATCGCCTGGAGCCCGTCCAGGGTCGCCAGCGCGGTCAGGCGCGCCTGGGGACGAGCACTGCCGGCGAGAAGTCTGCGCAAGGGTTCCACCGCGCTCGCCTCGCGCCGTGTGACCAGCAACCGTTGGGCAGTGTCGCGTTGCCAGCCATTGGGATGATCGATCGCCGCTACCAATTCGGAGACCGAAAGCGACGCCAGCTTCGGCGTGCGCCGCAGCACGGCCCCGCGGGGATACACTCGGTAAATCCGGCCGCGCTCTTCACCCGCGCGCATGTTGTAGCGGGTCTTGATGTCGTCAGGGATCCATTGGGGATGCTCGATGAATTGACGGTACATGTCGGGCACGTAGAGGGCGCCATCGGGACCAATCTTCATCCCGGTCGGACGGACCCACGGATCGGTCGCGGCCAGAAACTCCTGTGCGTCGTCCGGGTGCCAACGTTGGCTGGTAAATGAAACACCGGCTGGCTCCAGGAGTTCGCAGCGGACCGCGTTGTAAACGGGTTCACTAATAAAGACTGCCTTGGCGAATTCCGGCCCGAACAGCTCATCGCGGTACGGCGTGGCGCTGTTGGCCGAAGTGACATATCCCGCCGTGCCAACATCATTAAGGCGCTGGGGCTTGCGGCCAATGGAATGCACCCGCCCGGCCCCGGGGCTGATGGCCGTTTCCCGTCGCAAACTTTCCACGGCCAGACGGGGGTTGCGCCGCAAATAATGCTCGGGCATCCAATAGTGCCAAAGCCAAATCGGATTGGCGTTGCCAAACCAGTTGCCCCAATCGTCCCGATGCCGCCCAAATTGCGTTTGCCCCGCAATGGCCTCGAACACGCGCTCATCCGGACGGAAGCGAAAGTCGCGCCCGGAAATACTCACTGGTCTGTCCGCGGCCCGATTCGCCGCTACGGGCAGGATGCTGCCGCCACTATCACCGTTGGCGCCGTACAACCAATTGTCGAGTCCATACTCGAACCCGTTCAATCGATGTTGCTGGTTACCCTCGCCAAATCCTTGAAAGAGCTTTTCGATTCGATCCGCGCGGCCATCGCCGTCGGTGTCTTCCGCGTAAAGGATCGCCGGCGCCGCGCTGATGATCACCCCCTTGCGCCATGGGATCAGGCCATTGGCAAAATTCAGCCCTTCGGCGAACACCGTGGATTTGTCGTAGCGCCCGTCACCATCCGTATCCTCGAGAAATCGGACCACCGCGCCAGGCTGGCCCCGCCCATCCAGGCCGAGAGGATAATCACGCATCTCGACCACCCAGAGGCGTCCATGCTCGTCCCAGTCCAAATAGACCGGGTCCTGCACCATCGGCTCTTGCGCCACCAATTCGATCACGAAATTGGCCGGGACCCGAATGGTGGCCAGCGATTGGGTCGGAGACAGCGCCGGCGGCATGAACCCAGTCAGCAACTCGGCGAACGAGTGGCGTGCGACGAGGTTGGTGAGTTTGGCCGTATCCTCATTCTGCACGTAGAATTCGTTCGCTTTAAACCAGGCGCCGTTGTTGCCGGCAGGACCGCCACGGACGATCATCGGCAACTCGGGCAATTGGCCTCGCTGGCCACGCAGGACTTCGCGCGTCCAGCCTGGTGGAAAACCCAACACCAACTGCGGCACCATCAGGTGAATCGAATAAGCGTCCTGGTTGGAAAAGATAACGTCATCGAGCCCATCCTGGTTCAAATCGGCGAACCGCAAGCCGGCGTCGGCACCCTGCGCGGTAACAAAGGACACGCCCTTGGGCAAGGCATAAGGGAGCCTGCTCCAGGCCCGCACCTGGCGGTTCCAAGCAAAGACCGCGTTCTGATTCTCGTTGGCCACCAGCAGCTCGCATTGGCCATCCTGATCCACATCCCGAAAGCGCACGCCCAAGTCACGTCCGTCCCGGCTGGTGAACAACGGCTGCCCATCCAGTTCCAAACCGTTCCACAGCTCCGGTTCGCTCTCCCAACGTCCCCCGCGAAAACGCCACGCCCCCGTCTCGCGTTCGTTGCGAACAACCACGACGGGCTCCTCCGGCAAACCCACGATGCCAAAGCGGACTCCGCCGTCCTGACCGCCGCTCGCCCGAGGCGCCGCAGCCGGTTTCCGTGCCACCGTCAGCGCAACGGGAAAATCCGTCTCGCGCCAACGCCCGGTCTGAGGATCCCAGAGCCGGGTTTGCCGCAGCTGGTCGTTGCCAATGACCACGTCGAGGTACCCGTCGTTATTCAGATCGAGTAGCCGCACGCCATTGTCCTGGCCGTCCGACGCCCGCAACGGTTGGCCGGCCAGCAGATTGGTGGTTAACCGTTGATACACCTCCCGGTAGTTCAAGAACTTGATTTTAGACCCATAGCGGGAAACCGCGTAATCGACGAAAGCCACGTGTTGAGTCGGTGAACTCCAGGCGTTGGGATGAAACACAAAGTTGAAGGTCCCCTGCTTCAGCGCCACCAGATCCAGCGCGACTTCCCAGTCCTCAACCAACTGCGGATGCGCGTTGCCTTGGAGATGGAGCGATTCCCAATCGCTCGGGACCACAAATGGCATCTCCCAGCATCCGCGGGTATGAACGTACGGATAAGGGTAATTCTCAATCGTCGTGGAGAAAGCCGGGAACGGCACGTACTTCTTGAAACGATCGCGATGCTGGCCATCGTGCAATCGTTCCGGCGGCAGGGCCGGATCATTGGTCGAAAACAGCAACGCCACGGATGAATCCATGGCCAGAAATTGCCCTGCCAGGTTCGTGCGCATAAAAAGCTCAGCGAAAAGACGCGGGCTCGCGCTGTCGATCGAATCGCAACAAGGCGTGCGAAATGCCACCGGGCTGTTCCCCGGAATCTGGCTCACCAACTCCACCCCGCCCTGAAACGTGTTCCAGGCCGCATCAAAATTGCCCTGACCAAGAATCGGGCACGGATGGCTCAGAGTGTGCACCTCAAAGGATAGGCCTTCCGCCAGCCACTGCTGCAGGCGCGCCTCGGCCGGGTTCAGCGCATTGCAGAAAATGCTGACGGGCGCGCGCCCATCGATCTGCTTTAGCCGGTCCAGCAGCGGCCGAAGGTACTGCTCGTAATTGGTGGAACTGCGCATGTCGTCGATCCCGTAAGTGACGACCAGTTCCACCCCGGCCTCGCCCACCCATTGCGGGGTGATCAGTTTGGGGAATTGATGCGAAGGATAAAAAGGATCGGCAAACTCATCCAGATACGTCAAACGATTTGCCCCCGTTTCAGCTGCGAAGGCACTCGTTGTGATGAAAGCCAACCCGCCGGCCAATAGACTGGGCAGGAAACGCTTCATGGTGACAGGAAGCCTTACGCAACTGCCTGCCAAGACGCAATGCGTTACACTAAGCCTCGTTAGCGAAACAATTGCGCCATGCCTTCCAGGAAGAATTCGCCGTAACCGATTGTAAAGACGGCCCACCCATACAAGACATGCTCCACCACCACCAGCCAAAGCGAACAGGTCCGCCGGTAAGTCGTCGCAAAAAGCCAGCCTCCCAACAACGTCAACCCTACTGCCGGCCAGTTATGGAAGGTGATATGGCCGAAGCTGAACACGACGGCACTCGCCAGAATAGCCCAGAAACCACGGCCAAACAGCGCCGGATAACGAGAGAAAAAGAAAACCCGATAGATGACCTCCTGCGGGAAGACCGACACCAAAGGGTAAGCCACCATGATAAACAGCCACAAACTAGGGTTGCGATTGAGAAGAGACAGCAAGGCGTGGGGTCGTAGCAACCACAAGAAACACACCAACATCGGAAGCGCCAAGACGTAAATTGTCAGCACCCTGCGCCATTCGGTGCCCGGGACCCTACCGCCCATCAGGTCCGCCACCCCAACCCGCCGACGTAACCGCAGGGCCAACCAACAGCCGCCGGCGCATAAAACCAACAGCGCAATCACCGGAATCGGCAGCCACCCCAGCCGATGGGCCGTCGGCAACCCCACAAACAACACAACGCATTCCAAGGCGAGCCACCACTTGCTGGCGCTGCCCTCCCTTGCCGGCACCACGGTGGCCTCGCCTGCAACCTGGAACTCCGGAGCGGGCACCACTCGGCAATATCGCTCATCACCCGCCAAAGTGGAAGCCGCTCAAGAAAAAAAGCGAAAAAAACTCACTAAAGAATTCCGAGCACAACGATCCGCCGCCTCGCGCTTTGCTTTTTTGGGCTTCCATCCCCGACTTCCTCCTCTGAGCCTGAAATCCGGTCAGCCTCGGGTCCGGTACGGAATTGGTCCAACCGCCGCGATTTGGAGGAGCGATCTTTACACCCGGACTGGCGCTGTCTAGAGTCGCGCCATGGCTTCGGAATACGATCCTTCGGAGTTTGTAGACAGCGACTTTCAGTCGGCGCGTCGCGCTGCCGCTCTGGCTTCGGTGGCCGCCTCCGCACCCAGCGTGGTGGTGGACCCCAACCGCGCGCCCAGTCGCGAAGAGGTCGACGCCAAAGTGGGCGATATGCAGACCAAACTCGCCGACTTGCGCCGAGCCCAACAGGAATTGGAACGCGAGCGGTCCACCTTGGAAGAAACTCGGCGCCGCCAAACCGAACTCGGCAAGGGCCGCGAGGAAATGGAACAACATTTAACCCGGGGCATCGCCCTGCTGGAAGAAGCGGAGTTCGGCGCCCGTCGCGATGCCGAACAGATGGCCAAAGCCCTGATCGATTTACGAGAGGCCCTCGGGAAAGTTCAATCGGTCCATGAGGAATCCTGGACCCGCGACAACTTCAACACTGAGCTCACGCGAGCGTTAACTGCGATAGAAAATGCCCGCATGGAATGGAACTCGGCGCGGCTGAAGTTCCCCATTCTCAGCACTGAACCCGTCGAGCAGACTCCCCCGCCCAGTCCGGCCAATGAGTTCGCCCAAAGCCTGCTCCGGGAACGCAGCTACGCCGATTGGTGCAAGATGGGCCTGGCCCTGACTTGGCCCGTGGCTTTGATCGGCCTCGGCCTTATCCTCATCCTCCTTCTTCAGCGTTGATCCAGCACATGGGTCTATTCCGCAAAAAAGCAGATCCAATCTCGGAACGAGCTAAACTGCTCGACGACCAAATCGCGGCCCTTGAAGCCGAGATCCAGCGGTTAAGCGACCGCGCCGCGGAAGATAAGCCTAATGGCTCGCCGTTTGTCGGCTCAGACTCCGCTCCGCAGCCGGCCCAAGCGGCCACCCCAAGCCCGACCCCAGCGACCGGCCCAAGCCCGGCCCAACCAGTCGGCCCAAGCCCGACCCCAGCGGCGGCTTCGGCTTCGTCTCAAAACCAACCGCGCCTGCGCTCAACTGCCTTGCCGCATCACCAAAGTGCCGCCGGGGCGGCCAGTTCCCCTACCCCGCCCGCACCCGCTGCGGTTCAGGACCCGGTCTTCGAAGAAGTCCCCCAAACACGCTGGCCGGGTCTTGTCCCCGATGCCGAGTCGCCCCCCCCTGCCCCTGAACTGGGGGTTCGAAGAAACGACGCGTCGTCCATCTGGCAACGGTTCAAGCATAACTTCCGCGGGCCAGTTACCTCAAACCCCAAGCTGGTGCATTACCTCTCCGCCGGAAGTATTCAAGGCCTGCGACCGCTCCGCTATGAAAAGAGAGTGGCCCGCAACCGGGTAATTGTCCTCGCCGCGTTTCTGGTGCTGGCGCTCTGGGGCGTCATCGCCATTTTCATCAGCCGCCGCTAACTAGTGCTTGGCCCGAAAAGGGCGATTTCGGCCTTTGTCGGAAACTTCGTCGGAAACTTTGTCGAGGACTTTGTGACAATGTTGGGATTTCGACAAAGTTTGCGACAAAGTTTGTCCCGAGAACGTTCCTGGAACAGGCCCTAACTAGTGTTTGGGAGTCGCCATCTCGATGAAGAGGTTGACGTGTTCCCCAGGCAGAAGCTGGATCCCGGGCGGGACCGAAACCAAAATCGGTAGCCCCACCTCGATGCGCTTGTTGTCGGGAGCCACCAAGGCAGGATTAATTGGCTCCATCTGCGAGCCCACTCGCAAGATTTGACCCTGGGCAATTTGTCTGGGCTGGGATCGGGTCACAATCCGCACGAAATCGTTGGTGGTCGGCACTTGCATGACAGGCTGGCGAACATAACCCACGATCCGTTTGGTGGCAGGATCGCTGATCGAAACGATCGGCATGCCACGGAGAACCCGTTCGCCGGGAAGATGGTGGACCATGCTGATCATGCCGGCGATCGGGGCCCTCAGCGTGGTGGGCTCCAGCATCAGCTGCAGTTCCCTGGCCTTGGCCAAAAGCGCGATGTCGATGGGGTCAGGCTCGTCGGGCAGATCTTTCGGGGCCATCTCCTTGACCATGGTCTGATACTCTGCGATCAGGGTTTCTCGTTGCTTCACCGAGGCCAAAGCTTGCTCCCATTTGGCTCTGGCGGTATCGCGCTGTTGTTCGGAAATCAAACCTTTGTTGTCCTCATAGAGTTGTTTGGCCCTGACGTAATCATTGGAGTAAAGGTTGAGGAGCGGTATCTCCGTGACTTGCTCCACCAAATAAGTCTGAAGCTTTTGCCTCGTGGTCTGGAAATCCTGCTGCACGCGGATCCTGTCCGTGAGCAAACGGGCGCGCAACACTTCGAGATCGGCTTGCACCGAAGCGATCTGCGCTTTGATCAACTCAGGGTCCGTCTTGCTGATGGTCGCGATCGCCTGTCCAACCTCCACGTTTTGAAAGCGTTCCACCGGCAAATCGGTCAGCACGCCGTCCTGCAGACAAGTGACGTTGACGACATTGGTCTCGACGGACCCAATCACGCCGAGCGGTTGCACGTTCGTGCGCCACAGGTAAACGATCCCGGCCAATGTCACCGCGAAGACCAGGAACGGGATAACTTGAATCTTGAATTCACGCCAGCGCTGGCCGACTGGAGTGGGGATCGGAGGCAGTTTATCTTTTTCCATGTCTTAGGATCACAGTTCGGATTCGTCTTCAGCCAACATGCTCGTGACGCGAGAAACCCCCGTCACTTGTCGCAATTCGTTGATAAGATCCTCAACGCGCTGCGAGTCACGAAGGAGCAACCGGTAGGAAAGGTCCGTCCCTTCGTAGCCCTCATGGGATCGTTGGCTGGCCAAATGCGCCTTCCAGCTGTGCCGGTCCAACACCCGGCGCAAATCCAGCATCTCCTTCACGGACCGCGACCAATGCAGGTTAACGATGAGATCATAACGATGACGGCTCCCAAACGCCGTCGACCAGAGGTAAAGCAGCGCGCCGGAGGACAGAATCGTCCCCAGGATGGCACTGGCAAATTTCTGGGTTCCAGTGGCCATGCCCAGCACGATCACAATCAACACGTAGGAGGTGTCGAGCGTGTCCCGCAGGATGTTGCGGAACCGGACGATGGCAAACACCGCCATCATCCCAAACGCGGTCACCAGATTATTGGACAACACCATCATGACCAGGCAGGTGACCATCGGCATGATGATCAGCGCGTTAACAAAGGATCGGCTGTAGGATAACCCTGAGTGCGTCGTCATGTAGACCCATGCGATCAGCTGGCCACCGGCAAAACTCAGGAGCAGACCAAGAATCGACGCGGGCCAATTGGGGGGGGCAGTACCGATATCGCCCTGCCAGAACCAATTGAGCATATCGTTCATCGTCATGTGCTTAAAATCTAAGTGGTTTTCAGGGTTACGTGGTAGGGCTCAGTCTGCCGATTCGGACGTCCGTTGTCCAGCCCTTCTCGTTGCCAAACAACCCGTTCCACTCCGCCAACTCCAAACGCCCCCAACTCCGCCCACGAACGCTGCCTGATCCAGCGCCCAGTCCCGATTTTTTTCCAAGGCCCGTTTTCACCCAAAGTCCAGGCGGTAAGGACCCACCGCCCAGGCAACGGCTGTTCCAAGCCGCCGCTTGATAGCCATTTGTCACTCAACCATTACACGGTTGTCAAGAATCCGCGCCATGATTGAAAACGTGGAATGCCTACGCGCCTTTCCATCCAGTTTCAATTTCCACGCTGAGATGCTGAGATGCAGGTGGATTGCGAGTGCTTGAGCGCTCGAACGCCAGCGGTCGATCGGCGGGCTACGCTCCAGGCGGAGCGTCCAAGGCGTCCCGCATGGCTTGCTTGAACTTATCGACCCCTTCGTCAAAGGCCGCCGCCATCGTGAGCACCGGGGTCCGGCGAATCTTACGCTTGAACTGCTTCAGGTTCTTCTCGGCCGCAGGTTCGTCCATTTTGTTGGCCACCACCAGGCGCGGCCGGTCCAGCAGCGATGGATCGTAGAGTTCCAGTTCCCGCAGAAGCTGCCGGTAATCCTCCCAAGGAGGACGGTTGTCCGTGCCGGCCATATCCAGGAGCAAGACCAGCACCTGGCAGCGTTGAATATGCCGCAGGAACGCGTGGCCCAGACCTACGTTGCGGTGCGCTCCCTCGATCAGTCCCGGCACATCACATACCGTGATCCGTTTCCAGTCGGGATATTCCACCAGCCCAATCTGTGGGGTCAACGTCGTGAACGGATAAGAAGCCACTTTGGGACGGGCCTTCGATATCGCCGTGAGCAATGTCGACTTGCCCGCATTCGGATAGCCCACCAACCCCACCTCGGCCAACGTTCGTAACTCGAGCAAATAATCACCTTCCTCACCCGGTTCGCCCGGTTGGGCAAAACGAGGCGTCTGCCGCACGGAGGTAGCAAAGTTCCGGTTCCCCAAGCCGCCGCGGCCGCCTTTGCAAAGGATGAATTGTTGGCCGTGCTCGGTCAGGTCTACGATCAGTTCGCCGCGTTGATCGCGACGCGGTGCGGCGGGTGAGTCAGGCTCTTCTGACAGATCGACTTCCACTGCACGCAGTCCCCCGGCGTGCCGGATGACCGGACGTGCCCCCGTGGAAAGTTTGAAACCGCCGGCCGCCTGTTCCGCAGGTAACTCCGGCGTCGCGCTTTCCTGCAAGCGCCAGACGAGCGTGCCGCAGGGCACCTTGACGACCAAATCCTTCCCCGCGTGACCATCCATGCCCTTGCCCATTCCAGCTTGGCCCGGCTCGGCGATCAGACGTGGTTGATAGTATTGGTTAATCAGGTTGTTGAGATCATGATCGGCTTGAAGAATCACATCCCCGCCCCGCCCGCCATTGCCGCCGCTCGGCCCGCCTTTAGGCCGGTACGCTTCGCGATGGAAGGCGACACAGCCTTTCCCGCCGTGCCCCGCATGACCGAATATTTTGATCTCGTCGACAAACATGTGCAATGAATGGAAGTCCCGGACGTTGCAAAGCAAAAAGCGAGGCCGCCTGGACCTCGCCTGCGTAAGACTCCTCGATCTCTGTTCCTAGTTCTTGGCTGCGGCCCCTGCGGGCACAGCCGGAACGACATTCACGCGGCGCGTGGACTTGTCGAAGCTTACCGTGCCATCAACCAAGGCGAACAGGGTCCAGTCACGGCCTGTCCCCACATTACGCCCCGCGACAAACCGCGAGCCTCGCTGGCGAACGAGGATGCTGCCCGCCGTCACCAGCTGGCCACCGTATCGTTTTACACCAAGACGTTTACTGACGCTGTCGCGCCCGTTCCGAACGCTTCCTTGACCTTTCTTATGTGCCATAAATCAAATCGCTTTTCTGTTTTTGAGGTTCCTGGATGGGTGTTCCAGCTTCCTGGGTTCGCGTTCCGCGTTCCGCTTTCCTTTAGCCTTTGATCTCTTTGACCTTCACCCGGGTCAGACTCTGTCGATGGCCAATGGTGCGGTGATAACCTTTGCGCCGTTTCATCTTGAAGGCGATCTTCTTGTCGCCACGGATCTGGTCCGTCACATCCACCAACACCGAGGCGGCCGCCACGGTCGGATTCCCCACCGCAACCTTTCCCTCGCCGGCCACCAAAAGGACGCGATCGAATGTGTAGGTCTGGCCGGGCTCCACCTCGAGGTATTCGACCTCCAGAGTGTCTCCTGGGGCGACCCGATACTGTTTCCCACCCGTTTCAATGACAGCGTACATAATCGTTTTGTATAAAAGGACGGTGATACGACCAAAAAGCAAGGAGGGTGTCAACCCGCGAGTTGGGCTGGGCTGGGCTTGGCCCGGGGCCGGGTGCGAATGGAAGGAGGGGCGGTCACAGGGACGCCGGCGATATCCCAACGGCCACGATGCTGCAGGCCTGGATCACATTGAGTCCCAATTCCTCAGCCTTGGCCAGCACCTCCTGGGATTCCGCACCAGGGTTCAGCCATAACTCGTCACAGCCTTTCGCTGCAATCGCCGGTAGCAGACCTAAAAGCACCGTCGGCGGGACATAAACACTAATGCGGTCGGGCCTTTCCGGGACATCCGCAGTCGTCTGATAGCAGGGCACCCCTTCGATCAGGGTCTCTCTCGGGTTGACCGGATAAACCTTGAACCCCTGCTGCAGAAAGGCGCGCACGGCCTTGTTTCCGAACTTGGCGCGATTGGCCGAGGCCCCCAGCACGACAACGACAACGCTCTTCATACACCTCTTCTACTCTTAGGTATGCCCCGGGGCAACCGCACAACCAACCCATCGATCGCTGGCTTACTTCGCCTCCGGCGGCGGGCGGGCCATCTCGAATGTGCCGCGATCATATTTGGATTCGTAAGTGGCCTGAAAGTTCGTGGCTGAAGCGCTGCCAACGCAGCGGTAAACTCCGCCCGCCAGCCACCCCAGGTCAGCCCCACCCCGAAAATGGATGGTGTTGTCTTCCGTCGCCGCAGCTCCAGGCTCCACTGGATCCGCCTGCAGCGCCAGGGTGTACCCAAAACTCAGCCTTACCCACTTTCGATACCGCGCATGAAAACGCGCCTGATAAGCCCCGTTTGTCCCGGCCCGGATCAGGCAGCGCAGTTCGTCGCGATGTCCGGTCTGGTCGCTCTGCCAAGTCCCCTGCCAGCGCCCGGTCAGAGCTGACTGACTGGTATCTTCGATGGCCGCGGCGCGCCAAGCCCGATCAAAACCTCCGCACCCCCCGCCAATCAAACTTAACCATGCCATCGCCCATACCCAAGCCATCCGTGACCTCACCGAAACCGGCACAATTTCCCAACGCGCAACCCCAGTCCGAGCGATGCCATGCATGCGTAAAACCCTAGAGCCAGACCGCGACCCACCGCAAGACTCCGGAGCCTCCCAGATTCCGAAAATACGTGCCTGGCAAGCATCAGGCTGCTAATCTGCCCACGCATGAGACCGCAGTTCCAGCCCGGCAAATTCATCGCCGCAAATCTGCGCCAAATCCCGCGCTCGGGAATTCGTGACTTCTTCGACATTGTCCAGGGCATGAAGGATGTCATTTCCCTGGGTGTTGGTGAGCCGGACTTCGTCACTCCCTGGCACATCCGGGAGGCGGCGATTTTCGCCTTGGAGAAAGGGCGCACTGGCTACACGTCCAACCTTGGTTTGCTCAAATTGCGTGAAGCTATCGCCGAACACATCGGCCGCCAGTTTGGGATCGCGTACCGGCCGACGGACCAAATCCTGATCGCCGTGGGGGTCAGTGAAGCGATGGATCTGGCGTTCCGCGCCCTGATCAATCCTGGGGACGAAGTGATCTACCACGAACCGTGTTACGTCAGCTATGCACCTGGCATCGCCATGGCCCACGGGGTCCCGGTCGCGGTGGCCTGTTCAGCCCAAGATCAGTTCGCGGTGCGCGCCGACAATATTGATCGCGCCATCACGCCCCGCAGCAAGCTGCTGGTCCTGAATTTCCCCACCAATCCCACCGGCGGAACCATGACCAAGGGCGAACTGCTTAAGATCGCCGAACTGGTCCAGAGACACGACCTCCTGGTCCTCACCGATGAGATCTATTCTGAACTCACCTTCGAAGGCGAACACGTCAGCATCGCCGCCCTCCCCGGCATGGTCGAACGGACAGTCTTTCTACACGGTTTCTCCAAGGCTTACGCCATGACCGGATTCCGTATCGGTTACGCTTGCGGCCCGGCTGAGATCATCGAAGCCATGATGAAGATCCACCAATACTCGATGCTCTGCGCCAGCATCATCAGCCAGGAGGCCGCTCTCGAAGCCATCCAACATGGCCAAGCCGATACCGACGAAATGCGCGACCAATACAGGCTCCGCCGCAACTTCATCGTGCAAGCCTTCAACCAAATGGGGCTCCCCTGCCATTTGCCGCGAGGATCTTTCTACGCTTTCCCTCACCTCGCTCCCACAGGCCTCAACTCCCGCGAGTTTGCAGTGCGCCTGCTCCATGAGGAAAAAGTAGCGTGCGTGCCCGGCAGCGCCTTCGGGCCCAGTGGCGAAGGATTCCTGCGTTGTTGCTTCGCCACCTCCCTGGAGCAGATCCAAACCGCCGTCGAACGCATCGCCCGCTTCGTCCAGCAGCTCCGCTAACTAACTTAACTAAGTCTCCCTCGGATGCCCCAAGGCCGATATCTCCTCGCCCTCGCCCTCGCCCATCTGCGTCTGCAGATGGGTCAGCGCATAGAGCATCACGTAGGCGAGAAACGTTAGCGCTCCAAATAAGAGCGGCAGGAAGAAACTCAGCGGCCGCGCGGGCATCTGCCCCACCCACTGCAGCCCTTCGCGCAGCAACGCCCACGGACTGGCGATGACGTCCCAGCTGTTCCAACGCAAAAAACGGCCCGCATAAACTCCGAATCCGTTCAAGACCGCAATCCCTCCCACAAATCCCCAGCCAGCCGCCCAACCCAAACGATGCGACACGAGCCTTTGCACGATGAATAGCGACAGAAATCCAAGCACCAGGCCCGCCAACGCGAAGATCATCACTAAAACCAGGTCCACCCAATAATGAGGCTTCCCCCGCCCATTCAAGTGCACCAAATCGGTCACCAGATAAAAGGTGTTGGGGAAAAATAAAAGCCAGGTCGCCCCCAGCCCGAATCCCGTCAGGCGCTTGGAATTCGCAGACCGCGTCCACCAATCCAAACCAAGCGCCAGCCACAACGGAAGCCAGGCCAGAAACAGATTCCAAACCAGATGCAGATGGCGCCCGCGCCCAAGCACCAGACTCCGCGCCCCCAACAGGAAACAGCCCGCCAACGAAACGAACATCAGCCCCAATATCGGCCACACCAGTTTACGCGTCATGATTGCACGATCCTTCCTTGACCGTCCCGGCCCGCTCATCTCTTCCATTACTTCTGCAATTCCTCCACCCAATGACTCAAAAAGAATTTCTTTTCACCAGGCAGGAAGCTGTCCGCCGTCCCCACTAGTGGACGCAGCGCGGTGGTCATCTGGATCATCACCAGGACGAAAATCAGGCTCCAGACGCGTAAACCCGCCGGGCGCCCCCCAAAATGCGAAAAACCATGCTGCAGAAACCGCACCCCAAAATACGTCGCGATCGCCCAGAACATCAGATGCAAAGCCCCCATGGCCGGCAAGGACTGCGTCGATTGCGAAAAAATCCAGGCCACCGGCGCAAATCCGACCAGCAAAATTGTCATTAACGCCAGCAACCCGGCAATCAGTCCGCACACCTCACTCACCCGCACGCGCGCGCCGCTTAAGCAGGCAAAAATATACAGACTGGGCAGACAAATGAGCGCCGACAAAAAAAAGCCGCCCGCGACCTTCAGGGGCGCAGCCCAGAGCTGGGCATTCAGGGAAAACGTTCCCACCACAATTCCGTAAAGAAGGCTGCACACCAGCGCGATCGCAAACAGAATCCCGGTCAGCCGCCCTGCACTGCCTTGGCGCGCCCAATAAACCACCCGCCGCGGCTGGCGCAGCAAGGCTTCTACCGCTGCCAATGGCCCGGCAATCGCCTCTCGATCCGCCGGATCCTCTCCCAAAGGCATTATCTCTGGGCGGGTCGTCGCGCCCGCATTCGCAGTCGGAAGCAACGGCGGCATCGCCGACGTCGGAGGTATGGAATCACTCATAACACGGATACATTATTAACAACAGTTCTTGGGTTAAGGGAAAAACAGGCGGCGCATGATGCCAAAAATCGACTCGTAAAAACTGCCTTGAAACGCTTCGGCACGCAGGAACTGCACCGCCAATTGCGGCGACCCCACAAACGGCCGGCAAACCCAAGCCAGCTGACTGCCCAGTAGAAGATTGCCCGCCAGCCAGCAGCCAAGCAGGCGCAACGAGGCCTTGCCCCGCCCGCTAAACGAACGCAACGCCTGCCATAGCCGGAGATTCGCAACAAACCCCGCCAAGGCAATCATCCCAGCCTGCGTCACCAGGATGATCCCGTGATTCCTCGAATCACGCGCGGCAGCCTCCGCTAAAGATGGCGTGTTCCAAACCAGAAACGCCAACAAGGGACTCAGCGCTCCCAGAATCATCGCCGCCACTCCAAAACTCATCAGCACCGCCATCAACGATTGGCGCAAAGTCAACGGAACCCCCACCAACGGCGCCAACATCGCATTGAGCAACCCGTTGCCAAGCGCGGTGAGCAACAGAATGAGCGGCAGCTTCAACGCCGTGTAACACGCCTGCAACGGCGCCCGCCACCAGCCCACCGCCGCCCCAAACAGCGCCCCGCCCAGCACAATCCAAATCACGTACGCCACCCAACCCTGACTCTCGCCAGCCCAAACCTCCGCCGTGCGTCGCGCCTCGCCACGCAGCAACTCCGGCAACTCGCCCATCAGGCTTGTCCGTGCTCGGCTCATCCGTTCATTTGAGTCAGTCATTCAATCCTCAATGAGTCATTCATCCGGCTAACCTGGCCAGCCCCATTGCACCTAGGCCAAATTAACCTCACCAGCCGACGCATGGGCCATCGCCCGCTCCTGGAACGAGGCGAATTCCATCAACCACGCTTCCACCGCCTCGATGATCTTGTCGGGCGTCGAGGTCCCCGCCGTGATCCCAATCGTGTCTTCCACCCTGAACCAAGTGCCTTTCAGATCCTCCGGACCCTGCACCTGATAGACCCGCTCGCAGTGCCGCCGGCAACTCATCAGTAATTCGTGCGTGTTGTTACTGTGCTGGCCCCCAATCACCACCACCACATCGCAGTTCGCTGCCAGCTCCACCGCCGCCGTTTGCCGTTGCTTCGTCGGCTGACATACCGTGTCCGCAAATCGAACTTCCGCCGTCGGAAATCTTGCCCTCAAAGCCTGCACCAGCTGTTGAACCCGCCCGATCGGCTGAGTGGTTTGTGCAATCACTCCAAACTTCGAACGCGCCTCAACCTGGTCCAAATCCGCCTCGGTTAGAATAATATCCACCGCTTCGAGGTCCTCCGTGAGCCCCTTTACCTCCACATGATCTTTACGGCCTATCACGACTGGATGGAATCCTTGCCCAACCAAGTCCAGCAATGCACGATGGGCATGCCGGACGAGCGGACAGGTCGCCTCCACCACCGCCAGGCCGCGTTCTCGCACGCGGCGCAGCGCCTTTTCGGAAGCCCCGTGGGCCGTGATCAGAACCGTCGAGGTCGTCACATTGGCGACCTGGTGCTCTATCTTCACTCCTTGATCGCGAAGGGTTTTGAGGACCGTTTCGTTGTGCACCAGGTCGCCCAGGACCGTAACGGGCTGTGACTTTGCCTGAGCCAGGGCGAGGGCGATGGCGTCACGAACCCCAAAACACATGCCAAGGTGAGCCGCCCGAACGATTTTCATACTTCCATACTTTGTATTGCAAAGTTAAAGACACTATCGGCACCTCCTTGTTCAAACTTTAGCCCCTTTCTAGCCCCCCTCCGTTTCCGCTTTCCTGGTCTCCGCTTTCCCGGCTTCGCCCTGCGGGCCTACGCCGCGGCATGCCGCTTTCCTGGTTCCGCTTTCCGCTTTCCGCTTTCCGCTTTTTCCCCCCTACGTTATCGACTTGGCCTGTTGGATAATCTTTTCCAGTAAATTGATATACGTGGCAAACGCTGCCCGCCCCGGACCCGTCAACGAATAGGTCGTTAGCGGACGCCCCGCTTGAAACGCCTTCGTCACCGACACATAACCCGCTTCATGCAATGTCCGCAGATGCGCTGTGATGTTGCCGTCGGTCATGCCCAACGTATCCCGCATCTCTGTAAAGGAAAGTTGGGGCGAGGCTGCCAACAGCGACATGATGGCCAGACGCCCTTTCTCGTGAATGACGCGATCGAGTTGAAGGAACGGTTCCGGATTCAAGTGCCAGTCCTCTGCTTTTCCGTCACGTGAAGATACGCCCCGTAGGCCACATGCAGCAGACCAAAGAATGCCCCCATCAGGCCATGGGCTGCGTTCGTGGACTGCAACACAGGGGTGATCGGCATCAGGAGCAGCACCAGACAACCGCAACCCAGGCAGGCCCACCCAAACAATTTGATCCCGCGCTGCATGAAAAAGCCGGCCGAATGAAGCGCACATCCATAGGCCGCCACCCAAGCCGCCGCCAGCAGTGAAGCCGACCCCGTTCCACCACGCACTGCGATATGGATCCCCGCGGCCAAACCAACCAGGAAAGGTGGGAGCAAGGCAGACGCAACGCGTCGGGTGGGCAACGACCAGATAGGCTCGCCCTCCTTGATCGCTTGTTTGCGCACCAAAAGCAAAGCGGCTCCCAACGTGACCAACCCGACCGCCAACCAAAACAAACTGAACATTCGATCGTCCTCGATCCTCACCACATAAGCCGCCAGCGCCCCAATCGCTCCCAGGCCGCCGCTCACCATCATCACGGGCGCCAACGCCCGACGGTAGATCGCCGAACGTTCCATCAGCGTGCGGATGGTTTGGAGATGGTCGGACGCCCAGTTCGTTTCCATGTCTGGACTTTGCTACGCAAAGTCTGTCCTTGGCAAGCTCCATGAACCGACCCTCACAGGTAGCAGCCGACGTCAGGAGGCTCAGTCAAATGTCGAATGCCGAATGTCGAATGCCGAATGTCTGGGTTCATGGCCCCAATGTGCGTGCGAAATTCGGAGGTCCGGGCTGCCCATGACCTACCCGCAATTTTTCGCGCAACCTTGTTGCTCCTACGGTTTTTGGTAAAGTCCGAGTCGAATGTTCACGAGTCCGGACCCTGATGCCCACCTGATGCTCCGCGTGAAGCAGGGTGATGCTGCTGCTTTTGAGGAACTCGTGGATAAGTATAAGCAGCCCGTCATGAACTTCGTCTACCGCACTCTTCCTGACGCTACGGAAGCGGAAGACCTGGCCCAACATGTGTTTCTGCAAGTGTTTAAATCCGCCCATCGCTACGAAGCCGCCGCCAAGTTCAGCACCTGGCTGTTTACCATCGCCCGCAACCTTTGCCTCAACGAAATTCGACGGCGCATCCGGCATCCGGCCGATTCCCTGGATGAAACCTATCCCGACGACGATCGCCCAATCCGACAACCTCAAGAAACGCGAAACTTCTCCCCGCCAGACTCCCTCCTGCATGCCGAACTGGAGGGCAAGGTCGAGGAAGCCCTCGCCGCGCTTCCGGAAAAACAACGCACTGCCATCCTCATGTGCCGGGGCGATGAACATTCCTACGAAGATATCGCCAAAATCCTCGGCTGCTCCGTCTCGGCCACCAAATCCTTGATTCATCGCGGACGCGAAACCCTAAAAGAGAAACTTAAACCCTATTTGCGAACGGGCGCCTGGAAAGCTTAACGCTCCAGCCCCATCGGCCGGGGAACTTTTCCGGCCAACTGGTTTTTCAAACTTACTTGTTATGAATGACTCCGAGTTCCAAGACTTGCTCGAAGAAAGCTGGCGACGGCCGTTAACCGAGGAGGAACAAATGCAGCTCAACGCCTGGCTGGCCACCCGCCCCGAAGCCCGGGCTGCCTGGGAAGAGGACGCTGCCCTGAACCGGTCCCTCCAAAACCTGCCCGACGCACCGCTCTCTTCGAACTTCACTGCCCTCGTCATGCAGGCCGTCCAGCGCCAAGCCCTCCCCACTCCACGCACGCATTCGACCGTTCGATTACGACTATGGTGGCGGCGTCTTAGTTGGGGCGTAGCCTGCGCGACCGTCGCCATCAGCGCCGTTTGGGTCGGCCTCCAACAGCATCATCACAATAACGAACTGCGGGCCCGCGAAGTCGCCACCGGCTTGGCTGTCCTCGCCAATGTCACCACCCTCTCCGATCCGGCCGTCCTGTCGGATTTCGATGCCATCCAACGCCTGAGCCTCACCTCCGATGACGATGAAGAGCTTTACGCGGTCTTGAATAACTGAGGAACCTATGGGCCCTGTCCGATTGCTTCTAGGCGTCTCCTTGCTGGTTGGTCTGGCCGACCACGGCTCGATGGGCGCCGCGCCTCCCGTCGCCGGAGCGAATCCTGCCTCGCCGCGTCCGCCCGTGCCTTCGGCGGGAACGGCGACGCCCATCGATTTCTTCCGCCAACTGCTGTCCGCCGACGCTGAAATGCGTGCCAAATTGCTCGCCGGGAAAACTCCGCACCAGCGCCAGGTCCTTGAGAACAGCCTGCGCGTCTACGATGCGCTGCCGCCCGAGCAACGCGATGCACGGCTGCGGATCATGGAATTGAGATATCGTCTGACTACTCTGTTGCGTCTGCCTGCAAGCAACCGCGTGGAACGGCTCCAACTCATGCCGGAAGCGGACCGGCCCCTGCTCGAAAAACGACTCCGGATCTGGGAGCAGCTTACCCCTCCCGAACAAGAAATCTTGCTGAGCTATGCTCCAGACGTGTTCGGCACCAACCAACCCACTGCGCTCCACCACGATTTGCCACTAAGCCTTCAGACCTCCAACAAACTGCGACGCATCGAAGAACAACTCGCGCGTTGGCAGGCGATCCCGCCCAAACGCCGTCTGGTTGTGCAGGAGAATTTTACCAACGTCTTCGATTTGCCCGACTCGGAGCGCCCCCCGCTCAGCCCAGAAGAACGCCAAACCATTGATAAAAGCCTGCAGCAATTCCGTCAACTCGCGCCTGCCCAACGCGAACAGTGTCTGCGCAACTTCGAACGGTTCGCGGACCTTTCCCCTCAGGAACGCCGCCAATTCCTGGTCAGCGCCCAGCAATGGCAGAACATGCCCCCGAGCGACCGCGCCGCCTGGCGCAACCTCGTCAGCCGCATGCCGCCACTGCCGCCTCGCCTCTTTTACCCGCCAATGCCCAAATCCACCCGGGTCGCCTCCAGTTCCACCAACGAATAAGCGTGTCGATCGCAGCTGCGATCGGTCCGTCGCAACCGCTTTTGGACCGATCACAACGCACTCTAACGAGGCGGGGCCTCAGAGCGACAAGGCACTCCAAGACGCCCAATCTTGCAAAGAATCGTCCACGCCTTGCTGGTCTGAGGCTCTGCCTCGTTAGTGGTGGTTGGATTCACCGCGCTTGTCACGCGAAGCGCGGCTCCCTACTTTGTCACTCGGCGTGCATAAGATTGCGTTTTACATCGGTTCGTTTCCCATCCACTGGTATGGAGTCCTGCTGGCGACCGGTTGTTTCCTGGGACTCTGGACCGCGAGTCGCCGGGCGCAACTCGATCGGATTCCGGCTCATCTCATCGTCGATGGGGGGGCCTGGCTCATTCTCGGAGCGATCATTGGCGCGCGCTCTCTCTACGTGATCTCCTATTGGGATCGGCTCGTCGAGGATCCCCGCTTTCCCAGCGCGCCCTGGCTCGAGATCTTCATGGTCCGCCGCGGCGGCCTGGTCTTTTACGGAGGATTGATCGGCGCCATCGCCTCGGGGGTGATCTACGCACGGAAAGCGAAAATTCCGTTATGGAAATTCGCCGACGCCATCGCCCCCAGCATCCCTTTGGGTTATGTCCTTGGCCGGATCGGTTGTCTCATGAATGGTTGTTGCTTTGGGCGTCCCACGGACCTGCCATGGGCCATTCGATTCCCCGCCGATCATGAGACTCACGGCGTTCCGGTCCATCCCACGCAATTATACGACGCGCTTCTGAGCCTGGCGCTCTACCTGACCTTGGCCTGGCTTTACCGTCGCAAACGGTTCGATGGCCAGATCTTCGCCGCGTATCTCGTCGCTTACGCGTTGCTCCGTTCTCTGGTGGAAGCTTTCCGCGGGGATTACCCCGTCCGATATCTGGGCATCGCCACTCCAGCGCACTTGGTGAGCCTGCTCATTCTGCTGGCCGGGATCGTGCTCCTGATCAAGCTGCCGCGTGTGCGCGTGGGCTCTTCCCCGCTTCCCCCAGCATGAAGCCGGCCCTCGATTAACCTCCGTGCGACGTGTCCGCCCCTTCCGCCAGCACGCCGCTTCCTGCTCTTTTACTTTGCCTCATCGGCCCAACGGCCGTCGGCAAATCCGAGGTCGCCTTGCTCCTGGCTGAACGGCTCGGTGGCGAAATTATTTCGGTCGACTCCATGCAGGTGTACCGCGGTCTGGATCTGGGAACGGCCAAGCCCACTGCCGAAGAACGCGCCCGCGTTGCTCATCATCTGATCGACATCTGTGAAGTCGCTCAACCCTTCGATGCAGCGCAGTTCGTGACACTCGCCCGCCAGGCCATCGACCAGATTCACGCCCGGCGCCGCCTGGCCATCCTTTGCGGCGGCACCGGCCTTTACTTCAAAGCCCTCCTCTATGGCCTGGGCACAGGACCTCCCACAGTTCCGGCTCTGCGCCGTGAGCTCGAAAAAATCCCGCTCCCCGAACTCTTGCGTGAACTCGCCGCCCGTGACCCTCAGACCCACGACCGCATCGACCGCCAAAACCCGCGCCGTGTCATCCGCGCCCTCGAAATCCTAAGACAAAGCCCAAGCCCGCTCGATGTCCAGCGCGCAGACTGGACTTCCTCCGCTGTCGCCAACGCGGTAGCCAGTTCCGCGCGCGTCTTCGCCTTGACCCGGCCCCTGGCCGAGCTTTATCGGCGGATTGATGCGCGGGTCGATCAAATGTTTCGCAACGGCCTGGAAGCAGAAACCCGCGGGTTGCTCGCCCGGGCCCCCGCCCTCAGCCTCAGCGCCACCGCCTGCCAGGCTATCGGCTATCGTCAAGTGATCGAATATCTGCGGGGCGAGCGGTCCCTTGAGCAAACCGTAGCGCTGGTCAAACAACGGACCCGCCAATTTGCCCGACGCCAACTCACGTGGTTGCGTCACCAACTGCCCGTGGAATGGATCCCTTGGCCGGCCGGCGAGTCCGCCACTGAGGTCGCCGCGGCCATCGAGGAACTATTCCGCAAACCGGTCACTAAGGTTTCCGCGTCCACCACAACATGAGTTCCAGTCCCGTGCGATTCGGATACGATCGCGGAACCCAGCCCCTCTTGAGATCGAATCCGGGCTGAAACCGTTCCATTAATTCCTGCTGCGACACGCCATAGGGAGGGCCATCTTCCTCTCGCAGCATGTAATGCACGGCGAGCAGCTGGCCATCCGGCTTCAGCCAGCGCCTGACTGCTTCAACGTAATCAGCACGACGCGCCCGTTCGATGGCACAGAATAACGTGTGTTCGAATAACCAATCGAACCGCTCTGCCGGTTCCTGGGTGAGGAAGTCCAGTTGCTGAAATTGAACGGCCGGGCTTTTTAAGCCCCTCGCCTTGGATTTTTCCTCGGCCAACGTGATCGCGGAAGGCGCTAGATCGAAGCCCCGCGTCACGAAGCCGGCCTCGGCCCATACCCGCGCGTCGTGGCCAGTGCCGCATCCGGGCACCGCCACCCTCACGTTCTCCCGCGGCAACTCCGGTTGCGCCGCCAGAAAATCCACCAAACCGGGTGAAGGTTCCCCTTTCTCCCACGGCATATCGCCACTCTGATAACGCGCTTCCCAATCGGTGTCGCTCATGACTCATTCTACCGAGATTGTCACCAGCCAGTTAAGACTAATTGTGTCTTTTCAAACACATTCGCTAATGCACTAATTCACTCCCTATCTGCACAATATCCACAGCGTATTCACATAGTTATCCACCGCCGACCCCATGAACCGGCGCGCATTCATGCTCAAAACGGCGGCAGCCGTCGCGACGACATCGACTTTCCCCCGCAGCACCTGGGCAGCGGCCACCGCCGCGTCCGCGTCTGCGCCGCGGGCCCTGTTCGCACAACGCGGCTACTATCTTTGCTTCATGCGCATGCCGACATTCGGCCTCTCCGTCTGGCGCGACATTCTCGACGGTGCGGCCGAAGACGGCGCCAATACCATCATCCTTTGGATCGCCGGCGCGTTTCGTTCGAAGAAATTTCCGATCACCTGGCAATGGGCGAAGGAACATCAGAACGTGCAAGCCGATTTTACGCGACGACTGATCGCGCACGCGCATCGGCGCGGCCTCCAGGTGTTGCTGGGGTTCACCCCGTTTGGTTACGATGGCGTGAACCAATTGCCGTTGGAACAACCCGAGTTGAAGGCAATCGGAGCCAACGGCCAGCCCGTGGCCGAATTCGGCATCGGCTGTTGGGGCTGGAACCTCTGTCCGGCCCGAGCCGAGTCCCAGCGGTTTATGCGCGAATACATCCGCGAAATGGCCTTCGAATTCTACCCGGACGCCGACGGGCTCTTCATCGAATCCAGCGACTACGCCATCTGTCACTGCCCACAGTGCGGCCCAAGGTTTTTCGATCACGAGTTCGCATTTGTCCGCGACATATCCAATGAGGTTTGGACGCGCCGTCCCCAGGCGACGATCGTCGTTTATCCCCATTACTTTTCCGGGGCCAAACTGCGCTTTGCTTTCGCTGAAGCCACCGCCGCCAAACAACCGTTCGACCCGCGTTGGACGCTCTTCTTCACGCCGCATAGCGCGGCCCTGGAACCGGCGCTGATTTCCCAGGCTCGTGGCGCGTGGTGGTGGAACGAAGCTCCCTCCCGCTTCGACATCGCCAACATCCGCGCCGGAGTAAAAAAGGCGCGCGCCGCCAAATGCAGCGGCTACCTGCCGTCGCTGGAATGTTACAGCTATGTCCAGACGAAAACCGAGTTTGGAGAACCGTGGCTGGTTGGGCGCCGACAAATCCCCTTCGGGTTTGGCTGGCTGAAGGAAGGGCGGAATCCGTATCGGGAATTGCCTGTGCGCGCCGTCCGTCTGGCCTGGCGCGAACTCATCGCGCGTCCGGACTTGCCTGAGCCCGAACTGCGCTCCTGTTTGGGTCGGGAACTCTTTGGCGCCGGATGGCAGGCCGCGGAAGTGGAAGATCTGTTTGAACTCCTGCGCATCTTCAACACGGACCGCGACTGGGCGGTCCCCGGCGCGCTTACCAGTCCTGGCCTGGTGCGAAGCCGGGCTGACCGCGGCCAGCTTGACGCCAAAAAACGTCAATTATTGCGTGACCAACTTGGGCGCGTGCAGGAGATGGCCGTGCGTTATCGTCAGGCGAAACGAGGCGGCGCGAAGGACCTTCAACGCATCGCGCAATGGCTGGCGGACCAATGGACACCCGAGTACGCCGCGTTATTGCATTCATGATGAGATGGGTTGGACTTGCCTCCCTCGCATGGCCTGACGTAGAGTGCCGGCCCAGACGCGATTCAAGTTCTGAGTTTTGAGGCGGCGGGGTAGCCAAGTGGTAAGGCACGGCTCTGCAAAAGCTGCATTCGTCGGTTCGATTCCGACCCTCGCCTCCAAGTTTCAGCGCTTCGCGCTGAAGACCTTAGGAGGATTTGCGAGGCGACTGTCAGCAAAAACGTCAGCAAAATTGCTGACACTGCGCCGGCACCGCACGAACACCGCGCCGGCACTCTGACAGCACCGTAACGCTCGGCACCTTATGCGCGCAGGGCAGCTCCTAAAGATTGAGGTGCTGGATCACGTTATTCTTGGACAGCCTTCTCACACGTCGCTTCGATCTCTTGGGTATTTTTACGCGTAAAGCGGCTTTGAATGCGACTGCGCTACGGGCGCGGCCAAAGAGCCGCGCCTTTTCATTCGACTTCTAAGCCGCGGACCAAGTAGGCGGAGGGCAATCGGCCCTAATTACAGTTTTTGCAGAAAGACGACGCGGCTCTCCC
>DATLUX010000129.1:0-13686 GCA_035577805.1 Verrucomicrobiia bacterium
GGGCGAAATTTGAGATCTACAAACTGATGAACGAGCTGGCGGATCAGGGCAAGGCGCTGCTTTTGATCAGTTCGGAATTGCCCGAGGTCCTAGGCATGGCTGACCGGATTCTCGTCATGCACGATGGCCGCGTCACCGGCGAGATCCCCAACGTGCGCGCGGCGACCCAACAACAGATCCTGGAGTTGGCGGTCGCATGAACCCGCAGCCAGCCACCTCCAGGTTCGCCCATCTCTTCCAGGAGCATGGGATGGTGTTGGTCTTGCTGCTGCTCTGCCTGCTCTTCAGCCTGTTCACCTACACCGAGCAGGCCCCCACTGGAGACACCGCCATCATCCAGATCAAGGACGAGGTTACCCGCCGGTTTGGTCCCGGCGCGCGCGTCCTGGTTGCGGTCGGGGAACGCCCTGAAGATGCTGTCTTTGCGGATCGATTGGCTGAAGCACTCCAACAGGCCGGCGCCATGGTGTTGGACGTCGTGAAAGGCCAACCCAAAGACGCCCGCCAGGCGCTGCAACGCCTCGCCGATCGCGGCGCCTCGATTCAGGCCATCGCCGCTCATCCGACCTCCGCCCGCTGGCTGGTTTTTGCGGAACTCAACCAGGATTTCCCCGCCCTCGGATCTCCCGTCGTGGTGCAACCGCGCAGTTACCGGTGGCCGATCTTTCTCAAGCGCGACAACCTGCTCAACATCGCCAACCAAATTGCCGTGATTGCCATTATTGCGGTGGGCATGACGGTGGTGATCATTGCAGGCGGCATTGATCTCTCCGTGGGAAGTTTGATCGCGTTGTCGGCCGTCACGAGCTGCCTCCTGATCCGGGACCTGGCCGGAGGCACGAACGCCGGCGTCACCGGAATGACTCTCAGTTGCGTCGGGGCGGTGGGTGCCTGCGGTTTGATCGGTTGCTTGAGCGGCGCGATCATCACGGGCTTTCGCGTGCCTCCCTTCATCGTCACCTTGGGCGTCATGCTGATGGCACGCGGGTTGGCCGCGCGTTTGTCTCAGGGCCAGTCCGTTTATCAGATCCCGGATTCGTTCACCTGGCTGGGGCGCGGGGCGGGTGTGGCCGGCATTCCCAATGCCGTCGGCCTGGTGTTGCTTCTGTATCTGGCCGCGCAGGTGATGATGTCGCGCACCAAACTCGGCCGCTACCTCTATGCGGTTGGCGGCAATGCGGAAGCCGCGCGACTCTCCGGCGTACCGGTGCAGCGTGTGCGGCTTTTCGCCTATAGTCTGGCCGGTTTGCTCGCCGGCCTGGGCGGAGTGGTGATGGCGTCGCAATTGCGCAGCGCCTCTCCCAATTACGGGCAGATGTATGAGCTTTATGTGATCGCCGCCGTGGTCGTCGGCGGCACCAGCCTTTCCGGCGGGGAGGGCCGGATCTTGGGAACTTTGATCGGCGCGTTTATCATCGCCGTGATCCAGAATGGGATGAACTTGATGAACGTGGAGGCCTACACCCAATCGATCGTGCTCGGCTGCGTCATCCTTTTGGCCGTGTTGTTGGATCGCTTGAAGCGACCCTCCTGGCGGCAGGATGGGTGAACCAGGTTGGATCCGGGGGTGCATGTAGTCTGGAATCCCCCTCTCCCCTCAACGGGGAGAGGGATGGGGTGAGGGGTGAGAGGGGTAGAAAATGCTCCTCACGGGGCCATGTCCAAATCCACCCGGTCCTGCGGCAAACTTACTTGAAGCAGGACTTTATCTCATGAGCGGAATCAGCGCTTCGCTCCGACCTGCAGGATCACACTGTCGGAATGGCTGTTGAACTCAGGCGCGTACATACACTGAATCTCCGCCACCCCGCTTTGATATTGGCCCCGGTGCTGCACGCGGGTGGCATATTCGAACACGTAAACGCCCTTGGGCAAGTAATCGATAAAGAAATGGCTGGCCGTGTCGCGCGTGCTCTCATAATAAGCCAATCCATCCTGATACTTGTACTGGCTGAGCACGTTCACCGGTTCAGTCCCGCTACCCCGTTGATCCTTCAAATGGACGTATTCCATGTCACGATCGACCTTCAACTCCAGCCGCACCACCAACTCATCGCCCACTTGAGCCGAACCCGTGACTGCTTCGAGCACAGGTCCTTGTTTGGTGTTTTTTCGGACATAAAGTTTTTTGTTTAAGGTCAGCGGAGTGCCCGTGTAAGGGGTGACTTTGCTCATGTCCTCAAAGTATTGCCAATGCACGCTGCCCCAGGCCACGCCTTCCGTGGTCTTTCTCACCGTGATCTCGCCGAGCTTGGGCTTGATCTCAGCAGCTGCGAACCGCTTTTCATAAAAGCCGGTTCCCGGCTCGACGGCCGCGACGTCACCGGCGCCGCGTTGGCTGGAGGCCGGGGTCACCTTGACGCCTCCCAGTTCCACTTCGACGAGAGTCTGGTCAGACAAGAGATCGCGTCCGCGCAGCAGGAGGGCGTAGACGGCATCCGCGGTTGCCTTGGTCGTTTTCCAGTCTTGAGTTTGCTTTTGTTTCAGGAGCCAGACGCGGCATTCTTCGACCGCTTGTTGGTCGCCCATGACTTCGTCGAAGGCTTCGATCATGAGGGCCTGGGTTTCGATGGGAGCGCGGTACCACCACCAGCTCAACTCCGTTTCGCGCCAGAACATGCCTAATTCCTCATTGGTCACGCTTCGTTCTTTGAGTGATTTCATGATGGCGGCGGGGGTGGGGTCACCGCCGCCGCTCGAGGAACTGAACCGGCGCAGCGCGATGGCAAGGTGAGCCTGGCTTTGGCGATTGGCGACTTTCAACCAGTGTTCGCGGGAGCGGGCGAGAAAGAATTCGACCGCGGGCTGGTGACCGGCGGCGATCGCCCGATCCTTCAGGAAGAAGCTGCGTCCGTAGAGATACAACGCGTCGGTGGCGCTGGGCACGTAGGCCTGGGGCTGGGGCAGTTTCTTGATCTCGAGGTAACGCTCATACATCCAACCGTCGAGACGATTAAGGGCCCGGAGAGCAGGATCGATGCTCAGGTCTGCGCCCAGATGACGCAGCCGGCCGAAGCCGGTGGTGATGTAGAGCGTGATGTATTCGTTGCCGCGCCCGCCCGGAAACCAGGGCCAGCTGCCGTCAGCTAACTGAAGCTCAGCCAGCTTCTGGAGGGTCCGTTCCGTTTCGCTCTCGAGCCGGCCAGCCTCGAAGAGGATGCCCACATTGCGCCGAGCCTGGCTTTCATCGTTGGCCTGACGCAACCACGGAGTTTCCTCGACCATCACGCTCTTGAGCTCCTGGTTTTTCTCGAGCGGACTGTCCAGTGCAGCGGTGCCTTTCCATTGATCAAAGACGCGCCGGATCTTCGGATCGGAGTTAGCAATGAAACGGGCCAGGGCATTGGCATAAAGCCGGTTGAAGGTCTGTTCGGTGCATTCATGCGGGTATTCCATCAGATAAGGCAAGGCCAGCACCGCATACCACGCCGGGTTCGAAACCATCTGCACGGTGAGCCCTTGATGAACCAACGTGCTCGACTTGCCGGCATTTCGCAGTTTGGCAAACTCGAATTTTTTGGTCACCGGTCCACTCGCCTGGCCGCGAATAGGCAGGGGCAAGGACTCGGTCACGTAGATCCGACGGGAAAGCACGGGCACAAACCCTTCCTCGCCATCGGACATGCGGCCGCTCGAGGCGACCGCCTGATAACTCAGGAAAGGAGCGCCATCCGGCACCTGGACAGGCCAGGCAAAGCTGCGCGATTCCTTGGCTGGAATGTCGAAGGCCAATTCGGCGGAAGTGTTTCCGAGCAATCGATCGGCGCTTTGTTCCGTGCGCGCGTCTTTGAAAGTGAGCCGAACCTTGCCTTGTTGGCGGTTGGTCGACTGATTCGACACCTTGACCGTAAACTCGAGTCGATCGCCCTCGCGCAGGAAACGGGGCGGATTCGGCTGCACCATCAGCTCGCGGCTGGTGACGGTTTGATCCTCGAAGAAACCCGAGCGGAGGTTGCGGTCGTGGGCAAAGCCAAGGAACCGCCATTGGGTGAGCGCTTCCGGCATCGTGAATTGCAACTTCACCACGCCTTGCTGGTCGGAGAGTAGCTGCGGAAAGAAGAACGCCGTTTCGTTGAGATTTCGCCGGGCCGTAACCTCGTTGAGGTTTGGACCTTTTTCCTCTGCGCGTTGACGGTCTGCCGGTTCTTTGGCTTTCTCGGCCAGCCTGGCCGTGGCCAGGGATTCCTGCCTGCCCCCCTCGGCTTCCGCCCCGTTCATCACCGCCGCGGCAGCCATCGGCGGCGCGGCCGCGTCCAACGCAGCCTCGGCCACGACGCCGCGTCTGGCCAAACGCGTCGAGGCAAACTCGAATCCGCGGAAATTGGTGACCAAATCGGCGGGGAATTCGCGATACCGCCAGTCCACTCCGAGATACCGCGTGCGCCATTGACCGTGGATGTTCTGAAACTGTTTGGACACATTGGCGAAATCGGCCCCGCGCCCCGAGTAATCGTAACGAAAGAACTGAAATCGGTTGATCCAACGATGGGGTAAATATTGATCGAGCGAGCCATCATAAAGCGCCGCCACCATTTCAGCCACCGCCGGTTCCAGAGCAGGCTTCTGGGCGATGCCGTTGGTGGATGGCTTTGTGATCAGGACAGTCCAAGTTTCCTTCTGGCCGGGTTCCAGTTTCGAAGTGAAATGTTCCCACTTGAGTTCGAGTTCTTCGTTCTTCCAGGGAACGTCCACGTGGCGGGTTGTGAGGTAAGCGCGATTCTCGCGAACTTGGGTGACATGCAGAGTGAAGCCGCCTCGGAAGGATTCATCGATGGCGAAGGGGATCTGCTGTTGGGTATGGTCGGGCTGCGTCCAATAGCGTTGCACGATGCGGTTGCGATGCTCGATCTCGATCAAGGCCCGGCCCACCTCGTAACCCGTGCCCCATAACGCCCTCAGCTCCTGGCCGGGTTGCAGCGTCCAGTCCGGCGCGCCAAGAAAGTGAGGGATCTTGGCCGAGAATTGGGCCGCCTCCGGTTTGAGCACCTGCAGCGGCAGTTGGGCGGAAACCTTGCGGCCGAAACGATCCTTCGTTTCCAACACGGCCCGATAAGGCCCCGCTCTCAAGGAGAACTCCAGCTGCCCTTTGCCCTCGGCATCCGTCTGAAAATTCTGCTCCGTGACCACGCCCCCCAGCGTCCACTGGTTGGGGTCCGACAAATCCGGTTTGGCGCCTTGGTCTGCCCCGTCCCCATAACGACCGTAACTCGCGGCCAAGGAAGGACGATTGACCGACACCGGTTCGATCAATCGATGGATCCGGACGGTCCCACCGGCGGACTGTGGTGCCCCATCCAGAGTGGTGGTGGTCACCCGCAAGACGAGGGCCTTGTCTTCCGTCTGCCATTCGTTGGCGCTGAGGTTGACTTGCAACGCTATAAACCCGACTTGCACGCTGCGTTCACTCGAGCGCGTTTCCCCGGTCCGATCCGTGACGTCGGCGTAAACCGTGTAGTGGAATGATGCTTCCTCTGCCTCTGCAGCAGCCGGGTCCGGCTTGGCGCGGAACTCGATGGTGAAGGCGCCATCAACTCCGGTGCTGGTCGAGCCATGGGCAATCTCCTGGCTGCCTTGCGAGACATTGTTGCGCCGGGGCGACCACCACCACCAGATCGGCCAGCGCACCTCGCGCACCACCCGATACTTGACCATCGCACCGTCGACAGCCGCGCCGGTGTAGCTCTCGGCCCGGCCAGGCAGGATCACCGTTTCGTTCAGTTTGGCGGCGAGTTTAGGCGGCTCCAGCGCCACCTGGAACTTCGGCCGCTTGTATTCCTCCACGCTGATGCCGGTTGCACCAGGCGGGCCTCGCAGCACCTGCAGTTGCATGCGGCCCATCACTCGATCACGCGGCGCGGTAAAATTGCCGCTAAATGATCCGTACTCGTTGCATTCCCGTTCCGTCCGGGCGATCTCCTTGCCGTTCGCATCGGCAAAGACGATCGTGAGTTTCTCCCCCGCCATGAGTTGATAATCATCCTTGGTTTGATCGATGCGGATGCAAATGCCCTTGTACTGGACGGTCTGGCCCGGCCGATACAGAGCGCGGTCGGTAAAGAACAAGGTCTGCGAACTGGGTTCAGGCTTCGGGACCGGCTGGCTCCAATACTCCTGCATGGAGCCGAGTTCATGGCGAACGCCGCCCAACTCGGCGCTGACCCGCAGAAGACTGGGCCGCTGGGCTGCCGCAGCGAAGGAAAACATGCCGTTGGTGTCGGTGCGGAGAGCCGGTCCGTCCGGAACGCGGTTTCCTTGTGGATCGAGGTGCCAAGACATCACTTCGGCGCCTGCGATCGGCTCGCCCGCACCGGCTTGCAGCACGAATCCTTCGAGACGCTGGTCATAAGGCCGGACAATCAACGCCAGGTCACTCACCCAGACGTCCGTGAAACTCACCACATTGTTGGCGTCCGTAAAATCAACGTCGTGACTCGCGATGAGAAAATAGAAGCCTGGTTTCAAGGTGACGGGAGCCGGCACTTCCTGGACGCGTTCCTTGTAGTCAGGCGTCGAGGGCAATGGAGCGGACCAGGCCAACGTGCTCGGCCGACTCAGAAGCTCCTTGCGTTCGCGGTCACTAAGATACTCCGGGCGAGTCCGACGGCGATCCAGAAACGCATTCCAATCGTAGGCCACGGCTCGAAACCAGACATTCGTCAGGTTCCGATAATGCACCGCGATGCTGGGAAACGGCGCGTTCCAGACGCGTTCGGTGGCAATTCGCGAGGAAGGCGTCTCGATCCCGACGATCAAATTATGGCACAAGCGGCCTCCGTAACTGTCGCGGAAAACGCTACGGCCACGCTCCGCCAGACGCCGGGCTTCGACCAAATTACCTTCGCTTTCCAACACCGCCGCCCAGTGATGGAAAGCCAACGCTGAGATTTCGTGGTCCGCCCATCTTTGCGTGAAAGCCTGGAGCGCGGCCTTGTAGCGAGCGCTTTTGTCCTCACCAAAAGCCGTGTTGTAGGCCCAGGCCAGACGCGCGAGATCAGCGTCCACCAAGGCCGAGACGTCCCGATCGTTGCGATGGAATTGCAGCAAGTCGCGATACAGAAAAAGCGCTTTCTCGGTTGCTGATTCATTGGCGCGCCGTTCGATCTTGCCCGCCGTGAATTCCTCGGCGGTGCCAAACACAGGAATGATCCCGTCGACGCGCTGATCGGCGAACAGCTCGAAAGCATCCTGCGGTTTGGCGGCAGCCTGTTCGCCGCTGGTATAAAATTTCAGCGCTTCCTGGACGATGAAATCGTAGAGAGTCGGGCGATAGGGATCGGGCGCGCTGCCCTTGGCCAGCAAGGCGTCGAAGACGGAGATGGGCGTGCGTTTAAGCAGCGCATCCTGGGCCAGCGCCTTGGTGAACTGCCGATCGATTTCACGGAACAGACGGGGCAGATCCCAGGTGGTGAAGTCTTTCCCCGGCGCCTCGGCCGTGGCGGTGCGGCGCAGGAAACGCCACCGGTTATTCTGGAAATAGTGCCAATACCAATTGGCCAACACCGTGTCCAGCAACGGGACAATCTCCTTTGGTGCCTTGGCGATCTCAGTTTCCAGCCGGATAATTTTTTCCTCCGGCTTGTTGCCCTGGATAGTCCCTTCCAAGACAATCTTTCTCACCATGGCCTTGGCGGCCTCTCCGTAAGCTTGATCGCGGAGGGCGCCGGCAATGATGGGCTCGAGCGCTTCGATCGCTGTCTTGGGCAACCCCTTCTGAACCGCCTCGTCAACTTTCTTCCAATCCGCCTCGCGCGACGCCCCTTGCAACGGGCCGCACAGACCAAAGACGCCGAGGCTGATCAGCCAACCCCACAACAAACAAACAGGAATAAATTGAAGGCGTTTCATCGGCATCCATTTCCACCATGGTTCGAATCCGTCCTGGTTATGCCGCAGCGCGTCGCCAGGCGCAATCCAACGGTTACAAGATGTCAGCATGCAGGGCGGTTAGTCGAAGGCATCCAGCCGATACTCCCGAGCATTTTCCGAGCGAAGACAGCGAGGGGCAAGGGGCAAGAGAAGAGCGACGGAGAACGCGAGAACGCAAAAGTTGCCGAAGGCATTCCGCTGTGGACAGCGGCACGTGTTTAGTGTCCCCGGAGCGCGGGCTTCAGCCCGCTTCAAGTTGGGCATCGGAGCAAGCGCTTGCAACTCCCACCGCGGCCCACCCGCCGGACATTGAAGCGGCGTAAACGCCGCGCTCCCTCGCGCGCTAAACAGGTACGGACAGCGGAAAGCCCGGCTCAACGCGAAGAGGAAAGCGAACGAAGCGACTCCGCCAACCGCCGGACCGCCTCGTAATCGGTTTTCGGAGTAACAGCGATGGTGAAGCGGGCCGGCAACCGGTTGAGAGGCGGCGTGTGCTGCTTGGGGTCTTGCCACCCAGGGCGGCCGAACCCAAAAACGGTCATCTGATTGAGGCTCCCATCAGGCTCCGGCCGGTACGGCCAGGAAACATAGCTGTCAGGCTGACCAGGTTCAGGGTTTTGCTGGTTGATCAGCAGAAGCCCGTGCCGTGATTCCATTGCCCCAAAGCAAACCCAACTCACCGAGCCTGTCCACGGTTCGGTCAGGGCCGTTCGGATGCCGTCCGGACGCAGCACGAAATCATCAGCCGGGTCCAGCCCGCCCCCAGGCGTGCCTTCATACAGAAACCAATAAGTAGGGTTGCCGATCCGCTCCAGGTTCATCGTGGCGGAATTCGGATAAAAATCCCAGACACACGCGGAATCGCCACCCTGCGTTTCGGAACGGATGCGAATGTGTCGAGGACTGCGCTCGAGGATGGTGGAGGTGAACCAGTTTGCGTTGGTGTATTGGCCATAGCCATAGCCGCAGTGGAAATACTTCACCGGCTGCCCGCACTTGGGCAGGCCGCGATATTCGCCGAGGGCTTTGCCGCCATGACGATAACTGATCCAATCGTGGCCGCTGGGGTCAAGGATGCTGGCGAACCCAGCCCCACGTTTCCCATAAAGGTAGGTGGCAGTAGGCGTCTCGATCTTATAACAATCCATGTCGCCGAATAGCGTGACCTCCGAGACACGCATCGGCGGCTCCATCGAAGAGAGCGATCCGCAACCAGCCGCCAGGCCGAGCAGAAAATAGAGGGAGTAGGCGCGCGCGCAGGCAGCGGTTGTCTGCCTCCCTTGTGAAATCCCGTTCTGATCGCCCGCAGTCCCGATCAAACTGGAGACAACCCGGCCCCGCCGAAGAGTCGCAATCATCAAAGCAGCCATGCGGATCAGCAGAGTGTCGGGACGCGAATGGGAGCCTACCTCGGCTGGATTTGCATTGCAATCAGGTGCGGTTTGCGTGGTTTGCGTGGTTTGTGTTGTATTGTTGTCCTCTCTCCCGAAGGCAGACGATAGGACGGCGTCGCTGTGTACCGCCGCCGCGGTGCGACGGTGAGCCGTTGCGGCGTCGGCTTGGTCATCGCCTCATCCTCATCCCGGTCCTCGACCTCCATGACCGGCAACTCTGCCCCCTCCTTCTTCGCAGCCGGACCGCGCCAAGCGTTGGGGCGTTGAGTCCCATCTCATTAAAACTGCCTGAACGGCAGATTAAAGTTCGTTCAGGTTTTTGCCCTGCCCTCGGCGGGCGGTTAAAAATGCCGCGTCGCGAACCACTGTTCCCATTCGGGCACGCAAACGGATTGTTCGGACTGGGCCTGCCCTGGGCAGAATGCGCGAGGCGAAGGGTGCCAGGCCCGAAGAGATCTTCTCAGAGAGAGAGAGGCCGGTTGCATCCAAATGGAGCACCCGGTGAGGCCGGACGTACACCTCGCACGTCCGGCCTCTGCTTTTTCCCGGAGGCCTCGGCCCGCTAATGTTTGGCCAGCGGCAGCTCCACCACGAAACGGCTTCCGTGACCTTCCTGGCTTTCAACCGTCACGCGCCCACGGTGCGCGAGGCAGATAGACTTGACGATGGACAGGCCAAGGCCGGCGCCACCGAGATCGCGAGAACGGGCTTTGTCCACGCGAAAAAATCGTTCGAACACGTGTGGCAGGGCATCGAGGGGTATGCCGATGCCGTTGTCGGAAACCTCCAGCACGGCGTGCTGATCCGATGCCGTCACGAGCACCTGGATCTTACCTTCGGGGGACGTGTATTTGATGGCGTTGTCGAGCAGGTTCACAATGACTTGTTTCAAACGGGCCCGATCGCCTTCCACCACCACCGGGCTGGTGGCCCGGCAGGCGATGGAAATCGCTTTGTCTTCGGCGAGCAGATACATCTGATCGGTGGTGGTGGCGGCGAGTTCACCGAGGTCGAAAGGGGTGCTTTTTTCCAGGGCTTCGCCGGCATCCAGGCGGCTTACGGCGAACAGACCTTCCACGATCTTGCGCAGGCGTTCCACCTCCTCGAGCGCGCTTCCAGCAGGGTCCCGGATCTCCACCCGGCCGCCCATTCGCTCGATGATGGCTTCCAACTCGGCCTGGAGAATGGTGAGGGGCGTCCGCAATTCATGCGACGCGTCCGCCAAAAACCGTTGCGTATGTTGAAAGGCCTCGTCCAGACGCCTGATCATCTGGTTGAGCGCGGTGGAAAGTCGTTCGAGTTCGTCCTGGGTGCGCGGGACCGGCAGTCGCTCGCTCAAGTTGCGCGAGCTGATCCCCTCCGCGGTGCGAATAATCCGATCCACCGGCTCCAACGCGCGTCGGACCAGTACATATCCGCCCAGCACGGCCAGCAGGATCAGCAGCGTAAGACCCGAGATCAACGCCGCCACCCAGGCGAGCAAGGTGCTCTGAATGGCCGCTTCCGAGGATCCCTCCTCGATGATGAAGCGATGAGCCTTGGTCGTCCGAGGCAGCACCACCACCAGCAGCGCTGTCCCATCCGGCATGACCCTCCGCGCAAACGTCTCCCCCTCGCCCAGAGACGGCGGCAACGGCACCTGGGCTGGATCAAAACTATTGTCAGCCGGCGGCCCCGCCACGTAGGTGATCTCGTCATCGACGAGCACACGGCTGAAACGGTTGTTAGCCTCGGGCGCGAAATGAATTTGGATCTCGTGCCCTAAGGCGGCCCAATCCAGCGGCGAGCGTTGGACCAAATCGGCCACTTGTCGCGTCCGGCGGGCCAAGGCCTCTCTCATGCTCTTCCGCAGGTAATGGCCCAAACTGCTGTAAACGAAAAAACCGAAGACGATGAAGAGCACACTTAACCAACCCGCATACCAAACGACCAGACGAAATTTCAGCGAGCGCGGGTTCACAACCCATCCTCATCACTCAAGCAATACCCCGCCCCGCGCACCGTCCGGATAAGTTTTCTCGGATACGGATCATCCACCTTGGTGCGCAGATGACGCACATAAACATCCACAATATTCGTCAGGCCTTGAAAGCTTTGATCCCAGACATGCTCGATAATCATGGTCCGGGTCAGAACCCGTCCGGCATTGGCCAACAAGTACTCCAACAGGGCGTATTCCTTCGAGGTGAGCGCAATCCGCTTGCCCCCGCGCCGGACCTGCTTCGACAACCGGTCCAACTCTAGGTCGTCCACGCGCAGAGTGCTCGCCCGATTGATCGGTCCACGGCGCAACAACGCCTTGCTCCGCGCCAGGAGCTCCGCAAAAGCAAAGGGTTTGGTCAGATAGTCATCTGCTCCCGCTTCGAAATGCTTCACTTTCTCCGCCGTCGCGTCCCGGGCGGTGAGGATTAAGACCGGGACACTGTCATTCTTCTTTCGGATTCGGGTCAGCAACTCGGTCCCGCTCAGAGCCGGCAGCATCAGGTCCAAAATCATCAGGTCGTAATCAAACTGCGAGGCCAGCGCCCAACCGGACTCGCCATCGTGGGCAACGTCGACCGCGAAGCCTTCGGCTCGCAGGCCACGCGTTACGAAGTCCGCAACCTTCTTTTCGTCTTCCACCAACAGACAGCGCATGAATCAGGGATCAATAAGATGAGAGGCTAGCCTCACTCATTCTAGCTCAATTGTCAGATTAAAATCCGTTCAGATGAAAGAGGAGCCAACCGGAGCGATCAAAACCGCGGAATCCTGGTCGCTCTGAGGGGACACTCCGTTACTTCGCAGGGCATTCTGGCTTTGTCCTCTTGTCGAAAACTCTTGTCGAAAACTCTTGTCGATGACCCCGCCTCCAAGCGGCCGCAGCCACGGCAAAGCCTCCTCTTACCTTGATTTATGGGAGCAGACGGCTGGTCCACCGCCCCTGGAAGCAGCATCGGGTCAGGGATTCCTGCGAAGAATCATGGCCATGTTGGAAAAGATGATTGCCACCTCAAGAAGTCAGTTTTCGACAAAAGTTTGCGACAACAGATTGGGGCAATCCCGACAAAACGTTAGCAACGTGGGCGCGGGCTTTGGCCTTCCACATAATGTCGGAAACTTTTTCCTAGCGGTCTATGAAGCGGCGGAGGAATCGATCCAAGCCTTGCAGATATTCGGCCCGGCCCTCCGCGATCACATTGTTGTGGCCGCCGCCAATTTCCAGAAACATCTTGGGGTCGTTCGCCGCTTGGAAGTTGCGTTGGGCGTGATGAAACCGGACGACGTCATCCTTACGACAGTGTGCGATCAGAACAGGCATGGTGATCCGAGGCAGCTTCTCAACGGTCGCATATTTAATACTGTGCCAGCGGCGCACCGGCAGCCACGGAAACAACTCCTCGCCCACATCCGGGATGCTGGTAAACGTGCTCTGCAGGATTAACCCCGCCAAGGGCTCGCGTAATGCCAGCTCGGAACCAATGCCGCCCCCGAGTGATTTGCCGAGCGCCACGATCTGCGAGGGGGCGAAACCCTTTTTACCCAGCCACGCGACGGCCGCCTGCGCGTCCAGATATGTGCCGGCCTCACTGGGCGTGCCTTCACTGCATCCGAACCCGCGGTAGTCAAACGCAAACACATTCACCCCCAACTCCAGCCAAGCTCGATAGTAAGGAAGTCGATGGCTCACGTTCCCCAGGTTCCCATGCAGAAGCAACAAGACCAGATGCCGCCGCCGGCAGTGCGCGTCAGCGGGAAACCACCAGCCGTGCAGCCGGTTCCCGTCCAGAGAAGAGAAGAACAGATCTTCGGCCGGCCGGCCCAGATCCACCACCTTGGCCTCCAAGTTCGGCGAGGGCGCATAAACCTGCCGATGTTCGAACCACCGAATCATGCGTCCTCAAAATGCCACAGGGACAGCCGAAACGCGAGTTCAGCGCTCAGTGCAATAGTGCAATGTCCGTTCGTTTACGACTTGCAACAAGGCAGAAGGCTTGCCGAACCATGACTATTTTCACGCTCCCAAAGCTTATTTCTAAGCTCCCGGCGTTATTCTCACGCGCCGGGATCTTATTCTTGGCTACCGGACGTTATTTTTCAGTGTCCGGAGCTTAAATTGAGGTCCCACGGGGAGTTTTTCACGCGCCCGAATCTCATTCCGTGGCTTGCCCATTAGGTGAGCGCCCGATACGGTGTTGTCCGTATCCGATCGCCGGACTTGCCATGAAAACGTTCTGTTTTGCGGGGTTAATGATGAGCAGCCTGATGCTGGCCGCGGCTGATCCCAAGCCGATCTACCAAAACGACTTTGGCTCGGCTGCACTCAATAAGGTTCCGGAAGACATGCTGGTGCTGGACGGTGGCTTCGCCGTCAAGGAAGAGAACGGCAATAAGTTCCTCGAGCTACCCGGCGCACCCTTGGAGACCTACGGTGTGATCTTCGGCC
>DATLUX010000130.1:0-25993 GCA_035577805.1 Verrucomicrobiia bacterium
TAGCCACTCAGTAACCAACAATCAGGAACCAGGAACCGGGAACCATTTCCAGTGCGGAATGCGGAATGCGGAATAGCCAATAGCCACGCAGCAACCAACAACCAGGAACCAGCAACCAACAACCAGGAACCAGGAACCAACAACCAGGAACCAGGAACCGAGAACCCTGAACCGGGAACCACTAGGACGGTTTCCGGTATTGCTGCAGGAAGCTGACCACTTGCTGGTAGGTACGCGTAGCGAGCTCCGTCTGGCGCCGATCAAATCCGTGGCCGCCTTCGGGGATGGTGATGAATTGGTGCGGGACATTCTTGGAGGCGAGTTCCTTGTCCATCTGCACCGACAGTTCATAGGGCACATCGGTGTCTTTGGTGCCGTGAATCAACAAAGTCGGAGGATAATCGCGGGTGATATTTCGCACCGGACAGAACGGTTTGAACGCGTCGGCGTCCTTGGCAGGATCCAACCCGGTCAGGACCACGGGCCATAAACCTTGTTGGCGGCAGTAAAGGTAAAGTTTCGCGCCGCCCGTGCGGTCAGCCTCCTCCTTGCTCACCAGCGGTTGCTGCCGATAAAAAGCGTCTGGTTGCGCGTACCAGGGACCGGCGATATCTCCATAACCCCAGAATGAAACCAAAGCCCGTGGCGCGGGATGCAATCGCCAGCCCATCATCTGCGTCAGGTAGCCGCCGGCGGACTGGCCCATAACAAACAGTTGTTGCGGGTCGGCCTGAAACAATTCCGGGCCGCGTTGGCGGACCCAACGGCAAGCATCGATCACATCGTCAAGGATCGCGGGCAGTTTTGCCTCCGGCGCCAACCGGTAATCAATCGACACGACCACATACCCTGCCGCCAGCAGTGTCTCCAGCAACGAACCCGGGGTGGGTTTGAGGCTTCTGTTCCCCATCATCAGCGCGCCGCCATGAATGAAAACAATCACCGGCCGCACGGCGCCCAGGTCGCCGGCCGGTCGATGCACATCGGCCTTTAACTGGTTGGTGGACGAATCGAAGGTTTTAAATGGGTAAGTCGTCACGGTGGGTTCAGCGCCTCGCAGCAGGCCGGGGCCGAGCACGGCGATAGACAAGCACAGCCGCATCCATCGAGATCGAAACTGCCGCCAGCGGCCGAGTCGCGCGAAGTTCATAATCGGCGACGCTAGAGCGGCCCCACCCCATGGGCAATGGGAAAATCCGCGCGCACGCTGCGGGGGCCCGGGGCGTTGCGCAGGGCGTGCGGAGGCGCCCGATCACCCGTGCCGTTGACGGACGCCGCCTTGCCAGTTTCTTTCGTGTAGGCTTGCCGCCTTTGCGGCCCGCCTTTGGCGGGTTGACGCTGGCTCTTAACCATCAAGTGCACCGAGTGATTTTGCCGCGTCTTGATGCAACCAAAGCTTTAGCGTTCGAGCAGCTTGCGCGGGAGATGCGAATGCCTTCTTCAACAGCCAAGCCGAGAGAATGGCAGCTGGACGATGCGGCTTGTCGCGATGCACTCACTGAATATTTCAACAAAAGTAATCATCTCGGTGAGGAAAGCTGGCTGAACTTGCTTGGCTCAATTTACCTGAGTAAGTTTGAAAAGAGACCGCCGAATTGATGCCCGCGTATTCGTATGGACTCCTAATCCGGCGGCGCGAGCAGACAGCAGACAGACACCACGACCATGACTCACCTTGACGCGCGTCCGGCGGGGTTGACCTTTCGTTTCGCCGTGCTGGCGGATTGCCCGCTGCTGGCGCAGTTGAATCATCAATTGGTTCGTGACGAAGGGCACCGCAACCGGATGACGGTGGTCGAATTGGAGGAGCGGATGCGCGGCTGGTTGTCGGACGACACCGAGTATCGAGCGGTCCTGTTCGAGGAACGGGCTGAAATCATCGCCTATGCGCTGTTCCGCGAAGGGCCGGAGCAGATTTATTTGCGTCAGCTTTTTGTCGTGCCGCAGCGCCGCCGGCAGGGGATCGGCCGGAAGGCCGTGGACCTGCTGCGCACCAGGGTATGGTCCCGAACCAAACGGCTGACCGTCGATGTTCTGGTGACCAATACCGGAGCAGTGGGGTTCTGGCGCGCGGTCGGCTACAAGGATTATTGTCTGACGCTGGAGATCCAACCCGAGCATCTGATGGCATGAGCACGCTGACGGGCTTGAATCATCTCACTTTCGCGGTGAGCGATCTGGAGCGGTCGGTGGCGTTCTACTCGGGGTTGCTTGGCTTTTCGGTTCGGATGCGCAGTGCCAGGGCGGCCTACCTGGAGGCGGGCCCGCTCTGGCTGGCTCTGGTGGTTGACCCCGAAGTTCGGCGCGGACCGCTGCCCGAATATTCGCATGCAGCGTTTGGTGTGTCTGCCTCCGACCTGCCGCGCATGGCGCAGCGATTGACGCAGGCCGGCGTGACCCGCTGGCAAGAAGTCGACCGGTCCGACTCGTTTTACTTTCTCGACCCGGATGGTCACAAACTCGAGCTGCATTCGGGAGACCTTCAGTCGCGGCTGGCAGCTCGCGCGATGGCCTCGCGTTCGTGATGCACTGCACAAAAGACGGTGCTGCAGCGACGTCGACCGGCGCGCCAGTTTGAAATATGGTCTGTGCCCACGCCATGACTTCACGCCACCTGCACCAACCGCATCGACCGCCAACCCACTTCTTCCAGAGCATTCTGGCCGTGCTCGCGTCCGCTTTCCTTTCGCCCGGCCCAGGAGTTGTTCGCGCCGAAGATTGGCCGCAATGGCGTGGGCTGAATCGAGACGGAGTCTGGAATGAAGCTGGCATCATGGAAAAGTTTCCGCCGGGCGGCCTGACGATTTCCTGGCGCGCACCAGTGGGGCGCGGTTGGGCAAGTCCGGTGGTGGCCGCAGGCCGGGTCTACGTCACGGACGTCCGGATGGGAGGCAGCACTGCCACCGAACGCGTGCTTTGTTTTGACGCAACGAACGGCCAAGCATTGTGGAACCATCAATATACGGCGGCCTATCCCGAGTGGGCTTTCAGCCCAAACGCGGGGGGTCCTCGCGCCACGCCGATTGTGCGAGACGGGAAGTTGTACACCCTGGGAGCGCTGGGGCAGCTGTTCTGTCTCGACGCCAGCCATGGAACGGTGATCTGGGCGAAGGACCTGGCGCAAGAATACCAAGTCAAAGAGTTCACCGGGATCACCGCGTCGCCCTTGATCGAGGACGACTTGCTGATTCTTTACCTTTGCGGCAAACCGGCCGCGTGCGTCGTCGCGTTCCACCGAAACTCCGGCAAGGAAGTTTGGCGAGCGCTCGACGATTCGTTTACCTACAGTTCCGTCATTACGCTCTCGGATGGCGGCCAAAGACAGCTGATCGTTTGGACGCAGGAGGCAATCACTTCGCTGAATCCGGCCACAGGCAAAGTCTGGTGGCGGGAAGAGCTGCGCACGCTGGGAGATCAGGCCATCTCGACGCCGGTTTTCTCCAATCACCGGTTGTTGGTGGCCGGGCTGATGTTCAAGCTTAACCCCGACCGGCCTGCCGCTGAAGTCTTGTGGCCGGCGACGAAAGCCGCGTCGAAGCGCGTGTTGAGCAACACGTCGACTGCGCTGCTCCAGGGCGAGCATGTGTTCTCGGCCAAAACTTCCGGTGAACTGGTCTGCCTGGACGCGGGCACCGGCCAACTCGTCTGGGAAACCAACACCGTGACGGAGCTGAAGAACGGTTCCAGCATTCACCTGACACCCAATGGCGGTTCCACTCTGCTCTTCACGGATCAGGGTAACTTGATCCGTGCCCGGCTAACCTCGAAGGGTTATGAGGAAATTGCCCGCGCGCATCTGCTGGAAGCCACCCATCCGTTCAACGGGCGAAAAGTCGTTTGGCCTCCGCCCGCTTATGCCAATGGGCACGTGTTCGCGCGCAATGACCAGGAGTTGATCTGCGCGTCCCTCGCCGCCGGCCAACCGTAGACTGTTTAGCCAGGATGCTGCCAAAACTTCAGGACCTCCTGCCACCAAGTCGAAGATTGCGCGGCGATATCGTTGTGGCCGGCACCCGGGATCACCTGAAGGCGCTTGGGGCCGGCATAACTGTCGTAGAGCCGCATCGCGAAGACCGGCGGGATAATTTGATCATCCCCCGCCACCAGGACGAACACTGGACCCTGATAATCCTTGAGCCAGGCGGCGGGAGTGAATCGATCCCGAAGCAACCAGGACACCGGCAGATACGGCATCTGTCGTTGCCCAACGGAAGCTAAATCATCGTAGGGCGCGATCAGGGCCAGGCCCATCACCTGGAGGGCATGCATTTTGGCCAGATACGCGGCGGCTCCTGTCCCGATGGATTCGCTGACCAAATAAACCGGCTTTTCCTTGGGCAGCAGGCCAAACGCTTCTTCCGCCGCCGCCAGGATGCTCTCAAGCGTCGGGGCGCCGCCACGAGATCCGTAGCCGGGATACTCCAACAGATACACCTCCAGAAGGCCGGTTTGTTGGATCGGCCCGGCCAGGTAACCGCGGTCCAAAGCGCACCCGGCGTTGCCGTGCATCACGAGAACCGTGCCAACCGCCGTCCCGGTCGCCGGCAGTCTCCAGCCGATTCCGTCTCCCGCTGCATTACGCCACGGCTTGAAGCCTTCCTGCGCCGCGATAGCTTCTCCGACGCCGCTGACGAAGCGGCTCGGAAAATACATCAACCGCCTTTGCAACAGCCCCACCGCGGCCACGACCACGCCATAAAACAAGAGCACCGTCGCCAGCGTATAAAGCATGCGTTTCTTCCACTTGCCCATTCCAGCAGTCCTGAGGCTGCCAAGCCCGCCGCAGGTCGTCAATGGAACGTGAGGGGGGAAAAGCGGAAAGCGGAAAGCGGAAACGCGCGAATCGTCCCGCCTTCGCCCTGCGGGCTGCGGCGGGCAAGCAGATGGAAGCTTCCCATGAACCTTTCCTGTCTCGTAGCAGCCGACGTAAGGAGGCTCACTCTATCCGGGCGCGTTCGTCGGGAAAGAGATCAGAGCCCTTCGACAGGCTCAGGGTGTACCTCGTTACCTCGGCTGCTACGTTAGATTTGGGTTCATGGGCCCAATTCACGTCCGAAATTCGGAGGTGCACGCTCTCCATGAACCGACCCCTTGTAGTTGCGTTTCCGCTTTCCGCTTTCCGCTTTCCGCTTTTCAGCGGTGCGTAGTTCCCCCGGTCTTCTCTCTAGTAGATGGCTCATGAGCAGAACGACGTGGTTCATTTGACCGCGCGATGGACCGTGATTACGATGGGGCGTGAGTATCGCCGTGTTCGTTCACAGCCAAATAAAACCTGAGTTATGAACCTACCCGAGCATGATATGGACCGGCGGCTTCTCTCGTATGCGGGCAGAATCGTTAAGCTGGTGGAATGCCTGCCGAGCACACTCGCCGGCACGCACGTGGCGGGGCAGTTGCTGCGGGCCGGGACGGCGCCGTTATCCACTCACGGTGGCCTGCGGGCAGCCGAATCCAAAGACGACCTGGTGCGCATGCTGAGGTCGTGCTGGAAAGATCTTCAGGAAAGCCGCCGCTGGCTTCAATTCGTCAAACATTTGTCTTTGGTGCAGGCGGCCGGCGAAGTCGAACTGCTGGCCACGGAAGCAGAATCGCTCATCTGGATTTTTGCGGCCAGCATCTGGACCGCGCGCAGCAAGAGCGAGCTGCGCTGGCAGCTTCGTCGTCCCAGTCCGCGACCGCCGAGACCAGTCAGCAGCCGGGTCTGGGCCAAGGCCAAACACGCCGTCCGCCGGTTTTGCTTTTGCTAATTGACTACGACGTTGCCGGAGGTGGCAGCAGGGAGGTGTGCACGGCTTGCACGCAGCGTCCACAGAGGGTGGGATGCTTGGGTTCAACGCCGACGTCCTGTTCCCAGCGCCAACAGCGTTCACATTTCTGGCCATGAGCCTTGACCACGGTCACTGCAAATGTCGCAGGGACAGGGGCGCCGGGGCCGCCGGCAGCGGGGGCCGCCTCCGCCGGCGAGTTGGCCGTAAACTGCACTTCCAGTTGCGACACATTGAGGAGTTCGCGCAACGCTTCCAAATAGGTCCGGCCCTCTTCCAGGGCAGGATTCGATCCCGATAAGGTAACCCGCGCATCGAGGCTCTTGCCGATGGTCTTGGCCTGGCGATGCTTCTCCAGCTCGGGCAGAGTCCATTCGCGGATCTCAAACAACCGGCGCCAGGCGTTTTGTTCCGAGTTGGAGCGCACCAAGGAAGTCGGCTTCCACACCGCGAGATGCACGGAGGCCGGCCGGTTCTGGCCCGGAATAAATTCCCAGGCTTCGTCGGCGGTGAAAACGAGCATCGGCGACAACATGCCGCATAAACCCGTCACCAGCCGATGCAGAGCCGTCTGAGTTGAACGGCGCCGCGGAGAATTCGCCGGGTCCGTGTAAAGCCGGTCCTTGACCACATCATGGTAAACGGCGGAAAGCTCGACGGCGGCGAATTGGCTGACTTTTTGATAGACGACATGGAAGTCGTAGGCGTCGTAAGCGGCGCGCACTTCCGCCTCGAGTCGGGCGAACTCAGCCAGGATCCAGCGGTCAAGGCCGGTGAGTTGCGAGTCAGCCGTGGTATGTCTGGCTGGATCGAAATCGTAAAGGTTGGAGAGCTGATAGCGCAGCGCGTTGCGGATGATCCGGTAGGTCTCGCTGACCTTGTTGATGCGCTTTTCACTCACCACGATGTCGCTGCGATAATCCTGGGAAGCCACCCAGAGGCGCACCACATCGGCGCCCCACTGTTTCACGTACGCCTCGGAAGTCTGCGGCTTTTCGTAAGTCTCGCTCTTGGAGTATTTCACCCGGTCTTCGTCCACCATGAAACCGTGGGTCAACACCGCCCGGTACGGAGGCGCGCCCTGCCCGGCCAACGAAAGGAGCAGAGACGACTGGAACCAGCCGCGATGCTGATCGCTGCCTTCTAGATACATGTCCGCCTGAAACGGTTTCTTCGGGTTGCTCAGTTCGCGGCGGCGTGAGGTCACGGCGCGCGACGACGATCCGGAATCGATCCAGACGTCGAGGGTATCGTTGGATTTCCTGGCGGCCTCCGGGCCGCTCCAGTCGGCCGGGCGAACCTTCTTCCACAGATCGGCGACGCTCAATTCATACCAGATGTTGGAACCGTGTTGTTCGATGAGATCGGCGGCCGCACGCACGATGCGCGCATCGAGCAACGCGTTGCCTTGTTCATCAAAGAACGCTGGGATCGGCACGCCCCAGAAACGTTGCCTGCTGATGCACCAATCCGGACGGCTTTTGACGGCGGCTTCGATGCGGTTTTTACCCCAGTCCGGGATCCAGGTGACCGCATGGATGGCTTCCACCGCGCGGGTTCGGAAAGTAACGGGCCCGGCATTTACCTCGGGCGCCGCCGCGCCGGAAGCCGCCAGGACGTGATCGATCCGGATGAACCATTGGTCCATGGCCCGATAGATGACGGGGGTCTTGCTGCGCCAGCAGTTGGGATATTTGTGATGATAATTCTCCTGCTTCAACAAGGCGTTGCGCAGCCGCAATTCGTGCAGCACAACTTCGTTGGCCTCGCTTTTCCCATGCTTTTCCAGCATCGATTTGCCGATGAACTCGGCGGGCATCTGTTGTTCGCGAGGCAAATCGTTCGTGTACGCGAAGCGGCCATCGTCGTCGACCGGCGAATAGATCGGCAGCCTGTGGCGTTGGCCCAGTCCATAATCTTCCAAGCCGTGTCCAGGCGCGATGTGGACGAAACCGGTGCCCGTGCTGTTCTCGACAAAATCGGCTGGGAACAGGCGTCCGGTCCGGGCACAGAACGGGTGTTGATAGGAGAGTTCCGCGAGCTGCGGCGCGTCGAGGTTGCGGACAATGTCGTAGCTGTCCCACCCGCACCTCTGGGCGACGGCGGAGAGCAGCAAGGTGGAGACGATGTACGACTCGCCGGCGACCAGCACCATGGTGTAGGTGAAGCCGGGATTAAACGCCACCGCCAGATTGGCCGGCAACGTCCAGGGTGTCGTGGTCCAGATGAGGATGTGCACGCCGGGCTGGCCGATAACAGGGAACTTCACGTAGACGCTTTGGCTGACGTGATTCTCATCGTATTCGACTTCTGCTTCGGCGAGAGCGGTCCGGCACGGGATACTCCAATAGACCGGTTTCTTGCCGCGATAAACGAACCCTTGCCCAACGATATCGGCGAAAAGCCGGAGTTCATCGGCTTCGTATTCTTTGGCTAAGGTCAGGTACGGGTTATCCCAATCGCCGAGCACGCCCAGGCGTTTGAATTGGGTCCGCTGGAGATCGATGTACTTGCGGGCATAAGCGTCACAAGCGCGCCGGATCGTGGCGGGGTCGGCGCTGGCATCGCCGGCCTTGCGCATTTCCTGCGAGACTTTGAATTCGATGGGCAAGCCATGGCAATCCCAGCCGGGGATGTACGGCGCGCGCCGGCCGCGGATGCTGTGGGACTTGACCACGACATCCTTGAGGATCTTGTTGAGCGCGTTGCCGATATGAACGTCGCCGTTGGCGAAGGGCGGACCGTCATGGAGCACGAATTGTTCGGCCGCATCGGCCCGCGCGGCTTGAATGGCTTCGTAGAGGCGGGTTTTCTGCCATTTCTGGAGACGTTCCGGTTCGCGCGTCACCAAATCGGCTTTCATGGGAAAGTCGGTGCGCGGCAAATTGAGTGTTTCTTTGTAGTCCATGTCAACTTGACCAGGAGCGCGGATGCTACGGTGGCGCGGGCCGGGAGGCAATTCAATCTAGCGATCCTTCAAGATCTCGCGGGCGGCGTTGTAACCGCAGGCGCCCATCACGCCCCCCCCGGGATGGGTGGCGGCGCCACAAAGATAAAGCCCGCGAATGGGGGTCCGATAATCGGCATACCCCGGCAAGGGTCGCATGAAACCGAGGCTGGAAAGGGCCATGACACCTTGCATGATATTGCCGCCGGTGAGGCCGAAGACTGATTCGAGATCGTGGGGCGCCAAGACCTGATAATTCAGCACCGCGCGGCGGAAGTTGGGCGCGTATTCGGTCATGAGATCGATGCAACGTTCGGCGTACTTCCGTTTGTTCTCCTCCAGTGAACCCGCGTCGGGCGCCAATTGATAAGGGAAATACTGAGTGAACATGGACATCACATGCCGGCCTGGCGGGGCGACCGTGTCATCGATCGAGCTTGGAATCGTGGCTTCGATCACCGGGTCCTTCGAGACGTACCCATACTTGGCACAGTCGAAGGCCTTCTCGATGTACTGGCGGTCGGGGCTGATATGAATGGTGCCGTGATGTTGCGGGCCCACGCCCGCGCCGGGCAGACATTTGAAGTTGGGAACCTCCGCCAAAGCCAGGTTGATCTTGCAGCTCGCGCTCGAATAATCGATGGCCTTCACGGCCTGGACAAACTCGCCCGGCAAATCTCCCGTATCCATCAGCCGCAGGAACGTCCTCTGCGCATCCACCCCGGAAACAATCCGCTCGGCGCGATACTCGTCGCCATTGGCCAGAGCCACGCCGAAGGCATGTCCGTTCCGGACCAGGATGCGGGCCACGGGCGCGTTGACGTTGATGTCCGCGCCATGTTCCCGGGCGGAAGCGGCGATGGCCTGGGAAAGCGCGCCCATCCCCCCGCGCACGTAACCCCACACGCCCCGGACGCCATCGCATTCGCCCATCACATGATGAAACAAAACATAGGCCGTGCCCGGCATGGAGGGCGTCGCGAAGGCCCCGATAATGGCGTCGGTGGATAGGGTGGTCTTAACTTCTTCGGATTCGAACCAGCGATCGAGGATGGGATTGGCGGCGCCGGTCAGGATTTCGATCGCTTTCTGGCCGTCGGGGCCAAGTTGGCGAAAGTTCCAGGCGATCCGGCCTAATTGCAGGAGTTGGCCGGGCGCGTTGGTCCAGGGATTAGGCGGCGTCTGCATTAACAACGGTTCGAGGAAACCGGCCACACGCTCCAGCATGGCTTCGAACCGCGGCAGGTTGGCCGCGTCTTTCTTGGAAAACTTGGCCACTTCCCGATGGGTCATTTCCTTGTCCGGCCCCATCAACAGATAACGGCCGTCCGGCAGAGGTGTAAAACTGGAAGGGCTGCGCGGCAACATGACGAAGCCGCGTCGCTTGAGTTCGAGATCGCGGATGATTTCAGGCCGGAACAGGCTGTTGACGTAGCTGGCGGTCGAGACTTTGTAGCCAGGCCACAGTTCCTCTGTGACCACGCATCCCCCGATGAGTTCGCGGCGCTCCAGCACGAGCACCTTTCGGCCCGCCCGCGCCAGATAGGCTGCCGTGACCAAACCATTGTGGCCGGCTCCGATAATGATGACGTCGTATTTCGAATTCATCCGGTCGTCATGTCACTGTCTCCAGCGCTTTTCGTTCGGCTGACCTGGGCTCAGTGAGCGTGGCGATGCGCTGGTCCAGCGTGGCCAGCAGACCGCCCCGGTGGATGGCTAGGCCCAGCAGATAGCCGTCGGCCACCTGCTGATGCCCCAGCAACCGGACTCCTGTAAAGGCCACGGCGTCGGCGAAAGGCAGTTCATCCGGCCAGAAGGCATGGTCCTTGGCGGCGGTGTTGGCGGAGAGAACATGAATCGCTTCGCGGGGTTGGACGGCATCTCGAGAAAAGGCAGGGTTGGAAACGATGCGAACGAAACCGGCCTGGGTGAGAGGGCATGTCGCCCAGCCCTTGCCCCGGTGGCCGATGAACCACCTCAGCGCCAACTCATGCCGCTCATGGCTGGGCCAGAGCAGCGCGATCAGCAGGTTGGTGTCGAGCAGGTAGCCCTTCACACGCCCTCGGTTTCAATTCGGCGCACGTCGTCCGTGGTCACTTTCGGCGAGTCAGCAGGCAGGTGGAAAACCATGAGCCCTTGCTTGTCCTGGGCCGGGGTGGGGGCGTTCAACCCGCGGCGCAAGAGGTCCGAGACGGTCCTGCTGAGCGAGACGCCTCGAAGCTTCGCCTGGCGAGTGGCCAGTTCGAGAATGTCATCGTCCAGAGTCAGCGTCGTTCTCATGGTGAGAATGGTGCCCCCATTGTGATTTGATGTCAATTAACGTGATTGACATCACTATCTCCTTGCGGTGCGAGTGCCTAAATACGCCCGCGCCAACGCTCAACCTTCCATTCCATGAGGGCCCGTGATGCCGGCGCAGCATTACGTTGATAACGAGGAGTTATTTCCGTTACAACCGGTCTTCAGGTAAGAAGGAATCCATCGGCGCTCCCCAAGGCGGGACGCTCAAGTCTGGATAACGAAGAATGAAGATGATCCGCCGCAACAGATGGCTGATGGCGCTGGCCTTAACCGTGGGGTGGTGGGCCGGTTGCAACAAGGACTCCACCGTCGGCGAGACGAATAAGGTCCGCGTCGGCTACATCGGCCTGACCTGCGAGGCGCCGATCTTCACCGCGGTGGAGAAAGGTTATTTCCGGGAGGAAGGCCTGGAGGTGTCGCTGGTGAAATGCGATTGGAGGAACTACAAGGATGTCCTGGCCCTGGGCGGATTCGATGTGACGCATCATCTGGTGATGTATTTCCTGAAACCGATTGAGCAAGGATTGGATGTGAAGTTCACGGCAGGCATCCACCGCGGTTGTCTGCGGGTGCAGACGCCGGTGAAGAGCACGATCCGGACAGTGAAAGATTTGCGGGGCAAACGCATTGGGGTGCCGGGGATGGGCACGCCGCCATTTATTTTCGCCAATCGCGTTTTGGGAGCCAACGGCATCGACGCGAGCAAGGAGATCACCTGGCTGGTTTTTCCTGCTGGGGAGTTGGGCTTGGCCTTGGACAAGGGAGAGGTGGACGCGGTCGCGGATTCGGAACCGATCGGCAGCATGTTGGTGGAGCAAGGCAAGGTGCGGAACATTGCGGATCAAGCGGCCGACCCGCCTTACAACACGGAGTATTGCTGCGCGGTCCTGGCCAACGGCAAGTTCCTGGCGCGTAATCCGAAGGCGACCGCCGCGGCCACGCGCGCGCTTTTGAAAGCGGCCAAGTGGGTCGAGGCAAATCCGGCGGCAGCCGCCAAACTGTCGGTGGAAGCCAAGTATCTGGCCTCTACCGTGACGCAGAACACGGTGGCGATTTCGCATCTGCGTTACGTCCCGAGCGTGGTAGGGGCGGAAGTGGCGGTGAAACTGGCGGCGGCGGAGATGAAAACGGCCGGCATGCTCAGCCCCTCGACGGACGTCGACGCGCTGGCCCAACGGGCTTTCATCCATCTGGAAGGGGTGACCGACGAATGGCTCAAATCATTGCCGGTGGAGAAAGTGGCCGGAGGCCAGGTGACGCCTGAATGGGTGCGCCGCCAATACGCGCGCTTCAATCCGGCGGAGGTCTATTGCGGGCCTTGTGCTTTGCCCAGCGCTCAATGAATACTTCGTCGGTGCAGATCAAAGAACCCGTTTCGTTGGCGGTGCCGACGGAGGATCCGAATCACCTCGCGCTGCCGGCGGAGGCGGCGGGTGCGGCGGGTGCGGCGGATGTCAGGATGCGAGTTGGGAAGTTGCTGGCGGTGCCGGTGACGAGCGCGCTGGCGCTGGCTGTGCACGGGTGGGTATCGCGCAACGAACCATCGGTTGATCCACGTTTTTACACGATCTTCCTGGGCGGCACGTTTGCCATCGGATTGCTGGCGGCGCTCGGGCAGGTCACCTGGCCGGGCCTGCGCCGTTGGATGAACCATATGTGCCCGATCCTGGCAGGTGCGCTCGGCCTATTGATCTTGTGGGAAGTGATTACGTCGGGGTTCCGCTGGTTGCCGTTGCCGTACTTCCCGAGTCCGGCCGGGGTCCTGCAAAGCATGGTGACGGATCGAAACCTGTTGGTGGAGAGCACGGCCAATTCGTTATTGCTGTTGTTGTCGGGTTATCTGCTCGGAGTGGCGGTGGCGTTGGTGACGGGGATTTGCATCGGCTGGTATCCGTTGGCCCGCTACTGGGGCATGCCGCTGTTGAAGGTGATTGGCCCGATCCCGGCGACGGCCTGGGTCCCGCTGGCGATGGTGCTCTCGCCTTCAGGCCGTTTTTCTGCAATAGGTTTGGTGGCGTTGGCGGTGTGGTTTCCGGTGAGCATGCTGACCATCTCCGGCGTGGCCAATACTCGGGCTTCCTACTTGGATGTGGCCCGCACGTTGGGCGCAAACCAAAAGTATTTGATTCTGCACGTGGCCATCCCGGCGGCCATGCCCAACATATTCATCGGATTATTCATGGGATTGGGGACGTCCTTTCTGACGTTGATCGTGGCGGAGACGGTGGGCGTCAAGTCGGGTTTGGGCTGGTATGTCGGATGGGCCCAAGGTTGGGCCGAGTACGGTAAGGTTTATGGAGCGCTGGTGATCATGGCGGCGTTTTTCTCCACCATTATGACCGGCCTGTTCAAGATTCGCGACCGCGTGTTGGTCTGGCAGAAGGGAACGATTAAATGGTAGCCGCCGCCGCTCCATCTGCTCGGGCCCTCAACGAAGGCTCCGACTTGCGCATCGTCGAGGTCAGTAAACATTTCCCCACGCCGGACAATCCCCAAGGCCGCACCCACGCGCTCGATCGCGTCTCTCTTTCGGTGGGAGCCGCGGAGTTGGTGTCGTTGATCGGCCCGAGCGGGTGCGGCAAGTCCACCTTGCTGCGGCTGATCGCCGGGTTGAACGTGCCGGATGCCGGGGAACTTTGGGTGGGCTCGCAGCCCATCACGGCGCCGAGCGCGGAACGCGGGTTGGTGTTTCAGGACCCGAACCTTTTTCCGTGGCTGACCGTGCGGCGCAACATTGAAGCCGGATTGATGGCGCGCGGTGTGTTGGACGAAAAACGCGATGAAGTGCAAGATTTCATGCGTTTGGTTGGCCTGGAATCGTTTGCCCGCGCGTATCCGCATCATCTTTCCGGCGGCATGGCCCAACGGGTGGCTTTAGCCCGGGCGCTCATCAATCACCCCAAGGTGTTGCTCCTGGACGAACCATTAGGCGCGTTGGATGCCTTCACGCGGATGCGCATGCAGGATGAGGTGTTGACTCTGTGGGAAGCCCGCGGCACCACCATGCTGTTGGTCACACACGACATCGATGAAGCCATCTATATGAGTGCCCGCATCGTCATTATGACGCCCCGTCCCGGACGCATCGAACAGATCATCGAAGTGGGCCTGCCCCGCCCGCGCCAGCGCAACAGCCCTGAATTTCTGCGGCTGCGCGGCAACATTCTGGAGATGCTTCATTTCACCGGGCGCCCTCTCAGTGCGGAGGGCGGAGGGCGGAGGGCGGAATGACGAGGAGGGCGGAATGAGGAATGTCGAATGTCGAATGTCAACGAATGTCGAATTGACGCGCTTCAGCGTCTGCGCTCATCTGCGGGCCTTTCCAGGGCGGAGGGCGGGACTCCTCCCATCTGCGGGCCCCCTTTGTTCAGCGTCCATCGGCGGTGGTTATGCGTCGTGTGACTCCGGCGGTTTGATCCCCAGCTTCTGCATGCGGGAGTAGAGCGTTGTGGGTTTAACGCCCAGGAGTTCCGCCGCGCCGTCAGGACCTCTGACCTTCCATTTTGCGGCTTGGAGGGTCGCCAGGAGATTGTCGCGTTCGAGGCTGCGAAGTTCGGCCTCGGTCAGCAGCTTGGTTGTGGCATGAGAGCCTTCCCGGACTTGCGGTGGGAGTGGGAGCGCTGCGCGAGCGCTGGTAGCAGGAGCCCCGGTTACAGGAAGATCGAAGCTTAGGGCGCCGCCGCGGGCAAGAATCACGGCCCGCTCGATCACGTTGCGCAATTCACGGACGTTTCCAGGCCAATCATAGCCAAGCAACTCGGTAACTGCGGCGCGCGTCAGGCGAGGCTTGACGCACTTAAGGTCCCGGACTGACAGGTTAATAAAGTGATTTGCCAGGAGTGGAACATCCTCCTTTCGCTCGCGGAGAGGCGCAACCTGGATCGGGAAAACATGCAGGCGATAGAAGAGATCCTCGCGAAAGCGGCCGGCGGCAACGGCCTTTTTTAAATCCCGGTTGGTAGCGCCAATGATGCGAACATCGGCGTGCCGCGTGCGATCATCGCCGATTCGCTCATATTTTTTTTCCTGCAGAAAGCGTAGCAGCTTGCTCTGCATGTCCAGGGGGAGCTCGCCGATCTCGTCCAGGAACAGCGTGCCTCTTTCTGCAGTCTCGATACGGCCCGCGCGATCCTTGATGGCCCCAGTGAAGGAACCGCGTACGTGGCCGAATAACTCGCTTTCAAAGAGCTCGCGGGGAATTGAGGCGCAATTGACCCGGACCAGCGGACCTTGTTTGCGTTGGCTGCGCCGATGGATTTCGTGCGCGACCAACTCCTTACCCGTCCCGGTCTCTCCCAGGATTAGAACGGAGGCTTCGGTTGGCGCCACCAGTTCGATTTGGCTGATGAGTTGGCGAAGGACTCCACTCTGGCCTACCAGATCGCCGAAAGCTTTGGCCTCAATAACCTCCTCTTGCAGATAGGTATTCTGCAGTTCCAGTTGCGCCTTGAGGCGGTGAATTTCCTCAAAGGCCCGCGCATTGGCCATTACGGCGGCAATATGGTCACAAAAAATGGAACTCCACGATTGGACATCCTCATTCTCTCCGAAGTCTCGACGAACGTACCCTACCAACACGCCTAGAATTTCTCCCTTAAAGACAATGGGCCCGATGGTGAGGCCGCGAATCCGCTCTTGCCTGGTCCAGGGTACACCGACAGCTTCGTGGTCCGCGTCGGTCATATTGCGCAGTACAACGGTCTCGCGGTTGATGGCGACTTTGCCCAACAATCCGAACCCCAGCGGAATCCTCGCATTCGGATCATCAAAGTAAGAGGCTGCTCCTGCGCCTTCCACCACTGAAATACCTCGACCGGCTGCCAGATGGAGGCAACTTCTTTGGTCGGGACATTGCGCCCGGAGAGGACAGCGCGAACACCGGTCTCCATCCCCGATACACCAAACTTGCGAACAGGCCAGGCCAGGACGCTTGCCGACCATGTCCACAACCTTTTGCAGGGCACCTTGCAGAGAGTGCTCGTTAGCCAACTCCAGAAATAGCCTCGCTGCTATGTTCGGTTCAAGCCGCGGGTCCGTGGACAATTCCATAACGAGACTCACCCTGTCACTAGACGGCACGGTTTTCAACAATTTTAACGTCGAATTTTCGGATGCACGAAATTAAGACAATTTTAAATCGCCTCCAAATTAATTACAAGTATTGTATTATAAATGCTTTATGGGTTCGACGAACACATGGCACAGCCAGTGCACTAAGTTTAATGCGAAACGGATTAGAGTCGAAAGAATGAATTGAATACGAAATGAAGAACGTGATTTACCTCGAGAGAAAAGCGGGGGCTCTGGTAGCGGGAGAAAATCCCGCGGCTCTTGACGCTGCAAGCGACCGTTGAAAATAGGAGAATAACGATGAAAAAGAGAAAACTTGGGCAAAGCAATCTGGAAGTCTCAGCCCTCGGGCTGGGCTGCATGGGAATGAGCTCCGGCTACGGTCCAGCGGGCGAAAAGCAGGCGATGATCGCAGTAATTCGCTCAGCCGTTGAGAGCGGCGTCAGCTTCTTCGACACTGCAGAAATCTATGGCCCATTCCAGAACGAGGAACTCGTGGGCGCGGCTCTGGCGCCTTTCCGTGAGCGGGTGAAGATCGCCACTAAGTTTGGGTTCAGGATTGGGCCGAACGGGGGAGGCAAGGACGGGTTGGACAGCCGGCCCGCCCACATCAAGGAAGTGGCGGAGGCATCTCTCAAGCGGCTCAAAACCGATGTTATCGACCTGTTCTATCAGCACCGAGTCGATCCGGACGTGCCGATCGAGGACGTGGCGGGGGCAGTAAAGGAGCTGATTCAGGCAGGCAAGGTGAAGCACTTCGGCCTTTCGGAAGCCGGGGTAAACACCATCCGACGCGCCAACGCGGTCCAGCCGGTCACCGCCGTGCAGAGTGAATACTCCCTGTTTTGGCGCGAGCCAGAGGTCGAGATCATGCCGATGCTTGAAGAACTGGGGATCGGCTTCGTGCCCTTCAGCCCGCTCGGCAAGGGGTTTCTCACGGGCAAGATTGACGAAAACACCAAGTTCGACGCCACGGATTTCCGAAACGTCGTGCCACGTTTTTCACCCGAGGCCCGCAAGGCCAATCAGGCGGTGGTCCATCTGCTCAACTCAATCGCCGCGCGGATGAAGGCGACGCCGGCTCAAATCGCGCTCTCCTGGCTGTTGGCGCAAAAGCCGTGGATCGTGCCGATTCCCGGGACGACGAAACAGCCGCGTCTCCTCGAAAACCTCGGAGCCGCCTCCGTCGAACTAACGCCTGAGGATCTCCGCGAAATCAACGCCGCCTCCGATAAGATCACGTTTCAGGGAGCGCGCTACCCGGACTATCTGCAGAAGCTCATTGGCCGGTAGGAGTTTGTTGAAAAAATGACACGCGGAAAGTGGGGAAAACACAACACGGAATGAAATCTATGGACCATTACGAGACGAGAACGATCGTGGACTTGACGCAAAACGGAAGTCCTGCTCGCGAGACCGCAGTCGATTCGGAGGACCGGACGAAACGTGATGATGGAGGGGCTCCGACCGCTCGGACAGTCCGCGGCTGGTCTGGAACCAAAAAGCGTATTGGCTTCCTGGTTGGCGCGTTAGTTGTTTGTGTCGTCGTCGCCCTTTATTATTCGGGATTCATCGCGCCATTTGAATCCACCGACGACGCTTTCATCGAGGGGCACGTCACGCAAGTCGCACCACAAGTTGCCGGTCGTGTGGCGCGCGTGCTAATCAGCGACAACCAGTTCGTGAGCGCCGGCGAGGTGCTGGTGCAAATCGAGCCGAGCGATTACGAAGCAAAGTTGCAACAGCAGCGCGCCAAGCTGGCTTCGGCCCAAAGTCGCTTGGCGCAAGCCAGCGCCCAACTCACGGTGGACCAGGCGAAAGCTGAGCAGGAAAGAGCCGCCGTGCTGGCCGCCCAAGCCGAAGCGGCACGCGCTGATGCAGACTCAAAGCGATATGAGGCCATCGGCACTTCGGGCGTCTCGCAAAGTCAGATTGACCTTGCCGCCACCCAAGCTCGTTCCACCGCGGCGACCCTCACGGCTGCACGGAACAAAGAACTCGCCGCCGAAGCTCAAGTCAGCCTTGACCAGGCGAGCATCCAGACAGCGGCAGCCGAAGTGAAGAGGAGCGAAGCCACGGTGCAACAGGCGGAACTGGATTTGTCTTACACACAGGTCCAGGCGCAGGAGTCGGGTTATGTGACTCGCAAGACTGTTGAACCCGGCTCTTACGTTCAACCGGGTCAAGCATTGCTGGCGATCGTCCAGCGCGAGGTCTGGGTCGTGGCCAATTTCAAGGAGACGCAATTAACCCACATGCGGCCCGGCCAGTCGGTCAAGGTGCGTGTGGACGCCTATCCGCACCTCAAACTGACGGGTCATGTGGACAGCGTTCAATCCGGATCAGGGGCGCGATTCAGCCTTTTCCCGCCGGAGAACGCAACGGGCAACTACGTCAAGGTGGTCCAGCGCGTGCCGGTCAAGATTGTGCTCGATAACCTTTTCGGCACCCATGTTGTGCTCGGCCCAGGCATGTCCGTCGAACCCAAGGTCCGAGTGAGGTAATCGCCCCGGAACGCAACCCGATCCAAACCATGAAAGGCGAAGCCCCTATCAAAGTGAATCCCTGGCTGATCGCGGCGGCGGTGATTCTACCGACTTTCATGGAAGTGCTCGACACCACGATTGTGAGCGTCTCGCTTCCGAACATCGCCGGCAACCTCTCGGCCTCGATTACTGAAGCGACCTGGGTGCAGACCAGTTATCTGATTTCCAACGCCATTGTGCTGCCAGCCAGCGCCTGGTTTTCATCCTTCTTCGGGCGCAAACGGTTCTTTCTGACCTGTGTTGCGATCTTTACGGCAGCGTCGGCTCTGTGTGGCCTTGCCCCGTCATTGGGAGTTCTGGTTGTGGCGCGTGTGTTGCAGGGAGCGGGCGGCGGCGCATTACAACCGCTTTCCCAGGCCATCTTGCTGGAGTCATTTCCACCCCAGAAGCAAGGCCAGGCGATGGGAGTATGGGCTGTGGGCGTCATCGTGGCTCCGGTGCTCGGGCCGTTGCTCGGAGGGTGGATCACCGACAGCTACTCCTGGCGCTGGCTCTTTTACATCAATCTGCCCGTGGGCTTGCTCGCCCTGGTTATGATCCTGCGGTTCATTTCGGACCCAGACTATGTCCAGGCGAGCAAGCCGCGGCGAATTGATGCGGTTGGCTTGGGGTTGCTGACCTTGTGGCTGGGAACGCTGCAAACCGTGCTCGACAAAGGACAGGATGAGGATTGGTTTTCTGCCCCGTGGATCTGCTGGTTCACGGCAATCTCCATCACGTCTCTCATTGCGTTGTTGATTTGGGAGCTCCGCACAACTGATCCGATCATCAATCTCCGTGTGCTCGCCAATCGGAACTTCGCGGTCGGAACCGTCCTGGCTTTTGTCGTCGGTGTCGTATCGTATAGCCCGCTAACGTTGCTGCCGCTGTTCCTGCAAAATCTCATGGGCTACACCGCACTGCAGAACGGCTTTGCCCAAAGCCCCCGTGGAATTGGGTCCTTGCTGGCCATGCCGCTGGTCGGAATGCTGACCAGCAAGGTTGACAGCCGCAAACTCATCATTGTCGGAACCATCTTGTCCGGAGTCGCTGCATTCGCGATGAGTAACATTGACCTGGACGTAGCCAAAAGCAGCTTTGTCGTGGCCAATCTGATCCAGGGAGCGGGTCTGGCGATCACTTTTGTGCCGTTGGCCACCACGGCCATGGGTCTATTGCGCAAGGAGCAGATGGGCAACGCCACGGGGCTGTTCAACCTGTTCCGCAACCTGGGCGGCAGCGTTGGAATTGCCATGGTCACAACGATGGTCGCCCGCGGCTCGCAAGCTCATCAGGCGACATTGGTTACTCACCTGACCCCCCTGGACCCGGCCTTTCAATCCAGGTTGCAAGCAATGGAAGCAACCCTCGCGCAACAGGTCACGGCAGCTCAGGCACACGTAATGGCACCGGGGGCGATTTACAAATCGCTGCTGCAACAGTCGAACCTGCTGGCCTTCGTTGACGATTTTCGCTGGCTGGCGCTGTTGTGTTTCCTTTCGATCGCTGTGGTCCTCTTCTCAAGAAGGTCTCAGTCAAAGGCAAAGTTTCCGTGCATTGAGTAGCTAAGCTATGAAAATCCAAGAACTTAAGTGTGCAATTCTGCTTCTGCCCTTCCTCTTTCTTCCCGGTTGCGCTGTTGGCCCGAATTATCGCGCGCCGCAAACCAAAGCGCCCGCGCAGTGGAATGAATCGCTGGCCGGTGGTGAAACGAATTCCTCACTCACCACAATCGGGTGGTGGACAAATTTTAATGATTCCGAGCTGGACTCGTTAGTTGGACGCGCGGTGCGCTCTAATCTGGACCTTCGCATCGCACAGGCGCGAGTGCGCGAGGCGCGCGCACAATATGGCATCGCCTCCGGTGATCTCTGGCCAACTCTGGACGGGTCCAGCTCGTACGCCCGCCAGCGCCAGTCGGAGCATCAACCAATCCTGGGGTCGTTTCCGCTCCCTTCAAACGTGTTCGAGAACGATGTGTATCAAGCCGGCTTCGACGCTTCGTGGGAAATCGACGTGTTTGGCGGCAAGCGCCGCGCGAAGCAAGCAGCCGGAGCACAAGTGTCGGCATCCGAATTTGGACGGCGCGACGTTTTAATCACGCTGCTTGGCGATGTGGCGCGAAACTACGTTGATCTGCGCGGCTACCAAGGACGGCTGGCCATCGCACACGAAAACATTGAAGCCCAGGAAAAGACGCTGGCCATCACGCGTGACCGTTTTGCCAAGGGCTTGTCCAGCGATCTCGATGTGCAACAGGCCTCCACTGTCCTGGCGACCACTCGGGCCGAGGTGCCGACGCTTGAGAGTTCAATCCAGACTTCAATGCATCGTTTGGAAGTTCTACTGGGCCAGCAACCCGGAAGTCTGCTGGCGGAATTGAGCCAGGCATCACAGATCCCGGCCCAGCCGCCAGTCGTGCCGGTGGGCCTGCCTTCGGAACTGCTGTTGCGCCGGCCTGATATTCGGCAAGCCGAACGCCAGCTTGCCGCTGCCACGGCGAACATCGGTCTGGCAAAATCCGATCTCTTCCCGAAGTTTTTTCTTACGGGCGCTGCTGGGTTTCAAGGCGTCAGCGCCAGGGATTGGTTCACCAGCGGCAGCCAGTTCTGGTCAGTCGGGCCGACCATGCAATGGCGCATTTTCGATGCTGGGCGCATCCGCTCAAACATCAAAGTGCAAAACGCCCGCCAGGAGGAGGCGCTGGCCGTTTACGAGAAAACCGTGCTGACCGCCTTTGAGGACGTGGAGAACGGCCTGGTGCTGTACGCGAAAGAGCAGATGCGCCGCCGCCACTTGGAAGACGCGGTGGCGTCGAGCCAGAAATCCTTGGACACCGCCAACAAGCTTTATGCAAACGGCTTAACCGATTTCCTCCGTGTGCTCGATGCTGAGCGCTCGCTCTACCAGTCACAGGATGCCCTGGTTCAAAGCGATCGCACGATCTCAGCCAATCTCATTTCTCTTTATAAGTCGCTGGGCGGCGGATGGGAGGACGAGGGCGGAGGGCGGAATGAGTTAGTTTCCCAGTCGAACCTCACCCCCTCCGCTCTCGCAGCGGCACAAAACGTTTCTGGCACAAAATAGATTAACGCTCATCGCCCATGGATAACTCGCTCACATTGCTTATTTCGCATGGCGGGCTGTTTCTGTTCCTGACCGTTTTAGCGGACCAGGGTGGTTTGCCGTTTCCGGCCGTGCCGTGGCTCCTGGCTGCGGGGGCATTGGTGGCTGGCGGAAAACTAAGTCTTTTTGCCGCTATTTGCTGGGCGGCGCTGGGCTCACTGGTGGCCGATATGATCTGGTATTACCTGGGACAGCGTGGGAAGAGACGCATCTTTCGCGTCTGCCCTGATTTGGAGTCTCGGAAGCGCACACTTCCTCGAAAACTGCCCGCTCGGCTGATCCTGCGTGGTGTGCGCGTGCTCACGGCGGCAAAATTCCTCCCGTTCGGCACGGTGGTGCCCCTGCGTGCCGGGGCCTTGGAAGTGGGTTCGTTGCGCTTCCTCCTGATTGATGCTTTCAGCTCGGTCGTTTACGCCGCGGTGTATCTCGTATTGGGATTCATCTTCCACAACCAACTGGAACAGGCGGTGGCTTTCGCGCGAAAGCTGGGTGTGGTGGCTCTTCTGTTACTCGTGGCTGTTGTCGGAGCATACCTGGGCTGGGTCATGCTCAAGCGCGGTTCAAAGCCAACGCATCATTTGAATCAGTCTAAGCTCCCTTCTCCGATCGATGGCGGACGATCGGAAAGCAAGGAATCCCGAGCCGCTGGGACGCCCGCGCTGGCGCAAACAACGAAATGATCCGCGACCACATGAACATAATGAGCAGCGACACACACACAAGCAGCCTGGACGTGTTAATTGTTTACGACTGCCTTCGCTCCGGCAAACGCGCGAAGGAGCTCTGCGACCGCCTCGGACCACAGCTCGCTCCGGACAGCAAACTGAACCTCAGCGTCTGGAGTTTGTCCGCGCTGCAATTATTACCGCCCATGGCGCGGGCGGCGGCCAGTGCAGCCGAACATGCCACCTTGCTCATCGTCGCGGTCAACGGCGATAAAACGTTGCCGCGCCCCGTCCAGAGCCTGCTCCACAAGTGCGCACGCGCAATTCACGCCGCCGACGGGGCGCTCGTGGCGCAACTCCACGGCATTCTCAACATGAACGCGGAACTCTGTCCGGCTTACGGTTGCTTGAGAGAAATCGCGGATCATTCCGGCGTTCGCTTCTTTTCTGAAGCGGTCGAACCGCCCGATAACGAAGTCGATTTCTCGCTCGAAGCAATCCACGAGCGGCAATTGAGGGCGGAGGGCGGCAAGTTCCAGAAGCGCCACGGTAAATATCGGCGTCAGCCCGAGACTTCTTGCCGCCGCGCGACCATCGGGGCAAGAACTGCTGAGATGAGGTGCGGAAGGCACATCCTGTCGAAAAGGACAAGATATGGCTGAAGTCACAGAGGGTGTGTTGCCGCTGGAGCGATGGGGTGGCTAACGGGATTTGAACCCGGTTTGGCTATTGCGCAACGAGGTGGTAACAATGCGGGAAAAAGCCCGTATTTCTTGCTCGATCTGAGGGATTCACAGATTAGCTCATGTTCGGCGACACTGTGCTGATCCGAAGAGAATCTGCCACGCATTGTCACGCCTTTCCTGGGTGTGGACCGAGACCATGGAGACGCTTATTAATTGGCTGCGGCCAAGCGTACACTCTGCGGCAGCCGGACGCCTTCCGTACCTCTTCCTGCCGAGCAGCGCCAGAAGGTTGATCCAGCTCGGCTTGCCCGACGGCGAACCCTACAACAGGTGGGTGAAGGAGGGCACGCGACCGAAAGGACGGTCGCGTGAAGCTGCACCCGTGGGCCCACGACTACATGCGGTATACTGCGATCTCGATGTTTTTGGCGAAGCACAAGCGTGAGGGCGAAGCGGCGACGTGGGCCGGCAACTCGCCAAACGTGAAGGAAGCCCAGGCCACCGAGTTTGGAGTCTCACGCCTGACGCGGTGAAAGGCGAAATTGTCGAGTCCCGAGTGCCAAGGCAGCATGACCGCGGGCGCATCCAACGCGACAATCGCTGGTCGTTCTTCATCGTAACGAGAGTTCGATTCCCTTCACCCGCTCCACTGATTATCAATGACTTGCACCGTTGTGCAGGAAAAGTGCAGGAAGATTTCGCTTTTTTCAACTCCATTCGGCTTCGCAGGATCGCGCTGACCTTCCGTCAACCGGAACAACTCACAGGAGGTCGCCTCTTACGCTTGGGAAGTATCCAAGTGGGATGGAGGCAACGGTGAAGTTGAAGGTGGATTTCCGGTGCCGGTGCGGTGCAGCAAGGAGCGCCGGGAACGTAGCGCGCGGTTGCCTTGTGGCGAGACACTCTGACTTCCGTGTAACTGACTGTCGAAGCATCTTCGCGGTGCATACAGGTGGAGTATGGGCCGCGTTCCGACCCGTGCGAGCGGTGGAGGCGGCGAAGCCAATCCGCAGTTCCGGCGGAACTGCGTGGGTTGAGAACCGACCCTTGCCCCAGAGGAATAGCTATTGGCCCGAAACAAGGTTCGATTCGTTCGATTCCATTCAGCCACTCGAATATCTGGAGCATCACGTGGTGTGTTCTTCCATAGGACTGAACGATGGGCTGAATGGGCCTTTCTTGTTAGGGAAATTATCGCTGGGAGAAGCGTCAGAAGCCGAGCTTCAGCGCGGCGCCGGCGCCGCCGGTCAGCACGTGGCCCCAGCCGACGTTCTGGATCTGCAACACCGCGCCGCGGAACCGGTAAGTCGGTCTGGGGTGGGGGTAGCGGGTATCTACCACCTTTCCGCTGAACCATCCGGTGTCTACAGTGAAGGACAGGGTGATTTCGTGGGCCCTCACGTTGGTCACTTTACGCAGAGAAATATCATAGTCGAAGCCTTGACCGAAGTCCCCTCCGTCGAACGTCACTGAAGTGCGGTCAAGATCGAGAATGAAACCCACGCCCGTCGGAGCGACGTAACGCGAACCGATCGCGTCGAGGTCAACCTGGAATCCCGTGGGGAAAAAGGGTGATCTGGCGTCGGCGGGACGCAACCACTGAAGCCGTCCGGCCAGAGTTCCGACCGCGCCTGAAGCCAGCTCGATCCAGCCCGCCAGCAACTCGCGGCCTCCCTGACGCGACACAAAGACAGGCCAACGCCCGGTGTCCACTTCGACAGTCCGATGCGTGAGCTTGCTGCCATCCGGAAGGAGGATGCTCAAGGCGGCGCGCCCGTCGGGGTTGACGCGCAATGCGCCGAGGACGGCGCCGCTTGGGCCGGCGGAGGGTAGCCCTGGCCAAGCGATCGTGTACCGGCCTGCCTGCGGCGTCGGATTCGCTTTCGAATGCAGCAGCCGATACGCGGTCAGAATCAAACTGGCGGAGCCGTCGCGCAATTCCCCGGTGTCGGCAGCCTCGGGCGATTCCGAAAAGGCGAGCCGCAGGGTTAATGGCTCCGCTGCGTTGCGCGCCAGCAGATTGGTGGCTTTGAGATCCACTGTCAGGTGCCCGCTGAAGGCATACGACTGGCCTTGGTACAACAGCTTCCCGCTGTAGGTGCCTCGGCCTGTCACACTTGCCGTCCACGACCCGAACCGCGCGGTCTCGGACTGGCTGCCGGCGAATATCCCCTGATATTGTCCCCGGGCTTCGGGAGCCCGAACCACCCGGAAACCGAGGGAGTCGGATCTGCCGCGGGAAGGAGAGGAGAAGGAGGCGCGGTACGCTGACCGACAGCCGATCGAGTACGAGTTCCAACCGCCGCCGCGAAACGCGCGCCAGCACCATTCCTGCACATTCCCGCCCATGTCGTAAAGCCCATAGCCGTTGGCCGCAAATGAACCTACCGGACTCGTGTACGGATACTCTCCGGTGGCATAGGCCGGATGGAAGCCTTCACTCGGGTTCACGTCGTAGGTCATCGGCCCAAGAACAATGTCGTCGGGTTCACTCTCGACCTCGATTTCCTCCTCGCACCCCGGGCAGGCGGAATAGTTGGCCTGGGCATGTGAAATCGTATCTCCCCACGGGAATCTCTGGCCGTTGACCCCGCCTCGCGCCGCCTTCTCCCACTCCGCCTCAGTCGGCAGCCGATACCCTACGTTCCAATTCACCCAGTCATTCTGCACGTCCACCTGGCCTCTGCGGTACACGGAAGTCCACCCCGCGTTGGTGTAGTAGGCCGGCGCCCGTCCCTCCTTCTCGCTCCGCGCATTGCACCACTTCACCGCATCATACCACGTCATCGAATGGGCCGGGTGGTTTGCCGCCTTCCCTCGACCGCTGGTTGCGTAATCGAAACTGTAGCCGTGTGTGATGGCCCAGTGGTAAACTTCATCCCACAGCGCTTTTGTCACCTCGTATCGA
>DATLUX010000131.1:0-37322 GCA_035577805.1 Verrucomicrobiia bacterium
TGTCGATGTCCCGCGGGCGCATCTCCTGTTCCTGCAGGCGTTCTCGCAACAGCCGGGCCGCGTCGCCATGGTAAAAGATGTGACGGCCCGTCTCCAACTTGACCTCGAACTCCGGGATGGACAGCGTCCAGGCCCCTAACGCCTGCATGAGGCGTCGTTCGAAGTAAAAGAAACGCAACAACCGTTGCGCGTTCTCCGCCACCGTGAATTGACCGCCCAAACTCCTCGAATCGCGCGGAAACCGGTACGGATACGCACGCCGCCGGGCCGCCGAGGCTTCCCGCTGGCCCGGCACCGCCGTATATGGAATCTCCGCGGTCGCAGGGACTGCAGCAGGGGCAGGGGCGGGGGCTCCATTGCCGTCGTTAGATGTAGGTTCGCTCATAGCGTTGGGGGTTCGGATGAAATGATTTGTTTAACTCTGGCAGTAAACCACCGGCCGGCAACCGGCGTCAACGCGAAGTGGGCGGATTACGGCCCGGCCGGGCTATGCGCGACCACATGGATGGACAGAGCGGGCGTTGGCGCGGCCTTTTCAGGCAGCTTGTCTTCAGGAGAGTAATGCCCGCGGACAACCCGTCAGGAGGGTCACGGCGGGGTAAGTTTCACGCGATAGAACCGCTGCGACACGTCGTTCCAGACCGGGATATCCAGCAGAACGGGGCTGGAAGGAATCACATTGGTCCAAGGCAGCCAAAGGGCGCCTTGGCCCAGGCGATCGCTGTATTGGATCTCGTAACGGCCCTGATTGGAGCCGTAAAACCGTAATCCGAATGGATATTCCAAGGCCAACTCGCCGGGCCAGGCGGCGTAGCGCACTTTGAGCGTTGAGATTTCGGCAATATTCACGCGGATCAACTGGTTGGCCGGCGTGATGAAGGCTGGGGCAGGCCGAAAGACGAGATCGTAATCGACGCCGCCTGTCAGCGCATAGGTGAGGAATTCGTTGGTTACATAGCTGGTGTCTTTCGTGTTCTGCAGGATCCTCCAGCCTGCCCCGGCTACCCTGGCGGCTTGAGGCTGCACCCAAATCGTCAGCAATCCCGTCCCGATGGGTTGCTTGGTTACGCCCGGAATGTAGGGATCCCAGCCGCCACCAGGATGGTTTTGGCCACTCTCTGTCAGTTCGTGACCGCGATTGATGTAATCGACCACGGTTTCATCAATGGCTCGCACCAAGCTGGCGCCCACCGCGTTTTGGCCGAGGTACACCCCGACCGGGTAAAGCCTGTGATCGATTTCGGACTCCACATAAAGCGGGCCGCCGCTGTTTCCGGGAAAACTTTTGAGCGCAGAAGTCACGTAGACACTCTTGCCCGGGTAGAGCAACTCGAACGGAGTCGTCGTCATCGGTGTGGCGTGAAGCTTCCCTTGAGCGTTGGGATCAATGCCATCCTTGGGATAGCCGACCAGCGTTTTCAGCCGCGAACTCAGCAGGTGCAGGTTGGGATTCTCCGCCGCCATGAACCCGCCGTAACCACCGCGGCCAGCCAACTCCTGAAAAAATAAGAGAGCCACATCGAGATTTTGAGAGCCCGGCGTAGAACCAACCGGCCGATCCTGAGTGAGATTGTGGTCCTCCTTCCGTTGCGATGCGTAACCATCCAGAATCGCGGTGCCGTAGGGGATTTGCCGCACCGGCTCAAAGCTGCCGGCATGTCGTTGGAACATCCAGTAAACCGCCTCCCGACCCACGGACGAGAGATTGTCTTCGTCGAATAACAGGTGAGCGACGGTTAATACAACCCGTTCCCTGACCACGACGCCGCTGCCTACTCCCAAAGGAGTTTTGATCTGTCCGTTGTAAAAGTAAGGCGCCGTGCCAGTCGCCGTCGCCAGATCCAGCACTCGCGGCTGCAACGTCCCGACGCCGGACAACTTGATATAACTGGCGTAATTCGTGCGAATGCGGTCCGAGTCGATCCAAATGACCGGCTCGCGAGTCTGCGCCAGGTAGTTGGAGAGCGGCTTGAGTTCGATCTCATGAAATCCGACGCTCAACCCCGACATCACCGCCCCACTGGGTCGCCAAGTCGATTGCCCGCGCAGCCGCCACTCCGCACGCTCTTCCGGGTCCGGGTTGTCGGCCAGTTCCGGTGGGCCGAGCACCACCGTGAGTTCCGCCGTCCTGCTTGAGGGCGTGTCGCTCGCCGTATAGCTGTCGGCCTCCACCGTCGGTTGCCCAGCCAGGATCGGAATGGTCCGCCGGGCTGGCGCCGCGTAGCCCAGGAATTCCTTGAACTCCACTTCATAGTTCGTGGCAATTAATCCGGTCACCGTTTCCCCGCTGGCATGCCAATCCCACTCGCCGGCCAGGCGCCATTGGCCCACCTCCGCAGGTGCAAGCTGGATCGTGAGAGTACCCGCGGCCACCAGACGCGCCGCCGGCGGAGCGTTGCTCAAAAACGATCCTCCAGGGCCAAACCGGTCGTCATCCTTGATCACGACGCGTGCCACGGCCGGGAAACCCAGGCGCGCCCCTGAGCTGGGCTCGGCCAGATGAACATAAAAAGTCTCGTCGCCCTCATACTGGTCGTCTTGATCCAGGAAGATGGGCACCACCAAATTGCTCACCCCGACATTCAACGTGACGAATGCTGTGCCTCCACGGAAATCCTGTGGATCGAGGAGTTGCGAGGCGACCGCGGTGCCGTTGGAAGTAACCACACGGACCGTGCCACCGCCCAGGCCACGCTTAAGAATAGTGAGATTAACGCGATCCTTGCTTTCCTCGATGGCATACTCCTCTTGACTGAAGCTGAAGACCGGTGCCGACGCCGCCAACGGATCCAACGACGCTGGAACAACCGCTGTGCTGGCGGAGTTCTGGCCGGTCGCGGACACCGCCGTGATCAAAGCCGACCCCCCGCTGCTGGCGAAACACAAGCCCGCTTCAGCCTCGGCCACCGAGATGAAATCGCCCACCGCTACTGGTAATCCACTAGCGCAATGGCTGAGCGCCCCGCCGCTCACAGCCAGAATCCGAAAGTGCGTGACTTCGGGACCATCCTGCGGATTCCTGAGTATGACAATTCTGCCGTTCGCTTCCTTGAGCAGCACGGGCGCGGAAGGGACGGCCAACTCGGCCAGACCGAAGCGGGACTGCTCGCCCAACCGCGCGAACTGTCCACCGATGAACAGTTTATTGCCGGACACGAGCAGAACGTTCGCCGGCCCCGAATCCGCGGAGGCGCCTCCGTTCCACTCGCCGTCCAGCACGCCAGTGCTTGCGTCGAGGCGCAGAAGAATCGTATTACCCCCATCGCCAGTAGGCGGAGCCGGCGCACCTACCGGCCAGAACATCCCACCCACATAGAGATGCGAACTGAGTGAAGCCAACGAACTTATGCTGTCTCCGGACTTGGCCCTGAAACCTTCCGGCGGTGCCCATCCACTAACCGCGGCTCCCGAACCAGTCACTTGAAACTTTTGCAGACTCCAGATCGGATCCGGATAGGACTCGACGGCGACGAACACGTTGCTCGAGTCAACCGCCACAGCGGCGACTTCCTGATAGGAAGCGCGGATGACGGGCGGGGCCCAGGCCGAATCAAGGGCATAGGGCGAATTCGCATCCAGTCGGGCCAGGCCGGCTCGCGGCGTACCGGCGAATTCCGTAAACTTTCCGGCCACGGTAACTTTGCCTGGCGGCCCTTTCACGATCCGTGAAATATCAGCCGAGTTGGTGAATTCGACCGCTGCCGTCGCCGCGTCCAGCACGGCAAAGGTCCAACCTTCCCCCGCTCCCGCCACGAACAGCTTATTCCCGATCACCGCCAGGTCCCGGACCGGCCTCGCATCCCAATGATCAGGTCGGGAAATCAACGTGTCAGCGTCCCAGGAAAGATCCGGGCCAGAACTCCCGGCCGTATCCATCTTGGCCAGGAATTGGCGGCGGGTGCCGCCGATGCTGCCGAAATAGCCGCCGATAAATAATCCGGATTCGTTGGCATCCAACGCTGTCACCGCCCCATCGACTTCGGGGAACCAGGAATCATCAAGGGATCCATCCGGATTGAACCGCGCGATGTTGCCCCGAGCCAACTCACCTATAAACGCGAACTCTCCACCGATCACCAGCTTGCCGTCAGGCTGCTGCCCCATCGCCAGCACGGAACCCGGCCGTTGCACGTGAGCCGAGAACTCCGGATCCAGCCGACCGGTGACTGGATCAAAGGCACCGAGACAAAGCGCACGGACTCCATTGGCCGAGCCGAAGCCGCCTCCTACGATCACGCGCGAGCCGTCACTCGCTAACGCTCGCAATGAAGTGGAAGCGGTGAACGAATCGAATCCATCCGATACATATCTGGGGCTGGCGAAAGTCGGGTTCTCCCAGGAACTCGGGGCTTGGCTGGGGTAAAGCTCTAATCGATAGACCGAGTTGAGATCAAAATACTCCGGGGAGTTCATCATAACGAACAAGGTGTTCCCAATCGAAGTAAGTCCTGCAAATTGAACGTCCCCGGGATCGCCAAAACCAGCCCTCCAATCCGGATCGTATTTCGCGTCCTCGGCCAACCCGACCCGCAGCACCGAGTTCCAGCTGGGCCAGTTGACGCCGGCGACGATTAGATTGGTGCCAATCACCACCATGTATTCTGCATCCAAATCGTTCCCGTCGAATAATGGGTCCCCGGGCGGCCGCACCGGATTCCAGGATGAAACGATGCCGGTTTGCTGATCGAGCCGCCTTTTCCCGTTCACGAACACATCGCCTCCATGCAGGAGCAGTGCCCTCACGCCTTCAGAGGGTCGCAATGTCCAATTCGGTTGCACCAATCCCGGGCTCGCGACGGTCGCTTTGGCCAGATTGGTCAGCGCCAAGCCCCCGATGGAATTAAACCAGCCACCGACAAAGACCCATCCATTCGTCACCACGAGCGCATCCACGCTTCCGCCGACCGGAACATCCCAATCCGCGTCCAAACTTCCATCTTGCAGGCTTAATTTGGCCAGGCCGGCCCGGCGCACTCCGTTCACCACCGTGAAGGTGCCGCCGAGGAACAGGTCGTTGCTATGAATGCACATCACCCGGACTTCACCCTCCACTGTCGCTGCCCAAGTTAGATCCAGCGTGCCGTTGACGTTCAGACGGGCAAGGTTCTGGCGATCCTCGGCGTTCACCGCCGAAAAGGTTCCCGCCACAATGATCTTCCGGTCCGCCTGGACCAAGAGGGAATTGACGATCCCTTCCTTGGTGAGTTTGACATTGGGCAAAGCGGCGGCTGACACCGCCGGCCTGACCGCGGCCGCTTGCGACCTCAGTCGCAAAGATATTGTCCCTTCGTCGCGGAAGCCTCCAAACCCCGCCACAGAGATCAAATAGGTCTCGCCAGCCACCGACCGAAAGACAACCCGGCTCTTCAGGCCGGCGTCGCTGTCGTCATCGGCTGCCACCCAATGTAACCCCGCCAGGACCGCGCCCGAGTAAACCGTGAGAACCGTGTCGAACGTGCTGCCGTCAGTTGAGAGGCTAAACTCACCCGACGCCGGCGCGGTCCATTTCCACCAAACCGAATTATGCGGGCCGCCCGAGGTTTGTCTTGGCTCACCCACCTCGCTGGTGGCGCCAATGTTTCTGCCGGTCACGGTCGCATCGCTGCCATTAATCGTGGTGGCGTTGGAGAAATCGTCGTTCACCGGATAAGGATCGAATCGCAGCGACAATTGCACCGGCCCGCCCAGCGTGTTATTAGGCATGCTGATCTGCAAATAGTACTCACTACCCGCCCCAGTCCTCCACATACGCCTCTGATCCCAAACGGCTGGATCAATGTTTATCACCGGCGTAAGGCCGCCAAAAAGACTGCCGCTATACACTTCCAAAGAGCTCCTGTTAAAAGTCTCGCTTGAGGAGGCAGTCACTCGGCCGGCCACAGGCGCAGCCCAGCGGAACCATATGGTATTCCCCAACACGCCCGGTTCCCCCACTTCCCGCGTCGCTCCCGCCAGTGAGCCGGTCATCACTACATCCAGGCCGTTGAGCAGGGTCGCATGGGCCAGGTCATCGTTGGGCGGAGGCGCATCAACTCGCCAACCAAGGTCCACTCCATCAAACGCGTCGTCCGGCAACCAATTCCGGATGCGGATTTGGTAAGTCACGTTGTTGGTTGCATCCCAGACGTAGGTCCCGTCTGAAACGTAGCCTTCACTTCGGTTGCTTACCACCACCAGGGCAGCCAAGGAGCCACCGGTGAACACGTCCGCTTCGTTGAAAATATCGCCCCCTGCCACCAGCACCGCCTTGCCGGTCACCGGCGACGTCCACGAATACCATATGCTACCGCCGTCCGGGATGCCAAACCCCGGTGGCTCGCCGGGTTCGGTCGTCGCCCCGATCATCGTGCCCAAGATCGAACCGCTCGCCCCGACCAGGTTTGGCCGATTCGCGAAGGCATCGTTGCCCGGTGCCCCAAATGCCGGCCGAAGCGAACTCACCAAGCCCAGAACCAGCCACAGAAAAAGAATGCGGCCGCGGAAGAATATCGGAGCCGAGCAAATACTCATTTCGACGTCATAGTGTTTGGACCTCGCTCGTGGAGAAACCACCCCGCATGCTAGCGATCCCAAGCCGATTGGCAACGACAAACGCGCGACAAGCGCGACAAAGGACTTGCGGACTTGGATGGGTTGATACCACATGACCAGAGACAGCCAGACGCGCCGGCGAATGCGGTCAGAGCTGCAGTTTCATTCGGAGCGACAGGACCCGTTCACGGGGCAGCTCGGAGTAGGGAGTCAGCGGGTTCAACCGATAATCTTGATCGGTCAGGTTCAACCCACCCACCATCATTTCCAAGCGCTGACGCCAAAAGCGGTAGCCTACAAAAATGTTATGTTGCATGAAATCTTCCCCGGGCAGATCGGAATTTTCCTGGTGATACCAATGCGATTCCCAGCGAGCAAAGAAGCCGGATGGATGATTAAACAGCGCAAAGAGCTCGCTATCGTGCAAGTCGGCATCACGGCTGATGCGCGGCAGCACGGAACGAGAGATTTGGTCAAACGCCCGCTCCAGCTCCGAGCGCGTAAAACGATAGCGCGCGCCCAATGACCATTCCCGACCAATCAGTTGGTTCAGGGTCACAGCCGCGGCGCGTTCGACATAATCCAGACTCTCACGGGTTGAAGAGGGGTAAATGTTGGCCGTCCCAAAAGTGCCATCAAACACAAACGCTCCGATCGTCCGCTCGACCTGAGAGCGCAGATAATCTCCCTGCAGACTCAGATACGTTCCTGAGGGCAACGCCAGGTCGACCGCGGCCCCGGCGGTGTCGAATTTCGGCGCCACGACCGACCCCACTGCGGATTCCGAAATGATGGTTCGGAAAGCCTGAGGAAAACCGGCCAGTTGGGTGGGTTCAAGCCGGAAGCTTTCATCGAAGCTGACCCCGCCCAACGACCGGGTATAGGCGCCACGGAAGGTCAATGGCTTGGCCGGCCGCCAGACCAAGGCCGCCTTCGGCGACAGTTGATCGCGATGATCCGTGCCGGCAGAAAGCGGAGGGCGCCGGTAATTTTCTGGAAAGGTCATCTGATCGTAAGACAGCCCCGCGGTCACGAATAACGGATCAACAATTTGCCAGGTGTGATAGCCATAGAGAGACAACCGGTTGAAGTCTTCGGTAAAACTTCCATGGGCCGGCGGGTCGGCAAAGGAACTGGCGAAGTTGGTCGGGACGACATTAAACAATCGGGCGCGGGTGAGAAACTCTCCAAACTGATAGCGCACGCCGATCGTATCGGTGTGACGCTGGTGCTGCAAAAGTTGATTGAGCTCGAAGGAATAGATCTCGAATTGGCTGCGATAATCTAGAGCGAGGCCGCCGACGTCATTGCCGAACGGATCAAAGAGAAACTCGTTCACCGCGGTGACCTGACCGGGCCCGTTCGTGGTCAGAAGTAGTTGGTTCACGCCCTGATCAGACGCGGTTTGATCATTGATCAGCCGGGCGGCGGCGAACAGCGTGTGCACGCCCGGCGACCATTCACGATGATAAGCTCCGAGCAAGAGCGGTTCCTGGAACTCCTCGCCATGAAAGTTGCGGCTGGCCTGGGCGGGATCGTAATACTGGAAATTGTCCCCGGCCTGAAAGTTTTCATATTTCGTGAGCAAAAAGACCGAATCCTGGCGGGTCAACTGCTGCTTGGCCGTCAGATAAACCTCCAGGCGCTCCAATTCATTATTGGGCCGTGTGCCTTCGTTGTGCTGGTAATCCACGTCGAGCGCATAGCTGGTATTGCCAAAGGTCCCGAACTGGGAGGCGATCTGGCGAACCTGGCCGTCGCTGCGGTAATCCGTCGAACTGAACAGACCGAGTTCATCCTGCTGAAACAATCGTGTGTATTCCTGCTGGGAAATGGTTTGAGACATGTTGCCTGCACCCACTGGCGCGAGAATGTTGGCCAGCAATAATTCGTTAAACCACACCGTCTCGTAACGCAGATTAAACCGGGTCGGATCACGCAAGGCATCGTAACTTTGCGCCAGGAACAAGTGGGCGGAGTGATTGGCGTATTCATAGGTCACGGAGCGGGCCGCCTCACCCACGCTGACTTCCCTCATTCCGGCTTGTGCATACGCATCCGCCAGGTTCGCGCTGCGCACCGCCCGGTCTTCGTCAAGACGGAAGCGGGAACGATAGACCGCCCGATTGTCGTTCAGCGCGATCGACCGCTCCAGATCGCGCGCCGCCTCGTTGATGCGATGCTCTTCGCGATGGAGCAAAGCGCTGTAAAGCCATGGGGTCGGATCATTTGTGTCCAGGTGCTTGGCCACCGCAAATTCCTTTAGAGCCTGATGGTCAAGGGCCGCTTCCGCAAAGGCTTTGCCCAGGTAACTGCGGAGCAGTGAACGCGAAGGCTCCAGCGCCGCTGCCGTGCGGAGGTCGTCCAAAGCCGATGGCGAGGTGTTCCCGTTTGTTCCGCCATTCTTCTTCGCCACGGAAAACGAGAAGAACTCTCGAGTGCGACGAATCTTGCAGAGGCCGCGGCCTAGCCAGGCGTTGCCCAGCGCCGGGTCGATGGCGATGGCGGTGTCAAACGCCTCCAGGGCCTCACCGGTCCGGTTGTCCGCCGCCAGCAGGAACCCGTTGAGGGCGTGGGCCTGGGCGTTGTGTGGGGTGAAAGCAATCGCTTTCTGCACCGCATCGTGCGCGGCGCCAGCGTGCCCAAAACTGAACTCCAGTTCCGCGACCCGGGCCCAGCCAAAACCAAACTCCGGCGAAAGGCTGGTCGCAGCGCGCGCATCTTCCAAGGCAGCCTCGAGATTGTTGGTGGCTTGGTGCGCATAGGAACGAGCGACCCGTTCGCTGCTTGATCTCAGATCCTGGCTTGCGGATTCAGGATAATCCGCGCGCGCAGTCACGCTGCCGTCCAGCGTTTGCACGGCCCGAATCATCGTGCGCAAGGCGCGGGCCAGCGACGCGCCCGCAGGGGCGCGGCTCAACAGAGCTTCGCTCCGATCCACCGCGCCAACGGAGAGCAAAATGCCCGCAAGATAATATCGACGCGCATCGCTGGCCGGGTCGGCCGGTTCCGGATACCCAGGATATTGTTTGAGGGCTTCCACCAGATTGCCCTCGCGATAGGCCTTCAGCGAAAGGGCCAGTTGCGTCTGCTCGGCAGGCGCCAGGTCTGCTTGCTCCGCCGGCCTGAGGCCCAGTTCTTCTGGATCCAATATGCCGGGATAATAAATCCACCATTGGACGATTTTTTCCGCCGCGATGACGGCTCGCACCTCGATCGGCCTTCCCGACAAGGCGATTGCTTGCTGGCCGCTCCGAATCCGCACCGCTTGCGCCGTGTCCGCATTGCCTACTTCAGCTTCGCCCTCAAAAACCGTGAGGACGGTCCCGCCTGGCTCCACTTCAATCAGGAATTCGGTCCCGCGGTTGCTGCCGCTCAGGGTCGGCGATTGAAAAAGAGTCGAAGCCGGACCACCCCGGCTGATGAAGCGGGCGCGGCCCGTTCGGAGATCGAGGGCGGGAAGGTTAGGCCGATCGGGGACGGCGACAATGGCGAGCCGGGTCATTTGGCTCAAATAAATGTCGCTGCCATTGGTGATAGTCACGGTGGCACGGCTCAGCGCGTGCGTGCGGAGAGCATCGCCGAAGTTAAGCTGCTTGGGTGCTTGCTTGACGGGTTCCTCGGTTCGCTGCAGGGCCTGAAAGGAGACCTCCCCTTGCATGGTGTTCATCTCACCAGGCAGGTCAGTGGTTCGTTGTTCGAACAGGTCTGCCGCCAGGCCGCGAGACCAAAGCAGGCCGCTCAGGACGATGAGCATGAGCGGCAGGCGATCCTGGGACAACACGATGTCAGGCAACGTGGCCCTCATTGCCCTCATTCTGACGTTGGGTGGCCCAAGGCTCGCTTGATCCAACGTGCCAGCTGATTCGTCGGCGGCAGCTGCGACCAGGCGGCCTCATCGAGCGGCATGCCAACCGATGGCCGTTGCCCACCAGCCGGCGAATACGGCACGGCCACAAAACTCTCCACCAACTGCGGCAACCAGTCCGGAATATTGTGTTCCACCGATGGGATCTCGAATTTCTGTCCGGCCGAAGTGATCCCCCACCGGCCTTCGCTCGAAAACGCCACCGCCCATAATCTGGATGGAGACAAGTCCGGATCGTTCAAAGGCTGACCCGTTTGCACGTCCCAGAGACGTACCATGGCTGTGGAGGTACTGGTCAGAAGGCGCCGACCGTCCGGGCTGAACCGCACGCAATTCACCTTGGAATCATGGACCATTGGTTCCACCGCCGACTCCAGTGTCCGCGTCAACCAAAGCCGGGCTGCCCCATCGGCACAACCGGCCGCCAGGAGACGCCCATCCGGGCTGAGCGCGAGGTCTAGAATCTCAGTTCCAACATGGGCAGCCAGCTTTCGGCGAAGTTCGGTCAACGGTTGAGTCTGGACTGGGGGACTGAGCGCCCTGGCCGTTTCACCCGTGGTAGCAGCGGTCCACAACACACGCTGAGTTAGGAGAAAAGTGTTGGTTCGATCATCAAAGTCGACCGTAACCACGTGGCGGCCATCCCGCGCGAACCGGGCATCAATGACCGCCGTGGATAAACGCCCCGGCTCACTAGCTTGGCCGGTCCCATTGGCGTCCCACAGCCGGATGGTGCGGTCTTCGGAAGCAGTGAGGATAAACTGCCCGTCCGCGCTAAAGCGCGCTGTGCTCACGGAGTCGTCGTGCGACAAAGGCAAGCCGACGCTTTGCCCATTCCTGGCGTCCCAGAGGCGCGCGGTGCGGTCGCGGCAGGCGGTGACGATGAGAGCACCGTCTGGACTGAACTCAGCGTGATTTACCGGGGCAGAATGAGGCAGCACCAACTGGCGCGCTCCGCTGGACGCATCCCAAACGATCGCATTGGAATCCGCGGCCGCACTCACCAGGCGCTTGCCGTCGGGACTGAACCGAACGCTGCGAATGACGCGCTGATGCGCGTCGGGGATCACAAACCAGACGTGGTGATTCTGGGGATTCAGGACCGTGATGGCGTTCGTATGCTCGCTCAAGACACGGCGGTTCTCGTTCGGGTTGAATTCACCGGCATCTGGCGGGAGCGGCATCCCCATGGTTGTGGCAACTAAAAAGGTGCGTTGACTGAGAGCATTGAGAAGCCGCTCGGCGGCGGCGCGGTCATGAGGCCGTTCCCGCAACGCTCTGGCCAGGAGGCCCAAGGCGAGATCGGCGCGATCCTCCCGAAACTGGCTTCCGATGGCCTGGAGCAGCCGGCGTTGGTTGGCCGTCTGCGCCTGCGCGGTTCGCTCCGCCGCGCGTCGTCGCCAGGACTCACCGGCGAGCCCAAACATCGCAGCCAGAGCAATCGCGATGGTGAGACTGGCCAAGGCTGGTTTGCGCGCCGCCCACAACGTGATGGCCTGCCACCAGGGCACCGGGCGCCAGGGGATCGGCTCGCGCTGAAGCCACCTCTCCAATTGCAGCGCGAGTTCGGCGGCAGAAGCCGGGCGCTGTTTCGGGTCGGGTTCCAAGCATCGCGCACAGATTACATCCAGATCCGCTCCCGCCTTGGCGTTCCAGGAGGACGCCTTGGCATAGTTTGCCGCGCACGCCAGCCGCACATACTCCGCCCAGTCCTCGGGCGTGTGCCAGGATTTGGTTGGTAAAGGCGCTCGACCGGTGATCAGATGATAGAGGATGGCCCCAAGGCTAAACACATCACTGGCGGTGGTGAGTTCATCAAGACGGCCTTCGGCTTGTTCGGGTGAAGTGTAGCCAGGCGACCCCATTCCCTGGCCAAGCTGGGTTATATGGGGACGTTCATCGGCCGCAACACCCGGGGCGAGGCGGATTGGAGCAACGTCCTGTCGAACCCTGGCCAGGCCGAAATCGCTGACGTACGGTTTGCCATTGGCTGCCAGCAGGATATTTCCGGGCTTGAGATCTCGATGGAGAATGCCGTGTTCGTGCGCATGATGAACGGCGCGAGCGATCGGGATCATCAATTCGGCGGCACGCCGCAGCGGGAGGCCGGCGTTGTGTTGCTCCAACTCCTTTCGCAGATCGCTGCCTTCAACATATTGCATGGTGAAGTAGAGTTGCCGCTCGTGTTCGCCGGTATGGTAAATCTTGACGATATGGTCATGGTTGAGCACGGCGACCGCGTCGATCTCGATCCGGAACCGCTTCAGGAAAGAGGTCTGATCCGACGGCCGCGAGAAGGTGATCATCTTGAGCGCCACGACATGCTGTTTGTGCTCCCGGTGATGAGCACGATAGACGATCCCCATGCCGCCCCGGCCGAGTTCTTCGTCCAGCTCATAGTCTCCAATGACTTTTGAAGATTGAGGCTCAACTCCCGCCGCGCCCGGCAAAAGACTCTCAGAAGGAACAAGGCCGCTTAGATCCAAGGGCGCGGTGTCCTCGGCTCCCAACGCCTCCAGGGCGTCTTGCATGGCACAATGAGGGCACACCCGCCCTGCCGCGTCCGGGACCAGATCTGCGCCACACGAACGACAACGCTTCGGCCCATCTTCCGGGGTTGTCAGGGCGGTGTTCAAACGCAAAGAAACCAGCGGCGCCAGCCCAGCCGTCTCATGGCCGGCGCGAACGGCCAAACAAAGTGATGAACTGCTTGAGCTCTTGCTTGAAATCTTCCGGACTAGCCACCGTCTCTCTGACTTCTTCACGAATCAGAGTTCTTAGCCGTTGCCGGATCCGGCAAGCCGCCGTGTGGAGCGATGCGGTCGACATCTCCAAATCCCGGGCCACTTCTGCGTAACCCGGTGCGCCCACCTCCTCGTAAAGCAGCGACTCCAGCCGGTGCCATAACCGAAGATGTCCTTTGCGGCTCAGTTCATCTTCCAGCTTGTGGATGGCGCTTTCGAGGATCGCCAGGCCCCAGGACCGATCGAATTCTTCATCGGCCCTGGCCTCAACACTGAGCGGCTCAACCACCGACTGGCCTTGTTCATTAACTTCATCGACGGACTGATGGGCCACGCCTCCTCCACGGATGGCAGCCTGCCGTTTGGCCACCTCGTCACTCGCATAATTCTTCAAACATATCCTAACGAACGAGCGGAATTTGCCCTTCTCCGGAGTAACCGTCTTGAGAATCTGTTGCGGCAACTTGAAGGCGAGAAATGCATTGACCAGGTCTTCCGGCTCCAGGCCATGCAGCTCCCGCTGCCGGCTTTGCATCCAAGCCAGCAACGGACGCCGGTACTTGCTACACAAGGTGTTCAAGGCAACCGTGGACTCCCCTTGAGCGCGTTGGACCAAACTCCATTGTGTGACCGGGAACAACGCGCCCGCTTCCGATGGGCCTGTGGCTCCTACCTGTTCGGGCTCCATGCGCGCGAGACTATGCCGACGCGCGCACTTTGAAAAGCGAGAAGGATCGCACGTTCGGCTCAATCCGCGCACCAGGATCATCATAAGCTGATGAGGCATACGGAAAACGCGCCCAATTCTTACGCTCGAGCGGGAACTTTGTGGCTAATGTCGCAGCCCGCCGATCAACGTGGATGAGCGCAGGCCAGGCATTCGTCGCTTTTTCCTTTCCCGGTTCGGCCTGTTTTTCTTAGCCTGTCCGGCACACGAAATCGTTTATGGCAGACCAGCATCCTTACCGCTTTTGTTTTGGGCCGTGGAATATCAGTGAAGGCCAGGATCCTTATGGCCCGACTACGCGTCCGCCGCAAAGTTTTGACTGGAAACTGGCACAGCTCAAGAAGCATGGCTTCGAGGCGATGATGTTTCACGACGACGATGCGGTGCCGGACATCGACAGCAAATCCGGGACGCAAGTTCGGAAGGAAGCCAAGGCGTTAAAGAAGCGGCTGGATGATTTTGGCATTGCCGCCGAGATGGTGGCGCCCCGGTTATGGTTTGCCCCCCAAACGATCGATGGCGCTTATACCAGCAACGATCCGAAATGCCGCCGTTATGCCATCGATCGGTCGCTGCGCTGCCTTGACCTCGCCAAAGATCTGGGCACCGATTTAATCGTGCTTTGGCTGGCCCGCGAGGGCAGTTACATCCGCGAATCGAAGGATGCGGCCCGGTGCATCGATTATCTGGTGGAAGCCTTGGATCGCATGCTGGCGCATGACCGGCGGATCCGGATCGTGATCGAGCCCAAGCCCAATGAGCCCATGGATCATGCCTACATTCCCACCATTGGCCATGCCTTGGCTCTGGCGGGGCTGACCCGGGATCCGAAGCGGGTGGGATGTTTAATTGAATCGGCGCATGCCATTCTGGCGGGGCTGGATCCGGCCGATGAGATCGATTTCGCAATGCGCTTCGGCAAGCTCTGGTCACTGCACTTGAATGATCAGAACGGCCTCAAATACGACCAGGACCGCCCGTTCGGCAATGTCAGTCTGCGCAGCGCCTTCGACCAGGTGCGCGCCCTGGAACGGCACGGCTACGGGAAGAAGGGGGAGTATGTGTGTTTTGATGTTCATCCGTTCCGCACGACCAAACCGGAGCATTGGCTGGATGCGTTGCTGAACAGCCGGCGCACCTTCCTGCGCCTGGTGCAAAAGGCGCGTTCCTTTAATGAGAAGGCAGCCCGGCAACGGATCGAGAACCGGGATTACCAGGCGCTCGATCAATTAGTGATCGAACATCTCCTGGGCCCGGCCAAGTGATGCCCGGGCTCGGGCGCGCTTTGGACGCTCGCCCTTTTTCTGCACGCACCGGGAGGGCAGAAAAATGGCTGGCAGGGTTCGGGGTTTTTCGGAGTAGGTAGGTAGCGGCCGAGATGCTTGAATCCGGATCTGTGCCTACTATCTTGCCGCGTGCTGAACCGCGAACGGCGAACCGGGACCCCCGAACCGGGAACCTTGAACCTGGAGCTCGCTTTTTCTGCACGCACCGGGAGGGCAGAAAAATGGCTGGCAGGGTTCGGGGTTTTTCGGAGTAGGTAGGTAGCGGCCGAGATGCTTGAATCCGGATCTGTGCCTACTACCTTGCCGCGTGCTGACTGAACCGCGAATGGCGAACCGGGACCCCGAACCGGGAACCTTGAACCCGGAGCTCGCTTTTTCTGCACGCACCGGGGAGGGCAGAAAAATGGCTGGCAGAAAAATGGGCCCCGAGAAGCGTCAGCTACTCAACTGCCTCGACTAAATGTTGCCTTATTCCGCCTTGGGATAAGAGCCCAGCACCTTCACGAAGCTGCAGTGCAGTTGGAGTTCTTCGACGGCTCGGCCTACTTTGCGTTCTTCGATATGGCCGTCGCAGTCTACGAAAAAGAAATATTCCCAGACTTTCCGTTTGCTGGGGCGGCTTTCGATTTTGGTCATGTTCAGCCGATATTTGCGGAATGGAGCGAGGGCGCGGTGCAGCGCGCCGACTTTGTCGGCGATGCTAAACATGATGCTGGTGCGGTCGCGGCCGGTCGGGGGCGGTCCTTTGCGTCCCAAAACCAGGAACCGGGTGGCGTTGGCCGAACTGTCCTGGATATCCTTTTCGAGGATCGGGAGCCGATATTTTTCGGCGGCCAGAGTGCCGGCGATGGCTCCCGAGCGGCGATCGCGCGCGGCGAGTTCAGCCGAACGGGCGTTGGAAGAGGTTTCAATGATCTCGGCTTGAGAGAAGTGGCGATGAACCCAGAACCGGCATTGGGCCAGGGTCTGCGGATGGATGTAAAGTTTGCGGATCTCGGCGCGGCGCGCTCGGCTCAGCAGGCAATGTTGGATGGGCAAAACGATCTGGGCCACGATCTTCAAGTCGCTGTCGACGAACATGTCGAGGGTGTGAGCCACCACGCCTTCCGTGGAATTCTCGACCGGCACGACCCCGTAATCGGCACGGTTTTTGGACACCTCGAGAAAAACGTCGGCGATGGTTTTTTGCGGCGCATACCCGAGGCTGGAGCCGAAACGTTGGATGGCCGCCTGATGAGTAAAGGTCGCCTCCGGACCGAGGTATCCGATGATCATGGTTTTTTCGAGCGCCAAGGCGCTGGACATGATTTCGCGATAGATGGCGCGCAAGGCCTCGTTGGGAAGCGGCCCGGCATTGTGTTTGCAGGCGCGCTGCAGCACGGCCAGCTCCCGGTGCGGCGCATAAATCTCCTCGCCTGCCTCCAATTTGATCGCCCCAATCTTCAGCACGTGCTCGGTCCGCTCGTTGAGGAGACCGACGATCTGTTCGTCGAGCTTGTCGATGGCCTTGCGGTGAGCGGCGATGGTCATCGCGGGAGGTGCGGACACTTAAGAAGCGGGCCGGGGAGTCAAACGGTTCTCGGCCGATTCGGGGGCATCGGCGGCGGCAGTAGCCGCTGCGGCTGGATCCGTCGAGGCTTCCGCTTGGTCCGAGGCGGCCGGGGCATCTGCCAGGGTTAACTGCTCCGGCGGGACGGTGACCAGTCCGGCATCCGCGGTAAGCAATCCTTCCGGTCGGTGCACCACGACGCGGCGCAGTTCATCGGCAACCGGCAATTCGTCGAGGCTGCGAATGCCGAAATACTCCAGGAAACCGCGAGTGGTCCCGTAGGTGATGGGCCGGCCGACGACTTCGGCGCGTCCGACGGCCTCAATCAAGGCGCGCTCCAGCAGAGTCTGCATGACTGCATCCACGGCCACGCCGCGGACCTGTTCGATCTCGGCGCGAGTGACGGGTTGGCGATAAGCGATGATCGCCAACGTTTCAAGAGCTGGTTGAGAAAGGCGCGGCGGGCGGCTTTTGTGGCCGACCAGGGCTTTGATCCAGGGAGCGAACTCAGGTTGGCTGACGAACTGCCACGCTCCCGCCACGCAGATCAGCCGATAACTGCGCTGGGCTTGTTCATGTTCGCGGGCGAGTTCTTCGAGCGCCGTCTCGATGGCGGCCTGGGACGTTTTTTTGAGCGCGTGCACCGGCAGCTCGCTGGAATGCTGCGGGGCCCGGCCCAGAAGTTCGCGCAGCTCTTTGGGGGTCAGCGGCTGCTGGGCCGAGAACAGAATGGCTTCGAGGATAAACTTAAGTTCCATGAGGCGGAGTCAAGACGACAGCGGGATTAGGCTCGGGGTGGGCGGACGAAACCGGTTTGGCCTGGGCGGCTTCCACCACGGCTTCCGCGTAGATTCGGCCGGTGTTCAAGGGGGGCGGCGAAGCCGGGGCCAGCTCAATCTCTCCGAAAGGCGATTCCTGGAGGGCCACGATCTGCTTGAGCCGAATCAGTTCCAGCATGGCCAGGAATGTCACCACCACTTCGGTCCGGCTGGTCGTGCTGGCGAAGAGCGAGGAGAATCTGAGCGAGCCGTTCTGGGTGATCTCCTGCATGATGAACTCGAGCTTCTCGCTCACGGTCCATTTGTCTTCGAAAATATCCCGCAGGTCTTCTTTGTCGTTCAGCCGTTTGAGGACCGCATTGACGGCGTTGATCAGGTCAAAGAGGGAAGCTTGGGCCGGAGCAGGGGCTTCGTCTTGGGCGAAATCCGGCTTCACGGGCAGGCGCGGGAAGACGCCTTCCTGCCGTACTTCCAACGATTGCAGTTGGGCGGCAGCGTCCTTGAATTTCTTGTATTCAACCAGTTGCCGGATGAGTTCCCAGCGCGGATCTTCGTCCTCGTCCTCGCCCTCCACGGCCACCTGCTGGTCGACCGGCAGGAGTTCGCGGCTTTTGATGTACATGAGGGTGGAGGCCATGACCAGGAACTCGCCGGCGATCTCGAGGTCAAGCATGCGCATGACCTCGATATATTCGATGAATTGCCTGGCCAATTGCGTGAGGTTCACCTCGTAGATGTCGACTTCGTCCTTCTTGATGAGATAAAGAAGGAGATCCAACGGTCCTTCGAAGACCTCGAACCTGACTTTGTAATCGGTCATGTAACGGCCCAGCCCCGCGCCGGCGATGAGACGCCAAATCCTAAGGGGCCCTTTATGCAGATTGCAACGGTTTTAGCAGGAGGAGCAGGAGCGAGAGGGTTGACAGACCCGAACGCCAGTTTAGAATGCCCCTAGGTTCCCGCTCCAGCGCCAGGCTCATGATCGTACCGCCAGCCAATGCAAGAGCAGCCGCGGTTTCACCGCGCATCCGGGCTAGCCAATTCGCCAGCCATTTCGTCCCCCGCTCCTCCGCGGTTTCCTGGCGGGCTTTTACCCTGGTCGAGTTGCTGGTGGTGATTGTCATCATTGGCATCCTGGCGGCCTTGCTCTTGCCGAACCTGGCCCGGGCGAAGGGCCGGGCCACCGCCACCTACTGCGCCAATAATCTGCGCCAACTTGGAGTCGCCCTCCATCTGTATACTCATGATCATGACGATCAGTTGCCTTACAACATGGGTAAAGCCGGCACCGAAGCCACCATTCAGTCAGGCGAATACCTGAATTGGGTCAACAATGTCATGAGCTGGGAGGTGGAACCCGAGAACACCAATACCTTCCTCTTGCTGGCTGGAGGGCTCGGGCCGTACCTCTCGGGGGTGGGCAGCGTGTTCCGATGTCCGTCCGATCATGTCCTTGACCCCAGGCAACGAGACGCCGGCTTTATCGAGCGGGTGCGCAGCGTCTCCATGAATGCCATGCTGGGCAATGCCGGAGAGTTCCTTACCGGAAACGTCAACAGCAATAACCCCGCTTACCGCCAGTTCTTTCGCATGGCCGACATCCCCGATCCGTCCACGATTTTTGCCTTCGTCGAAGAACATCCCGACAGCATCAACGACGGTTATTTCCTGAACCGTTATTATAGCGGCCAATGGATTGATCTGCCCGCCTCATACCATCTGGGCGGGGCGAACTTTGTTTTCGCCGATGGCCATAGCGAATTCAAAATGTGGAGTCTGGGCAGCACCACGCCTCCCGCTCAACCCGACGCCGCCAGGCTGCCCATAAAACTCCGTAAGGAGGAACGCGCCGATTTATCCTGGGTGCTAGGACGCACCTCCCTCGCGCAGCCGAAGGAGAAAGACCAGGACGATGACACCTCCTGGAACCATTCCAGTGGCCAATAATGTCCTGAGCTGGATCCGCCCAAGGACGTGGAGAGCCTCCACCTGCTGATGCACGCGAATTGGGGCCATGAACCTACACGGAAAAGAGCCCTTACCCCAGCCCCTCTCCCATCGGATGGGAGAGGGTGGCCGCAAGGCCGGGTGAGGGTAGGGATCGGGGGTGAAGCGCGCAGGCGCTTAACGGTTCAAGGTGGAGACGCCTTCCAATTTCAGGATCTCACCTTCCTTGAGATTCACTCGGCTCCCATCCGCCTTGATCACATAACCGTCGCCGCTCACCTTGGAACCGTCCGACATCGCCATGAATTGGCCACGTCTTAACTCGATTCGGCCGCCATCCTTGAAGAGCACAACCTTGCCGCCTTGCAGGGACGCCGTATCGGTCACGGGGATGGAGGTTCCATCCAGTTTGAGGGTTTGACCATCCAGCAACCGGCGCAGCTTCCCGTCGCGCATGCGTTGGGTGGCATCGGCGGTGACCTTTGAACCATCGGGCAGGGCGAACTCGCCCGCGAGCGGGCTGGCCACCCCGTCTTTCACGACTTGCACGCGGCCGTTCTTGACGATCAGATGGTCGACGATGGGCGTCACGCTCCCATCCGGACTGGTTAACATGCCATCGGAGTCGATGGTCTGACCTTCGGTTAATTGACGTTCTTTCCCTTTGTTCACGCGGAATGCGCCATTGGTCTGGACCAGGGCCACGGAGGCGACGAGGACGTCGTTGGTCGGATCGATGGCTTTATCTTCCTTGAGCGCCTGCACTTTGCCCTGACTAAAAGTGACGCCGGAAACTTTTTCCGGCTCAGTGTCGGCGAAAAGGTTGAGGTGGACTCCAAGACAAAGCCCGACGGCTAAGACTCGAATCGAGTTGGTGTTCATGCGTTTTATTTCAGTTCAATTCCACAGCGGAAATGAAGCCTGGCTCAGCCTATCATGGCCGAGTCACCAGAGCCAAGCCGTTCCGCGGACCGGTTGGAGAATTGTCTTCTCAGGCGGCAACCTGCTCGCCACCATGGCCCGCACAGGACGACCTATGCTGTCTCATCGTATATCGGCAGGTTTTTGGGGTTTTGTAATGCCTTTTTTTCTCGTGCTGGCGGGCCATGGGCAGACCAATCCGCCCGGCTCGCTCCCCGCTTTGGAAGAGCGCGTCAAGAATCTGGAGGAAGCGCTTAACTTTACGGAAGAAAAGTTGGCCAAACAAATCAGCGACCTGGTCTGGTTCCAGCGTTTGGGCGACGTGGCTCAGATTGACAAGGTTCGTTACGCTGGCCCGCCCCCCCGCCTGACCAACAATCCCACCGCCCAAGGCGCCGGCAATCCGGTCATCGTGACAGCCTATAGTTTTCTGCCCAAACAGTATGCCACGGCCAAATTGCCTCTGCTGCTGCTGGTGCACGGCGGGGTCCATAGCGAGGTCAAACCGGATCATGATCTGTCGATCATTCGGGAATTGCTGCAACAGGGCTACGCGGTCCTGGCGCCCGACTACCGCGGCAGCACCGGTTATGGCCGCGATTATTGGCAGCTCATTGATTATGGCGGCTTGGAAAACGATGACGTGCTGGCCGGTAAGAAATGGATGCTCGAAACGCACGCCAATCTGGATCCGCAACGCGTCGGCATTCTTGGCTGGAGTCACGGCGGCATGATCACTCTCATGAACATCTTCGATCATCCCACCGAATATCGGGTGGCTTATGCTGGAGTGCCCGTGTCGGACCTGGTCGCGCGGATGGGTTATAAGGATCAGGGTTATCGCGATCTTTTTGCCGCGCCGTATCACCTCCAAAAGTCTGCGGCCGACAATGTGGCCGAATATCGCCGGCGTTCCCCGGCCTGGAACGCGGATAAACTACAGACCCCGCTGCTCATCCACACGACCACCAATGACGAGGACGTCAACGTGCTCGAAGTGGAGCATCTGATCAAATCCCTGCAAGCGGCCGGGAAGAAGTTCGAATACCGGATCTACACCAACGCCGCGGGCGGCCACGCTTTTAATCGGCTCGACACCGTCCTGGCTCGAGAATCACGCGCCGAAGTCTGGCGGTTTCTAGCCAAGTACCTGAACCCGCCCAACCCGCCCAAATGAATCCCCGCTGCGGCCAGGCCCCAAGGCCGAACTGCTTGAACAGGTGTCGGGGTGGCGTCTCGATTTCGGCGTGGCTCTTCTTGATGGGACACGCGTTTGGACTCGCCCCGAGTCACGCTGCCACCCCTGTCGAGGAAGCTGCTTCGTTTCGCCTGGCGGACCCGCAATTGACCATTGAATTGGTCGCCGCCGAACCCGATCTCACGAGTCCGGTCGCGATCGCCTGGGATGCGGCCGGGCGCTTGTTTGTGGCCGAGATGCGTGATTATCCGAACGCCCCAGGCGGCGGCCAGATTCGTTTGCTGGAAGATCGGGACGGCGACGGCCATTACGAGCGTGTCACGATCTTCGCCGACCAGCTTCCTTTCCCCAATAGCGTCCTGCCATGGAACGGAGGAATTCTCGTGACGGCTGCTCCCGACCTCTGGTTCCTCATGGACGTGGACGGCGACGGCCGGGCGGACGAACGGCGCGTTTTGTTTACCGGGTTCAATCCTGGAAACCAGCAACTGCGAGCCAACGGCCTGGTTTGGGGGTTGGACAACTGGGTCTACGGAGCCAACGGACGCAGCGATGGGGAAGTGCGCTCCGTCCAACGGACGCAGGCTGCTCCGGTCTCGCTCCGGAATCATGACTTTCGATTTCGACCTGACACCGGGGAGTTCGAGGCGGTGGCGGGCCGAAGCCAGTTTGGCCTCGGGCGCGATGATTGGGGCCAACGTTTTCTGTCCTGGAATACGATCCCGATCCGGCACGAGGTGTTGCCCGAACGCGCGCTGAATCGGAACCGATATCTGGTGGCTACCGACACGCTCCAGGATCTGCTGGAACCTGGAGATGATGGGTCGATCTTTCCGCTCACGGCACCGCCCTTGACTTTTAATCAGGAATCCACCAGCCACTTTAACGCCTTGGCCGGGTTGTGTGTGTTTCGCGGAGACGCTTTGGGACCCGCCTATTACGGCAATGCCTTCGTCGGCGAGTCCCTGCGTAATCTCGTGCATCGGCGAGTCCTTGAACCGGCCGGCCCCACCTTTGTCGCCCGCCGGCCGGAACGCAGCAGCGAATTCCTCGCCTCGACAGATCCCTGGTTTCATCCAGTCAACTTTGCGGCCGGCCCGGATGGCGCCCTTTACGTGGTGGACTTTTACCGTCGGTTTGTTGAGCACCCGGATTTTGTGCATGGGCCGGCCCGGGATCAGATGCCTTGGCAGGCGGGAGCGGAGCACGGCCGGCTCTGGCGAATTCATCGCCGCGATCTGCCCCGTCCCCGGCGCGCGGCACCCTCCCTAGCCGAGGCGTCCAGCAGCGATTTGACTAAGGGCTTGGACAATGCCAACGGATGGGTCCGCGACACGGCGCAAAGGCTGCTGTTCGAGCGACAGGACCGCGGCGCTGTTCCTGCCCTCAAACAGCTGGCGAAGAATTCACCGAGACCGCAGGCCCGGGTTCAAGCGCTCTACGCCCTGGATGGACTTGCCGCCTTAACTCCCGATTGCATCCGCCGGGCGCTCCGGGATCCTCAGCCGCGTGTCCGCGAGAACGCGATCCGCCTGAGCCGACTGGATTCTTCGACGTTGCGGTTATCCCTGCGCTTGACGGCAGATCCTGACGCCCGCGTGCGTTTCGAACTGGCCCTGGCTATCGGTGACGCCAAAGACTTGGATACCAACGCCGGCATCTCGGCGCTGGTGTCTCTGGCCATTCGGGATGCCACCAACCGATGGCACGCCCAGGCGCTGCTTTCCAGCGTGGGAGCGCAGCCGTTCGGGTTCTTCCGCGAATTCGTGCGCCGTGCTCCCAGCTGGCTGCAGACACCAACGCTGGCCCAGGGATCTTTCCTCGAATCCTGCGGGCGAGTGGTGGGGGCTTCCGCAAACGAACAGGATCTGGACGCCCTCCTCCACATCCTGCATTCGACGGCTGTTCCAGGCGGTCGCGGAACCATGAGCGTGCTGGCCGGCTTGGCCGACGGCCTCGCCCGAACCCCGCGCCCGCTTCGTCAGCGACTCACTGAGACCAACGCCGAAATGACGGGTGCAAGCCAGGATCTGAGCCGCCTGCTCGCCGTGGCCGTTCAGGTGGCGGGAGATTCGTCGTTGCCCACCTCGGAGCGGTTGCTGGCCCTGCGCGTGGCGCAGAGGGCCGGGTCTGGGCCAGCCCAGTCGTTGTTCGAAAGGTTGCTCTTGCCTGACCAACCAGTTGACATCCAGACCCAGACAGCCCGCGGCCTCGGCGAGATCGGCAATGCGGAGTTGATCGCACGCGTCCTGTCAGGTTGGGGACAGTTGACGCGCGCCACCCGGCGGGAGGTGGCGATGATGGCCGTCCGATCGAAGGCGACCGCCAGCCTGCTCCTGAATGCGATCCAGACCGGTGGAGTGCGCCCGATCGAACTGGATGGTTCTGTCCGCCAGAGTTTGCTTCGCCACACTGATACGGGCATTCGAACGCGTGCCGAGAAAATGCTTCAGATGGGTCCCTCTGATCGCGGAGAAATCGTCCACCGTTACCAGCCCGCATTGAAATTGGCCGGGGACCGCGGGCGGGGCGCGGCCTGGTTCGGACGGAATTGTTTGCTTTGTCACTCCTTGGGCGACCGTGGGCAAGCCGTAGGCCCGGATCTGGCCGGCGTCTCGAGCCGACCAGTCGAGGCAATCCTGGAGGATGTTCTGGATCCCAGCCGACAGGTGACGCCGGATTTCGTGAGCTATTCGCTCGTCACCAAGAACGGAGAAACGTGGACCGGATTGGTGGCGGCGGAGAATTCCAACAGCGTGACGTTGCGGCGCGCGGGGCAGCCCGATGAAACGATCGGACGCGATCAGGTGCGCGAGTGGCGTGCCGAGACAAAATCGCTGATGCCGGAGGGCCTGGAGCAGGGGATGTCCGTGCAGGACATGGCGGACTTGCTGGCGTTCCTGCGCGAACCGGAAGCGCGGCTGCTGCCCTCAACACCATGAGTTGGATTACTTCCCGGCGCTCCAACCGCCATCGATGAGAAAGGCGCTTCCGGTTACAAAAGCGGATTCGTCACTGGCCAGATAAAGGGCGGCCGCTGCGATTTCCTCGGGTTTGCCCATCCGTCCGATGGCTTGGGTGGCGGCCATCTCCCGATAGGCTTGCTCCGGGTCGGGATATTCCTGCAGACGCGCGGTGACGAACGGGGTTTGCACGCGGCCAGGACAGATGCAGTTGCAACGGATCCCCTGGAGGGCATGATCCAACGCGATGGATTTGGTAAAGCCGACCACAGCGAACTTGGTGGTGCAATAGGCCAATCGGTCCCGCACGGCGACGATGCCTCCAATCGAGGCCAGATTAATGATGACTCCATGTTTGCGTTCGATCATTCCAGGTAGGAACGCCTTGGTGACGTTAAACACCCCCCGCACGTTGACGGCGTAAAGACGATCCAGATCTTCTCCGGCCGTCTCCAGCAACGTCCCGACGTGGCCAATCCCGGCGTTGTTCACCAGAACATCCAGGCGGCCCAGAGACGCGTGCACCGCCTGACGCGCTCGATCACAATCCTCCTGGTTGCTTACATCCAGGGTCATCGCTTCGGCCGACCTCCGACTGCTTTTGATCCGACTCACCGTTTCCGCCGCCGCCGCCGCCGCGCGGTCCGCCACATACACATGCGCGCCGGCTTGGGCAAACGCGTCGGCGATGGCGGCGCCGATGCCTGACCCCGCGCCGGTTACCAGGGTAATCTTATTCTTGAGGCTGAACATCGCACTGGGTATCGCCTGGCGGCGTTTTATCCGATTCTCAATCTCATTCTCCAACTCGCGGCCCACCGAGGTCCGGCGGTTCCGGCAAGAGCAAGGCCAGCAGAATCGGCGGAATGAAAAGAAAACTGGCGACTAACAGCGCGGACCGAAAGTCGCCCACCTTGGAGAATAACCCGAAAAAAACCGTGCCGGCTGCAGCGGCGATGCGACCTATGTTGTAAGAAAACCCCGCGCCGGTGGTCCGCAACAACGTCGGGAACAACGGCGGCAGATACATCGTAAACAGCCCAAAGAGCCCGGAGAAAAAACCAACCGCCGGGAACCAGAACCACACTAGAAGCTGGTACGGTGGGGTCTGGATGAAGGTGCCGAACATGGCCAGAAAGATTCCCACGAACATGACGCTGATGCCCCGCCGATAACCCAGTCGCTTCGCCACCGCGCCGGCGGCGAAGTTTCCGGCAATGGAACACGCGATCAGAATGAAGAAAGCCTTGCTTACCAATCGCTCCCGATCCCCAGGCAGCCAGGTGGCCAGCTCCGGCAAATTCCGCAGATGCTGCGGGTGCCAGAACATGAATCCCCACCAGGCCGTCAGCCCACAAGCGCAAACGCCGATGCTCAGCAACGTCGTGCGCAAAACCGGCCCGCGAAACAGTTCGATCAGGCCAGGTTCATGCGAGCGTGCCCGCTGCTTGGCCGCATGCCATTCGGCCGGCTCCGGCACCTGACGCCGAATCCAAAACACCAGCAGGGCTGGCAGGATCCCAACCAGAAAAACAAAACGCGGATTCTGATCCGCCATCAGATAGACCGCCACGCAAGCCATCAAGATCCCCACGTTTACTCCCGTTTGCAGCACCGCTGCGATCCACGGACGCCACCGCTTGGGCCAGGTCTCCGATAGCAAGGACGATCCCACCGCCCATTCCCCGCCGATGCCCAACGCGGCCAGGAACCGGAAGATCATCAGTTGCCACCACGTCTGCGCCACTGAGGAAAGTCCCGTAAACAGAGCGTAGGTCAGGATGGTGAGGCACAACGCGCGACTGCGCCCCAGCCGATCCCCCAATCGGCCAAAGAACCCGCCTCCCAATGCCCATCCAACCAGGAAGGCCGCTTGGATTAACGAGCTTTTGTCTTTCACCATCTTGTCCGTCACCGATCCCGCGTGCACCAGCTGCATCACAAATGGAGCCGCCACCAGCGTGTAAAGATGCATGTCCAGGCCGTCGAATAACCAACCTAACCACGCCGCAATGCCCGACTTCCACTGTTGCGGAGAAAGCTCCCGCAAGCTCCGGGCTTCTTGAATCGGAGCCGCGGGCACGCGGGACGTAGCCATGGACGCAGGCGGGGCCGGGGAGTTCACGCGCAGGTTTTTAGCGCGTTTGAGCCGCCTGGGCCAGCGCATAAATCCGCCCACCCAGCCGGCGACTGGGCGCATTTGGTTACTGCCCCCGGGATCGCGGCCTTTAGGCCGCTTCGAGATGGGGATCGGAGGAAGCCCCTCGACCGGGCTCGGGGCGGGCTGTTGGGTAGTTCCTTGGTCCTGGAGCCGACGGACGATGAAGCGGCGTAAGCGCCGCGCCCCGAGCCGCCTTGTGCGGGGGCAGTGGCTGAAGACGCCCCCGGCGACTGAACTTTCGGCGCACTCTTGCCTGTCGTCGCCGTTTTGGCGAGACTAAGCCTTCCAGATGAAAGTGAAATTGATGCCGAGAAGACAACGGGCAAGACAACGGCGTCCTGCCAGGAAACCAGCTGACCCGCGACCGTTCTCGTCCCTGGTGTTGGACGGACCAGAACGCGCCGCCAGCCGGGCGATGCTCTACGCCGTTGGTTTCAAGAAGGACGATTTTCGCAAGCCGCAGGTCGGAGTTGTTTCCACCTGGAGCCAGGTGACTCCCTGCAACATTCATATCGATCAACTGGCGGTGAATGTGTCGATGGGCATCAACCAGGCCGGCGGCAAAGCCGTCGTCTTTAATACCATCACCGTTTCCGACGGGATCTCGATGGGTTCGGAAGGCATGAAGTATTCGTTGGTTTCCCGCGAAGTGATCGCCGATTCCATCGAAACAGTGGCCGGTTGCGAAGGGTTCGACGGCTTGGTGGCGATCGGCGGCTGTGACAAAAACATGCCTGGCTGCTTGATTGGCCTCGCCCGGCTCAATCGACCGGCCGTATTCGTCTACGGCGGGACCATCCTTCCCGGTCATTTCCGAGGGCAACCCGTGGACGTGGTGTCCGTCTTCGAAGCGGTCGGTCGTCACGCGGCCGGGGCCATGAGTGATGCGGATCTCGATGAGATGGAGTCGGTGGCCATCCCGGGAGCCGGTTCCTGTGGCGGCATGTACACGGCCAACACCATGGCCAGCGCCATCGAAGCTTTAGGCATGAGCCTGCCCAACAGCTCCGCCCAAGCCGCCATTTCCAAAGATAAGGAACGCGATTGCGAACGAGCCGGGGCGGCCGTCCTCAACCTGGTTAGGCTCGGGATCACCCCGCGCGATATCATGACCCGCCAGGCCTTCGAAAACGCGATCACACTGGTCATCGCGTTGGGCGGCTCCACCAACGCTGTGCTTCACCTGCTGGCCATGGCTCACGCCGCCCGGGTCAAACTCACCATCGATGATTTCACGCGCATCGGAAAACGCGTGCCCGTCCTGGCCGACCTTAAACCCAGCGGCCGCTACGTCATGGCGGAGTTGGTCCGGATCGGAGGCACCGTCCCGCTCATGAAAATGCTCCTCGATCGCGGCTTGATGCACGGTGATTGCCTGACGGTGACTGGACGGACGCTGGCGGAGAACTTGAAGAACGCGCCGTCTTATCCCGTCCGCCAGGATGTGGTGCGCGACTTCGACAATCCGATTAAGAAGGACAGTCACTTGGTCGTGCTTTATGGCAATCTGGCCCCCAGCGGGGCTGTCGCCAAGATCAGCGGCAAGGAAGGACTCCGCTTTCGCGGACGCGCCCTGGTCTTCGAATCCGAGGAGGGCGCTCTCAAAGCTATCCTCAACGGAACTGTGAAGAAAGGTCACGTGGTCGTTATCCGCAATGAAGGACCTAAAGGAGGCCCAGGCATGCGCGAGATGCTTTCACCCACCAGCGCAATTATGGGCAAAGGCCTCGGAAAGGACGTCGCGCTAATTACCGACGGCCGCTTTAGCGGAGGTAGTCACGGCTTCGTCGTCGGACATATTACGCCCGAAGCGTTCGTGGGGGGGCCAATCGGCTTGGTCCGCGACGGCGACCCAATCAGCATCGATGCCGAGAAACGTGAGATTAACCTTGAGCTTGCCAAAGCTATGCTGGCGCATCGGCGCCGCAATTGGCGTCAGCCAAAACCTCGATATACCGCCGGTGTGCTGGCAAAATATGCCCGGTCGGTAAGTTCTGCCCACCTGGGGGCAGTAACTGACTAACGGTCTTTTCAGGTTCATGGAGAGCTTGGACCTCCGAAAGTTCGGACGCACATTGGACCCATGAACCCAACCCAATCTCACGTAGCAGCCGAGGTAACGAGGTACACCCTGAGCCTGTCGAAGGGCTCTGATCTTTTTTCCGAACGAACGCGTTGGGATAGAGTGAGCCCCTTCGACAAGCTCAGGGCAAGCTTCCTGACGTCGGCTGCTACCTGAGGTGCGGTTGGCGCTGAAAATACAAAAGCCAGACCCGCTATCGAGGCGGTCTGGCCTGCTCTGTGGACAGTGCATTCCGCACGACCGGAATGGCAGTTCGCTGCAAACTGCAAGCCTCTCAGGCTTCCAGAAATTTTTTTGTGCGGCTAGTTTCGACTAGTTTTTCCCGAAGTTCCCTTTTAATTCTCTGCTTGAGAGGGCGACTTTAGGTTGACGAAAGGCGGTTTCGTCGCTGGCAGAGGCAAGAACCTTTTCTTCAGTGGAAACAAACTTTACACCGGCGTCGCAATTCGGACTCTCTGAATCGTCTAACAGCGAGTCGTACATTCGTTTACACCGATACACACCCGCGTAAAATCCGTTGCAATAAAAGGCGAGTGCTGTCAGCAGTATCAGCCCCAGATAAACCCAGTCTTTGGTAGTCATAACGGTCGGGCTCAACTCAACGCATTTCTGCTTGAAGCAGGCGGAGTGCCGTTTTCACACGTGTTAGTCAATCCATTAGCTCGGTGCTTACAATGATGCACATACCATAGGAGTCAATGGATTACCAAGCAATCATTGATCCAACTCCAGCCAAAGTTTTTTACAGGCCTTGCGCAGATAATAGACAGGCGGCGCATTGACCTTGCAAAGGCCCACAACCCCAGCCACTTCAATCCAATGGCAAATCCTTGCCACGCCCCAGCAGGCCTGTAACCTCCCTGCATGCTCGGCACCGGTATCCTCAAGGGTTTGGCTGAAACCGCCCGCAATTTTGTCGGCAGTTACAGCGACAAGGAGCGCCTGACCACCGTGCAGTACCCCGAGGAAAGGCTTCCCGCCAAGGAAGCGGCCCGCCAATTTCCCTTTCTCGTCTTTGACACCGATGATCCCCAGGCCGGCTTGCGGTGCGTGGCGTGTCAGATCTGCGAAAAAGAATGCCCCCCCCAGTGCATCTACATCGAAAAGAGCAAAGACAAGAAGCCTGACTACATCGGAAAGCCGCAGCTCTACCCAGCTGTCTTCGATATCGACCTGTCGGTTTGCATGAGTTGCCAGATTTGTGTGGAGGTGTGTCCGTTTGACGCGATCAAGATGGACACCGAGTTCGAGTTATCGAGCCAGGATCGCTTTGCAGGTCTGCTGCTGCACAAAAACCAATTGGCTAAATCCAACGAATACTATTGCCGGATTCATCCCAGCGAAGCGCAGGAGGTGGACGCGCGCTTGGCCGCCGAGAAGGCCAAGGCCGAAGCGAAGGCCCGAGCTGAGGCTGAAGCCAAAGCCAAGGCGGCCGCCGACGCGCGAGCAAAAGCTTCGACTCCGAGTCCTTCGGCTGTGGCCGCGCCCCAGCTCCCGTCGACACCGCCGGTCTCATCCTGACTTGGCGGCCTCACTCACTCACGCACTCCTCACTAAGGGCCCGCCTGGTTTCCGCCCGTGCCTTTGGCTTTGTCTTGATAGCGAATCCAGGAGATTTGGGTAACGAGTTGGCTCAGCGATGCGAACGCCAAGTGGGCGCTGGTCGCGATGCGAGGGGTGTCGTGCGCGGGGAACGTCGCCAAGGTGGCATCGCCAACCAGGAACACGTTGAAATCTTTCGAAAGGTTTTCATAACCGGCGCAAGTGCGCGCGTAGCACATGTCCGTGGCGTATCCGGTCAGCAGCACATGTCGAATCCCTTGCTGCAGCAAAAACTGCTTGAGCAACGCGTAACCTTCCGCGTCGTAGACGACGACATCCTGAGGATCAACCTCGATGTCGCGCGTGATCGGGATCGGCAGATCCCAGAACCCCGCATTGTTGTATCGTGCGGTCGCGTCCAGTCCCGGAAACTGCCGAAAATAGTCCGCCACCGGTTTGCCGGAGGACAATTCGATGCGGGAAACCAAGGGTTCAGCTCGATACGTGAAGCGACGCAAAACTTGATTGAGCTCACGCGAACCCTCGATCCGCTCCGCGGCGGTGGGCGTATGCGTGAACGAACGATACAACTTTCGCCGGAGAGGATCACAGGGACCGGGCAGACTCAGGAGGAGCTGGCCAACCTTGCCGCGTAGCGTTTTGAGAAACGGGTTGATGACCGCGCGCGTGTGTTGAGCCGCCAAATGATTTTTGGCCGGCGTGCAAAAGTCCGCCACGCCCGCCGGCGCGGGAGTGTCCCATCCCTGACCGTCATCAATGCCCCAGGGATGCACCATGATCACTGCGGTGGCAGCGGCGCGGAGCCGGTTGGGCATTTCGATGATGCCCCGCGCGTTATAGGAGAAGCGCCAGGCGCGTACTTCCAGATCCGCATCCTGGTCATCGACAAGGCACGGCGCTTCAAAGCGATTGGTCTCTCGAATCGGCTCGATCCATTGCGGATAGTCGGCCAGCAACGGTTTGGGATCCCGGAGGGGAACCAGGCGGTTGGCGTAGGTTCGCGCGGGCTCCGCCGCGCGGATCGTGACGGCCCAAAGCATGAGAGGAAGGACCGCAGCGGCACCAAACCAGAGCGAGGCTGGCCGACGCGGGTTGGTGGGGGGACAAACGGGGCTCATGGCTTTCTTTTCGAGGCCACGGGCCCGAGTGTCAAACAAGGAGTTGGGCCTAAGGTTTCTGGATATAGCCGTGGTAGAGTCCCAGGTAATAGGGGAGCAGGAAGACCGTGCCGGCGGCCAGTTCCCCTCCCTGGCCGTGGTAATCGAGGGTCCAGGGGTCGGTATTCCAATGGTTGAAGTGCCGATTCTCCACCGGCAAGACCTTGCCGTTGACGCGAGAGCCGCGTTGAGATCGGCCTTCCCGTTGCAAGTTAACTCGGCCTGGGCGGTTGAGCGGCTGCAGATCGAGGCGATGATGGTTCTGCTGCGCCCAATTCAGGCGGTCGAGCGGGAACCCGCGCAAGCTGGCGATGGAATCTTCCAGCCAGCCTTCCCAAGGCCCCAATCTAAAAGTGCCAAACGGATCGTTGGACTGAGCTTCCAGGCTGTGGGCAGCATAGGCGAAGTTGAAGAAAGGATTCATTTCCGGCGCCTCGTTCACCCAATAACGAAAGAATGAAAAACGCGCCATCCGTTTCAATGATTCATCCTTTGAGCAACGCAACAAGCTGTAATAATCCATAAAGGCCATTTCGTCGTCGGATTGGTTTCCAGACCCGGGCCCGTTCTGCACTTTTGGATACATGATGTTGTGCGCGTAATCGTGTTCGTCAATCAGCCGCCGCGAGGCTGCGTCGTATTTGGGATCGCCCGTGACATGCGCCGCCACCGCCAGGTAGCTCAGGATGCTCAAGGAGTTCAAGCCGCGTTCGGGCCACCATTGTGGATTTTTGTTGAGGTAATCCGGACTGAAGATACCCCAACGCGTGGGCTTGCCGTCGTGGTCGACCAGATTAAAACCGTGTGTCAGCAGGTGATCGGTAATGTCGCGGACCACTTCGCGCACCCGGTCCTTCTCCGCATCCGTCTCGGCGCAGAAATCGTAATAGAGCGGGTAAAAGAAATAGTGTCCGTCCAACTCGTCGCTGCTGGTGTCGCTTTTCCAGTACCACTTGCCGTCCGCGCTTTGGGGCCAGCGCGGTTCATAAACTTTCCATAGTTTGTCCCTTTTCTGTTCCTCCCGGTCTGATTCCAAACGGCCGACGTTGGGGTCGGGGTCGGCGGTCGACCGAACGGTGCGGGCGATGTAACCCTTGGGCGGAGCATGTTCGCCGCCCTGGGTGACTTTCTGGAGGAAACGAAGCGCTTCAAAAGCCTGCTGCGCGCGCGCCTTGGCCTTGGGGTCGCGGGTCGCCGCGTAGGCGAAGCATTCGCCCGCACCGTACATGGCCGTCCACAAACCATCATTGTCACTGTCGTGCGGTTGGGCGCTCGACTTGTCGGCAGCCACGCGCAAGGGCGCTTCCGCCACGTAACCGAACGGTGGTCTCTTGATGTAACGCTCTATTTCTTCTTCGTAGATGGCGGCCTTCTGGGCCAGGGTCATCGGCTGCCGTTGGAGGCTGCCCACGCCTCCGGCGGTGGCCAGCCACACGCTTCCGCTCGCATCCGTCATGATCTGCCGCACATCGTCATGGGGGAGCCAACGCCGGCCCTGGCGATAGTGCCACTCCCGCCCGTCAAAACGAATGGCGCCCAGATGCGTGCCGAACCACAGCTCTCCGTCGGCCCCGGCGCTGGCCCAAGTGAAGTCAGCCCAGGGCAACCCATCTTTGCCTTCATAGAAACGCCACCCGTCGGTTGTTTGCCGGGCGACGCCGGCCTTGGTCGCAAACCAAAGGCCGCCCTTTGCGTCAAAGGCGATCCCCAGAACATCGCGCGTGCCCCAACTGCGGCCCAAGCCGTCAGAGGGAGAAGCCGCTTTCCATCGGTCCCGCTCGCGTTGAAACAGCCCGGCGTTCGAAGCCACCCAGACCTCTCCTTCCGGCGATACGGCGATCTGATTGACCCGAAATCGACTCGGCCAACCTAACGTGCGTGCTTGCCCGTCCCGCACTTCGAACGGGTCCGCTTCGGTAGCCAGCCAGAGTCGCTTATCCTGGCGCACGATCTGCCGCACTTCCCGCCAGGGGATGGAGACCGTCAGGGCTTGACCGGCGACGTCGGGCACGACGAATTGCCTATCGGAAGGCGACGTCCATTCGGTCCGCACTCGCAATGAGCGCTCGCGCCATTCCAGCCAGCGACCTCCGGCAAAGAGATGCACTGAACCCTGGGGAAGCTGATCGATGAGCTGGACGGTGCCAGCGGCAATTCCCTCGGGCAACGGGATCGCCACCGCCAACTCCTGTTTGAATTGCTGTGCGGCCGGCTCCAGCGCCGCTGGCGAAGAAAGCAGGCCCAGAAGCCAGAACAAGCAGGCGGGGGCTGTGGGCAAGACTCGCATGGGCGCGGCAAGGTAACGCACGGTGGGCGGGCGCGTCGATCAAAACCTGGAATGGCCAAACCAGCGGGGCGTATTTAGGCACTGCCCGCCCCGAACAATGCAGTTTGGTGCGCGGCGTTTACGCCGCTTCATCGTCCGTCGGCTCGAGGACCAAGGAACTACCCAACAGCCCGCCCCGAGCCCGGTCGAGGGGCTTCCTCCGATCCTCATCTCGAAGCGGCCTGAAGGCCGCGGTCCCGGGGGCAGTATCCGGATGCGCCCAAACCAGCGGAGATCACGAAACAAAAACATGACTGGACGTATCCATTGCGGTCGCTACGGTCTTGGCCGCCTGGCATGTCTGAAGAGATTCGCAGCGCTGCATCCGACCGGCCGCCCACGCCTGCCAATGTTCCGGCGCCTTCCAAGGCGAAGGTTCTCGGGCGTCGTTTATTTAGCACGGTGGTGTTGTGGGGAGTGGTGCTGGCCGCGATGTTCGCCGGCAACGAGTTCCTGGCGGCGTATGGGTTCCTGGCCATCATGGTGTTATTAGCGGCCGCCGGCTTGCTGGAGTTCTACGGGCTGGTCGAGAAGGAGGGCATGGTCTGTTTCAAGTGGATCGGGTTGGGCGGCGGCATTCTGCTCATGGTGGGAACATTCTCGAAGATCCACGGGATGCTCGGGGAACATCGGGGCCCGGCGCGGGTGAACGATTTCGAAACGGTTTTTCTCATCCTCTTTGTGCTCGGGTTATGCGTGCGACAATTCGTTTCGAAAACCAACACCAAAGGGATCCTCGCGATTTCGACCACGTTATTCGGCCTCATGTATGTGCCCTGGCTGTTGAATTTCATCCAAAAGATCCATTTTTTTCCCGGCCTGGATGGAAACGGGAAGTTTTACGTCCTCTATTTCATTCTGGTCACCAAGTTCAGTGACACGGGTGCTTACGCGGTGGGGTCCCTGATCGGCCGGCACAAGATGATTCCGCGGATCAGTCCCGGCAAAACCTGGGAAGGATTCGCGGGCGCCATTGTGGTGTCCACCGGCGCCAGTGTGTTGTTTGTTTATTGGGCCGGACCTCGGCTCGCTGGGATGACTTGGATGCACGCGATTGGCCTGGGTGTAATCTTAAGCACCGCGGCGGTGGTCGGTGATCTGATCGAATCGATCTTCAAACGCGAAGCCGGCGTGAAAGATTCAGGCAATTTCTTTCCGGGCATCGGCGGGATCCTCGACCTGCTGGACAGCTTGCTGTTCAATGCCCCCCTCATGTATCTCTATTTGCGTCATGTGCTCACTTAACCACGCCGCCAGCAGGGCGGGCCAACCCGAGGGTTGCCCATGAAATCCGTCGTGTTGCTCGGGAGCACCGGTTCGATCGGCACCAGCACGATTAAGGTGGTCGAGGATCAACCTGACCAAATCCGGTTGGTGGGCCTGGCCGCCGGCGCCAACTCCGACTTGCTGCTCGAACAAACCCGGCGACACCAGCCTCGGGCCATCTCGCTCCGCGACCCCGCCAAGGCCCTGCATTTGAAGAAAAATCTACCCAGCGATGTGCCGGTTTGGTCCGGCGCGGACGGGTTGATCCGCTTGGCCACCCTGCCGGAAGCAGACATTGTGCTGATCGCCATCGTGGGCACAGCCGGATTGCAGCCTGCCCTGGCCGCCATTCGCGCAGGCAAAGACATCGCCGTCGCCTCCAAAGAGATCCTCGTCATGGCCGGCGAAATCGTCATGACCGAAGCCCGCCGGCAGGGCGTCCGCGTCCTGGCCGTGGATAGTGAGCACTCGGCCATTTTTCAGTGTCTGGACGGCAAGCCGGCCGCCTCGGTGCGAAAGCTCTGGCTCACAGCCAGCGGCGGACCGTTCCGCGATCGAACCCAGTGGCCGAAGGAAAAGTTCGGAGAAATTACCGTCGAGCGGGCTCTCAAGCATCCCTCCTGGGTCATGGGCCGAAAGATCACACTCGATTCGGCCACCCTCTTCAACAAAGGCCTGGAGATGATCGAAGCCCGCTGGCTCTTCCACATCGAGATGGCACGCGTCGACGTCGTCATCCACCCGCAAAGTGTGGTGCATTCGATGGTCGAATTCGTCGACGGTTCGGTGCTGGCCCAGATGTCCACCCCCGACATGTGCCTTCCGATTCAGTACGCCTTGACCTATCCGGACCGCCAGCCAAGTGCCCGTGTGCAAACCAACTTCGCCAAACTCGGCCGGCTCGATTTTGAGGAACCGGACCTGGACCGGTTCCCAGCGCTGGCCCTGGCGCGCCAAGCCGGCGAAACCGGCGGTACCATGCCCGCCGTGTTGAATGCCGCCAACGAGGTGGCCGTGGACGCGTTCTGCGCGGGCCGCATCACGTTTCCCCAAATCCCGCAAGTCGTGGCGGAAACGATGACCCGCCACCAAGTGGTCGCGCATCCGAACCTGGACGAGATTCTGGCCGCCGATGCCTGGGCCCGCGGGCTGCGTCTGGAAGCATTATTGAGCGGCGCTCGACGTTGAGCTGAACATTGACCTCCTGTGGCGTTTTCTGGGCATCCTTTAACCGACAGCCACCGAAACCAAAAAATGAAAAAGACCCTCAAAGAATCGCCCGGCGTCACGGCGCTTTCCCTGCTCCTGCCGTGTCTGCTCCTTGGCCTGCCAGCCGGCTGCAAAACCAGCCCGCCCACCGCTGCATTACTGCAACGTCTCCAAGGAACATGGGAGGAAGTTAAGGCGGACGGCACAAACACCGTCACCGTCACCGGCAATTCATTCTACTTTCACCGGGACTCGAACTTTTGGTGGGAGACGTCCATTACACTGCCTGCGGGCACAGAGCCACAGCAGCTACGCGCCACGATCAGACATTCTGCGCCACCAGAGGATTCCAACGGCAAAGTGGTCGTCGCCATCTTCAAGATTGAGGACGGGACGCTGACCGTGGGCGCGAGAGGTGACGGTTCCGAGGAGACGCCGAAAAGCTTTGAAGATGCAAAGGTGACGCGCTACGAACTCCGGAAGGTTCAACCTCAAAAGAAGAATACCGAACTACCCAAATCCAAATGAACCGGAAACGCCCAACGCTGCACGGCACCGAACTGCCGCCAAGCGTTTCAGTTTCGATGCGCCGGACTCTTCGGACGCTGCATTCGCTGGCAGCACCCGTTTCCGGCGGCAGTCGGTGAGTTCTGTCGTTGGAGCAATTGAGAACTCCACAATCCCCACACACTATGGCCGTAGTCATTTATCCATCGTCCTTCAAGTGCGACTGCGGCCACGAGAGCCACTTCTGCGAGGGAACCGTCCGTGAGTTGAAGGAGATGAGCCATCGAAAGAGGCAACTCCTGGGGGATTCTGGGCACCCGGAACACGATATCGAGTTTGAGGACGGGCGCGCGGTTGCCGTGTTTTGTCCGGAGTTGGGTCGCTGTTTGATCTCCAAGACCATATGAACGGGTCCTGCTGCTCCAGTGAACGCCCCGATTGCGCCGTGGTTCCAATTCGGGCACGCTCGGCTGCAATGCATCCATGCCCCAAATGCGGTAGTCAGCGCATCGTGACCGGGAGATTGGTCGAGTACGC
>DATLUX010000132.1:0-3191 GCA_035577805.1 Verrucomicrobiia bacterium
GGGGAGTGCGCAACTATGGAACGTGTTGTCCTGGATGAGCTTTTCAGCCTCGCAAAACGGCTCTACCGGGCCCTTCATTCCGCGCCCCTGCCGAGTTGATGCGCAAGCCATCTGTCCCACATCACCTTGAACCCGCGCTCAAAGCCAGCCTTGAACGCTTCTCGGGGGAATGGGTAATCGAACTTTGGACTCGCCTCGAAATAGGCATCAATAACCTCATTCCTAGCCGCTTCCATTTCCGCGTAGTACAACTCTGTGCTATCGGCCATGCTCTTCCCCTCCGCTGACTGTATAAGCCGGCCCAACTGGCATATGGGGCTTAGCTGATCGTCCGCTAGTTCGTCGTGATGGGCCGCGCAATAGCACCCCATGTCCTGGCAGGCTTTCGTCGCTGCAACAACCAGAGCATCGTAGTCAGAAGCACGCACGAACATCTCATCGCCAAGCATCGTGCCGTGGCACAGATCAAAAAAGTTGTATCGCTTAGTCATGCTTCTCTAATCCATCGGCTTGAAAGCTACGCAATTTCGGTCCATTCCTGCTTGGAATTGGCCTGACCGAAGACGCCGCCATAATGGTATTCACCCGGCCAGGACAAGCTCCCGCCGTAGTAACCGTTGGAGTCGTTGCGGTAGTCGATGACAATTTCGCCCCGGTCGGTGACGATCTTGCAGCCGTAGAATTGGAGGCTGTCAGGGTCTTTGCGGAACTCCGACGGCGCGCCTTCCGGCATATCCAAGTCCACAACCGAGACGACCACAGCAGGGAACCCCAGTGTGGGCAACTCAATATGCTCGATCCAGGTGTAGGAGCAGCAACCAGCATCCACCTGGACGATCAGTTCGCCCTCGGTTGTCTGGAATAGGATTGCTTCCCTGTCGGCGGCGATTTTCATCCCGGTCAAGGTCTTTCCAACCAGTATGTTTTCGCTCATGTCTGTTTTCCTTCTGTGTCGTTCGATGTCATTTCATACTCCGCATGGTCAACCAGATAGAAAACCACAGGGTGCGGCTACGCAGCCACAGGCTGAGCCGTTGCCATGGAGTCCAGGCATAGCTGACCTCGTGGCCGTACTGTTGAATGCTCATCTTCCATTTCACGGCTGTCCCTCTGTGTCGTTCGCTGTCAGTCCACAGCTACCGTAGAAAACGCACGTCTGGCGCAGCCGCTCGGTACCGTCTTTGTTTATGGCCAATCCGCCATCGTCGTCGGCCATTGGAACTGGATAGACCTCGACGCCAGTCACATTGAGAATGACGCAGCCGTCCGATTCCCGGTTGTCGCGGAACGATTGCTTATCGACGGCGACAGTCGCCCGGCCATGCCCTTGCGCGATGAGGCCACCAAGGATTCTATGCAGGCGATTCAGCGTCATTTGCCACCTTCGGATTGATTATGTGAGCGCCAGGCGCGCAGTTCGTCGGCGTCGGCCCAGTATTCGACTGGACCGCCCGTCTTTCCTACCCTTGAGTACACGTACGGAGCGCCCAAGCTGCCACGGAACATAGCGTATTCCTCTGGGGTCACTTGGACCAATCGCGGTTTGTCACTCATGCTTCTCTCCGTCACTCGACACCAAGCACCGCATACACTTCCGATTGCTGGCCGACGGTGAGATCGGCGATGTCCACGACCCGCGGCGTATACCAGACGTGGCCGTCATAGCATTGAAGGATCAGCCTTCCGTTCACCCGCACGAATCGCACTTCCTCGATCATCGCTTCTCTCCCCGGTCAAACTGTGGCACGCCAAATTGCGGGCACCCTGGAAAATGTTGATCAGGCTGCGTGATTCGTGCGCAGGTGCATACCCCCGTTTCCACCGATGAGCCAATGCCTAATGCCATCATTGCTATCTGGCGGAAGTGCGCTGCATTCACATCGAGCCCCACTGCCTCGTAGATCCTGCGATGCGCCGCCTCCAGCTCGCGGATACGGTCACTCGAAGCGGCGCTTGCACATTGCCAGTGCCGGGCCTGACTTTTCATCTCAGCCAGCTCGGCGGCGAGGGCGTCATAGTCGGAGGCGAGTACATAGTCAATAAGCGATCCAGCCGGCCATAAGCGCGCCTTATCACTGTCTACCCAAAACCCGCGGGTATGTGTGTCATATTTGAAGTGGAGTCGCTTATCGGTCATATCAGTCGTTTTGCGCAGGAAAGCTAAGCACGGGCTTTGAGTTGCGCGGCGAGCTGCGTGACCTGGGACTTGACGTAACCGATGCCCTTGTAAGTTTCTTCCCAGCCGGCGCCGTACATCGTCGGTCCAAGCGGCGATTTTCGGTAACGCGCTTCCATGGCTGGCGCCAGATCCCCGCTGTGGGAGCAATCAAACCCAAGCCACCACACATGATCCGGTTCACCCGGCGCTGGCTTGTGACAAATGTGGCGTGATTCGTCGTCACTCTCCGCGCAGAAGGATGCGAACGTCAGGCCGCCATGCACATCGACATCGACGCTGTCGTATCCCTTCTCGAAGTCCGGATGTCCTTCGGCAACCCCCACGTAGCCGCATAGCGCGCCCGTGACGCCGCTGTTGCGCACGATAAGGCACGGTAGGCCGGTAGCTTCGTCCTGCCATTGGACCTTATCTGGCTCAGCCTGCCACGGACCGTCTCCCCATTCGGACTTATCGGCGGTTCGATATTCTTTGGTTTCCATTATAAATCTCCTTGTTTTATAGGCTACGAGTTCTTTGCAGAATGTGATGATCTGGCGATCGACAGCAGCATGTCGCGAAACTCCACCGGCGTTTTCGCCGCCGCTTTTTTGCCGACTCGAGGCCGCTTCTCAAATTTGCTGGTGTGATTGCCGCACCAGGAGACCAGCGCCGAGCTCGCACCGTCCGGGTTCAGTCCCCACTTGAGCGACGGCAGCGTGTCGCAACCGTGGGCATAGAGCCATGTGGCTTTCTTGGCGACATGCCCGTATCGGCCCTGCTCGACGTGAGCAACCCAGCCGCCACACATGGAGCGCTGCCAGCCTTCCGCCATTGGCGCCGGCAGGCCGTAATGCAGGAAGGCATCGGTGTACGCGGGATGCTCTAGTACGCCGCCCCAGCGCCTTACGGAGCCGAGCGCCGATTCAAAGCAGCCGCCATCGTCGCCCTTCTTGTGGCCCCAGCGCTTTTCGACCAGGCCGGCGAGACGACACCAGCGGGAGCATGGCGGGTGAGCAACCACGGGATGCGGTCC
>DATLUX010000133.1:0-6576 GCA_035577805.1 Verrucomicrobiia bacterium
CTTGCTCCTGCTGATGATGCCGGGTAGCGCCCCATCGGCAGCCGCCGCTCAGCCAGCCGCGGCACCAGAACCCGCCGCTCGGCGCAATGTCGAAGAGAGCCAGGCTCTGGTGCTGTTGCGTGGTTTGCCCACCCTCGGCACGAAGCACAGCGTCGCCATTGTGGAGCTGAACCCGGAAGCGAAGAATTTCGGTGCGATCCTGCAGGAGTTCGAGCTTCCGGACCTCACGCTCCCGTTGCACCACCTCTATTACAGCCCCAACGGACGGCTATACTCGACCTGTCTGGACCCCAAGAGCAGCCTGGTCGAAGTTGGCCTGTCGCGCAACGCCACGGGGGCCGCGGTGATCAGCGGCGTCAAACGCCTCGACACCGGCGGTCAACAAGTCGGCGAAGACATCATCTGGCACAGCGTCAAAGGCAAGGAATACATGATCGTGACCTTTATGGGGGGCACGGGCGTGGACCAAGCCGACTGTGGCTCAGTAGGCGTGTTCGATCCGCAGAGCAATGCCCTGATTAAGATCATTCAGGCGCGCAAGAGCGCGGTGGCCAAGGGCACCCCGTACATCATGTATCCGCACGGCCTCTCGGCCTACCAAGATCGCCTGGTGATCAGCTCCACGGTCCATCCGGATCTTAAAACCGGCGTGGGCAATGCCATCACTGTCATCGACCTGAACACCTTCGAGCCGATTCAAAACATTACGGTCGAAGACGCCAAGCCCGTGGGCTTTCCCTCCTCGCCGGTCGAGGTGCTCTTTGTGCGACCCAGTATCGTGCCGGGCGTCGCGCCGGCTGTCCTGGTCAATACCATGTTCGGATTCGAAACCTGGAAGATCGCGTACAGCGAGGCGGACAAGAGTTTCGGCGCCGCGGTAAAGGTCTACGACGGGAATAAAGGGGGCACGGGCGTCCCGCTGGAGTTTTACGGGAACCAGACCGAATTGTTCGTCAGCCACGCGGTGCCGGGGGTCGTGAAACGCTACAAGCTCTCGGGCCTGCCTGAACTGGTTTCCTCGGGCCCGGACATCAAGACTGGCCTTGGCGCGCACCACATGATCTTTTTCACCACCGCCTCGGGCCGCAAGGTTGTCGCCGTCCAGAACAACCTGCTGAACCTCGGCAACGCAGCCGACAAAGATCCGACCGAGGTCCCTTTCATTGCCAAGGTCAACGACCATTCCGTCACCGTGCACGACCTGCAGACCGGCGAACGTCTCGCCAGGGTCAGCTTCAAGGAGCGCTACAAGAAGGGTATCGAAAACATCGAAGCGTTGTTCGGCTCCGGCTTCGTCCACCACCATTGAAGGCGTGTTCCGCTGGCGAGCTGATGTTGCTGCGGGGGCGTTGATCACCGCACTGCTCGCAGCGATCGCGACGGGGGGCTGCAAACCGCGCCCGATACCAAGCCCGCTGACCAGCTTCTCGGCGCCGTTCGTGTTTGGCCGCTTTCAGGTGCCGGCCGACAACCCGCTGACCGTGGAAGCAGTGGAGCTCGGCCGCCGGCTCTTCTATGATCCACGCTTGTCGGCTAATGGTAAGGTTTCCTGCTCGACCTGTCACATCCAACGCCTGGCCTTCACCGACGGTCGCACCACTGGCGTCGGCGTATCGGGCCATCCGCTAGCTTTTAACAGTATGAGCCTGGCTAACCTGATGTGGGGTCCGCAGCGCTTCTTCTGGAACGGCCGCGCGGCCACGCTGGAGGACCAGGCGCTGGTCCCGCTCCAGCACCCAGATGAAATGGCGCAGGACCTGAAGCGACTGGTTGCGCAACTGGCGGCCGACCCCGGATACCGGAAGTTGTTCGAAACCGCCTACGGCGAGATCAGCCGCTCGGCCATCCCCCGCGCGCTGGCCTCCTTTGAGCGCACATTGATCTCCTCCAATTCGCGCTACGACCAGTTCCTGCGCGGTGAAATCACCCTCGACGCGCAGGAGGAACTGGGACGCAAGCTGTTCATGGCGCACCCGGACGTCAAGGTGAGTCTGCGAGGAGCCAACTGCATTGACTGTCATAGCCAATTCCTCACCGGCGGGTCCAGTGCGGGCTATGACGGGTTTGCCAATAATGGCCTTGATGACGAGGCCCATCTGCAACCCGGTTTGCAAACGGTCACCGGCAAGCCGGCCCATCGCGGGTTGTTCAAAGTGCCGTCGTTGCGAAACATCGCCCTCACGGCGCCCTACATGCACGATGGCCGTTTCAATACCCTCGAGGAAGTGCTGGATCACTACGACCGCGGCATCAAGATCAGCAGCACCCTGAGCGCGGTGATCGTGGAGGCGGACAACCAGGGCGCAGCGGCGAGCGGACGGATCAGCCTGCATCTGACGGCTCGAGAAAAGGGGGCTATCATCGCCTTCCTGCAGACCCTAACCGACCGGGACTTCGTGACCGCTGAACGGTTCTCTGATCCGCTCGCGCGCAAATGAATTGGATGCGCAATGCTCGGTTGCTGGCGGCGCTGCTGCTGGCGTTGGCCGCGGCGTTAGGCGTCACTGGCTGGCGGCTCTACCGCGCCGCGCAGCCCGTGCAACTGACGCTATACTTTCATCCGTTCGTGGGCCAGGAACCCCTTGTCCTCAACGAAACCAACTACCCCAATCCAAGTGGTGAGGGCCGTTTCAAGGTGCGCGACTTTCTGTTTTTTCTGAGCAACATCCGGCTGGTGAGCCCAACCGGCGCATACGCCGAAGCCGACAGTTACCACCTGGTGCGATTCGACGGTGAGGAGCGCACCTTTGTGATTGTGCTGCACGACGTGCCGCGCCGGAACTACGAGCAGATCCAGTTCGGCATCGGGGTCGATGCCGCCGCCAACCGGTCGCTCGCGTCACGCGGAGATCTCGACCCCAACGGCCGCATGGCCTGGAGTTGGGAGGTCGGTTACAAATTCGTGCTGTTCGAAGGCGCTCTCTTGCGCGGCAACACGAGCGAGCCGCTCGTCTATCACGTTGGATTTGAGGAGAACTACCGGCTCATCTCCACCCAACTGCAACGCAAACCGCTCGACGGCCGCCCCGCGCGGCTGGATTTCCGGGTGGACATCCTGCGCCTGTTCCAGGGTTCTACGAACATCGACATGGCGGCGCTACCCAGGGTGAAGTTCGATCGAGCCGACGCGGCGCTGCTCGCGCGCAACTTTGCCGGCATGGTCAGGCCGATGTGGCCTGATGCGGCCGGTCAACCCGACGGAGCCCGCTGATCCTATCGCGTCCGATTCGAGCCCCTGTCGCCAGCGAGGGCCCCCAACCCCTGATCAGATCTCCCCTGAACACCCGGCTACGCGAAGCGATGGTGCCATCGCCGCGCACGATGGCCACACCCGCGGCGCGCAAGTTGAGTCCGCCGCGGCAGATCAGCGCCGCCAGCAGCGCGGGCATCGCCACATAAATCAGCAGTGCACACCAGCCCGCCGCCAGCGCCAACTCGGGCCGTTCCAGGAAACTGCTCTGCCTCCGGGAGCGGAGCTGAGGCTGCACTTGGGCATCCGCTCGTTGGATTTCCGCCTCAGTTGGATTGGGATGGGCGGCCAAACTTGCCATGGCGAACTGACGACTCTCCGGCGGGATGAACAGGCTGGCGATGGGCGAATCCCAGACCGCCGAGTTCGTCAGGAGGCGGCGAAAGTGGCTTGCGATGCATCAACTGTAGCGGCGGTCTATGACCGCCGCCTTTCCGCTGCTTTTCGTGCACTCGCGGCGGTCGCAGACCGACGCTACAGCCAAATTAGGACAGTACGCTCTGCTCCGTCAACTTGACCCAGGCTACGAACTTGGCTCCTTCCCGCGATAGTCCATCACTTTGACCTTCTCCATCGTGAGCAGGCCGCCGCCCATCATCCCGTGGAGCACCGGCAGGAACTGCTGAACCTTCTCCTCGCTATCCACAATTTCGATCACCAGTGGCAGGTCCATCGAGAGCCGCAAGATTTTGGCAGTGTGCAGTCGGCTCGATTTGCCAAAACCCATCGGCCCGCGCAACACTGTGGCGCCGGCCAAATGCATTTCGCGCGCTTTGAGCACGATGGCTTCGTAAAGCGGCTGGTGATGCCACCGGTCGCTCTCCCCGATGAAAATTCGCAGCAGAACGGCGTCGTGTGGAATTTGCATGTCAGTTTCCTTTCACAGCGTTGAGGGCAGCGGCGGCAACGTGTCCGAGCCAGACCGCGGCCAGGCACAGGACAAACGACAGGACGGCGTTCGCCCCGGCGTGAAGCCATTCACCGTCGCGCACCAGATCCAGGGTTTGCAGACTGAATGATGAAAACGTCGTGTAACCGCCGCAGAGGCCGGCCATGAAGAACGTGCGGAACGATGGGGCGACCAGCCAGCGTCCATCTGTGTCGGTGAGCGTCGCGAAGAAGCCGATGAGGAACGAGCCGGTGACGTTGACGACGAGTGTGCCGAGCGGAAACGTCTCGCCGAAGTGCCGCGCCACGAACCCAGAAGCCCAATAGCGCGCCACGCTTCCGAGCGCCCCACCCAGACCAACCCAGAGATAATTCAGCATAAAAAATCCTACCGACACGTTGTCTCGGTAGGAGTCATCAGCACTGAGGGGCACTCAGGCGGTTTTCTCGAGGTGCGAGACGGCAAACCCCATTGCCGGCTGCCCTGTTATGCCGGGGAAGGCGCTAAAGCGCAAGATGGGAAATACGCTACGCCCAAGTTCGTGTCGGGGCGAGGCGGCAACGGGATCACCTGCGCCGCAGTTAGGCCAAATTGCAACGTTGCCAAGTCACTCCAAACCGTTACCGTTCAGCTATCTTGAAAATTGAGTGAAAAATCCAAAGTCGTGACCCCGGCCGGTTCAGCTCAGTCATACTGTAGGCATATGAATGCTTCGATTCCACAATCTCGACCAAGCCTTCCAGCTTGGCTACGCGTACTCGTTTGGTTGTCAGCATTCCTCAGCCCCACTGCTTATTTTCTGCTCTTGCTTCTTGCCAGCAGGTTCCAAATCCCAAAACTGCCCGAGACGTTTGTCTGGTCGCTCTTTTTTCTTATCCCGGTGGTTGCTCTGCTTATTTGCGAGTCGGTCGTGTGGTCGCGCAGCAGCACAGTCGGCCGCAAGATTGGCTGGATGGCTATGACGCTGCTTGCGACGTTGCTCCAGTTCGGGATCATACTTGTGCTTCTACGCGCGATTCTTGTGACGAGGATTGGATATGTTCAGTAAATCCGACGCGCGTTTCAGAACGCGCGCCGGCGCATGACCGCATAAGCGATCCAGCGGCCAACGCCGAGTCCGCCATAGACCGCCGCGGAGCTGAGCGCTTCGGTGAGCATACCAGTCAGAAAAAAACTCCGTTTGCGGAATTATGATACTGCGGAAGTGCTTGAAGACGAGTGGCACACCCAATAGGAGTTGAACCTATAACCTTCTGATCCGTAGAACGCTTTTTATAGCGCACGAATCGTGCCACGCCGCCAAGCGTTATTTTACGCAAGTGCATTCGATGCTGCATTCACGGGGTCAACTGCGCTTCACTTTTTTTACCGAGTGGAGTGGTCTTGGCGAGGCAACTTCTTCTAACGCCGCAGAAATTTTTATAGGTGCCGTCTGACTTGTCAGGATTGTCAGGAGCGGCGACAGACCCCTCAGGCGAACGATCCACCCCGCCTGCTCGGCTTGTATTCTCGGTAGCTCTTTGGCGTATTCGGCTGTGTTCGCCCGTGTGACGCCGACCAAGCCCGACCCGCAAATGGCAAGAGTCTCTTTCATGGCCGATTGCGGTACTGCTGAAGGTAAGTCCTTCCGACCTCCAGCAGGGGAGTGCTGTTGAACTGAGAAAAACAGATTTCGTTTTCCAGCCAGAAACGGCACATGAATGCCTCAAACGATTCCTCGCAAAAGACGATCTCAGACGCATCAGGCTTCTCTTCTTGCCACTCCTCGGCGGCGGTACCATAAAACCCGGGCGAGGAGACAACCGCATGGTCACTCCCGACCGGGGTAAGAAAGAGGTACCAAAAGACGCAGCCTTGAGAATCAGCGAGGAACCTTGCCAAATAGCCTTGACCCAATGGCGACGGTATCAGTTCGGGGCAAACGTCAAGAAAGCAGTCCGTTGTGGAACGCACCTTCTCGTGTAAGGTCGGGCTATCAACGAACTTCACGAATGGTTCGGGCAACTTCAGGCCAAGCTTAGCGGAGCACTCTCTCAAAGCGGTTAATGAGACCCTATTCATGGCTGCTTTTTCTTGGCCGATATGGGACATGTGCGAGGCTCTATTGATAAGCCAATCAAACTCCCCCAGCATTTGAAAAGGCAAGGGCGGCAACGGTTCGAACCCGTAGCGTCCGTAGGTCGCCACATTGGGCCTCTCGGCAACATCATCTATGGCGGTTCCCCACCAATAAGCTGGAAAAAGTGTTTCCTCGCTACGCATCGTTTCTGGGCATTGTGCCGATTCTTTCTCAGCGAGACAACTGTTCTGATGCTGAATGTCTGATGCTGAACGTTGCTGGTCCGTCGGCCTGGGTGTTTGTCGCGGTTCTCGTGTTTGGCTGCATCTGGCTGGTTCGGCACCGGCGGAAATAAGCGATGAGGGATCCGCATGGGCG
>DATLUX010000134.1:0-13800 GCA_035577805.1 Verrucomicrobiia bacterium
TCTTGAGTTCCAGCCCCGTCAGCCGCGCATCTGGGATGGTCTCAACGGCCAGCGCGTCGCTCATCGCGTCGGATCCTCCCCGATGTTCATCCAGAACTTCGCTTCGGGGTCGGCCTGGGGCCCGTAGGGAACAAGATCGACAGGGATGTACAGCCCCGCGGGTGCCTTCCACACGGCCAGGTTCACCGTCTTGCGCTCGGGATCGTCGAGCCAGACCGTGATCTGTGCGGCCTGGGGGACGTAACCCTGCGCGGGGTAGAACTGGACGGTGCGGCCGATGTTCTGGATACGGAGGACGTTGTCGGGGGTCAGCATGCGATTTCTTTCTCGGTCTCGGGCTTGAAACGATATTCGACGTGCCGCTCGTAGGTTGCTTCGCCGAACATTGCGTGATTAGGTTCCGCAGTCGCGAATTCCGCGATCCAATGAGCTTTGATCGGAGTCTTGACGACGGGGATCACGAGCGCGTCGGACCAGAGAAACACCGTGGTTCTGAGCCCATCATTGGGACCACCAACAAACACAACGTCGATCTTCTTGTTCACGCGGGCGGCGTCTCGGCGCAGCGCGGGAAGCTCGGCTTTGAGTCTACGATGAGCGCAGAGGGGCCAACCGTAGGCGAATCCGAGGACGGTTATCGGGATCAGGGGGATCAGGTTGAGCATCATAATTTCTCGGGAGGAAACGGGCCAAGATTTGCGCGGGGAGTTCGTTCCATGGTGTGCCGCTCGGAGTCGCTCGAGAGGCGCTGGATTGCGTCGGCTGCCTGGTTGAGTAGCGCTGATCCCCCGGAATTACGCACGGCTTCAGCCCATTGCCTGAGTCGTGTGATGATCTCGGCATCGGTCAATTTGGGATCACTCATTCGCAATACCCCAGTATTCCCCATTCGATCGTCACGTTTTCCTTGCCGTACTCGCGCAAGAGAATGGTCATCTCGTTGGCGAAGTAGCACGAGAGCCAGTTGCGCTCGTCCTCGATCTTGACGTCTCGGATGCGCAGCGAGAAGCATTCGTTAAGGCAGATCCCGCGATTGCGGACCGGGTCGTCGTTCCGATTTGTGTAGTCGGGAGTCCATCGGTGAATTAGCCCATCGTCAGCCATGTTGGCGTAGATAAGCTTCTCGCCGACTAGATCGCGGACTGTCGAAGCATAGGTTGGCCTTGGTTCGATCATCCGACTGACCGGCTCCACGCGCTGGCCGCATATCGGACAATAATTGAACAAGACCACTGGCTTATTGTGCTTCGGGCAGGAGGAGTTCCCGCACGCGATGAACCGCTCTTCTCGCGCGATTCCCCTGTTATTGCACTCGAAGTACGGTCCGACGTAGAAACCCATCGCGCCTCCTTGGCCAAGTCAACCTCTATATCATTGCAGAGTAATGGACGGAAGGCAAGGGGATCAGTCGGCAAACCCCAATGGGAATCCGATCATCACCTCTCGATATTTAGTCCAGGCTTTTTGCACGGAACCAGATCCCGGAAATATATCCACGAATTCATCGTCTGGTTCGAGGCCAATAAGATCAAAAATCCACCAGCAAAATGCGGGTGGTTTTGCGCCGGTCAATCCCTTCTTGAGAGCGATCTCCGCCGAGCAAAAGTCTCGCACGGTGGGTTGATCTCGCCCACGCTTTCGGCCAATCTTGTAGATCACTGGCTCCCAAGCATAGGCCGGATTCACGTTCGGCTTGAATGAGCAGAATGGTTTTACCCAGGCTCCGACTCGCGCATGGGGGGGGGCGAGCGGCAAGATATCTCGGAGGGATGGTGTTCCGAGCGAGTAGGCCCAACCGTCAAATTCAGCCTCAAGGCGATCGAGAAGCGCTGCGTGGGTCTCCAGCCGATCGTAGTTCGCTGCGTCTGGATGATGAGCGCCATAAAATTTAGCTGCTGTTCCGAAGTAAGGCGGATCGGCGTAAGCCATTTTCACTCGCTTTCCTCCTCTTCCTCCAACCTCACCGCCCCGTAGACCACGCAGCGTCGTCCGCCGTGGACGAACTCGATCCGGCCTGCATAATCCGCTGCATAGCTCGCATGCCGCCAGACTTTCTCGGGAGAGGACTCCGTGCCGAGCTGGGTGATCTTCCAACCGTAAAAGGGCTTGGCGGGTTCAGGAGCGAGACATCCCGCCGCGGCGATAGATGCGGCCAGAAGCAGTAGAAGGGCGGCGTGTTTCATCCCTGCGCCTCCGCATAAGCCGCATTCAGCAGCACCACTAACCGCTTCGCCGTCCCTTCGCAGACCCGGCTCATGACCCACTCGGGATCGTTCTCTTCGAACTCCTGGAACCGTACCGCCCAGTTCTTCGGGTCCGGCTCGTGCTCCTCGGTCTCGAGATAGAACGGCCGATCGGCGTCCGGGGTCATCGTCGCGGGCATGAACCCGCGGGCCTCGGCCGTACTGGCGCTCACGTAGAGATCGAGGAGCTTGTCGCGTTCCTGCTTCAGCCGCTCGATTTCCTCGGCCATGCTCTCGACGTGGTGAGCATGGTCCCGGAGGTTCTGGGCGCGGAGGTATCGCACGATCTCGGTGTGGTTCATCCCGCCTCCCTTTCTTCCCTCGCCCGCCTCAGCCCCCGCAAATATTCCCCATTCCACATCTGCGGCGAGTCTTTGTGCTCGTTCGCCATCGCGAAGAACCGCTCCTCGTCCGCTTTGATCAGCAGCATGTGCGCCAGGGCGATGTCGGCTGGCGGCATCTTGTCCGTCCCCTCTTCGTCATGTAGGCAGAACGTGCTCACGCGGAAGTACCGCGAGCCGTGCCGCTCGACGCGCGCGGTCTGACCGACCCTGGGGATGAACCGGAACGTCGCGCCGCCGGGCGAGGTCGCGTAGAAGCACTTGCTGACCCGCAGCGTCCGCCTCTGCTCGGGGCTCAAGAGCGACCGGAGCAGCCGCATCGCCGCGCGCTGGCCTGGCGGTTTCCGCTGGCATCGGCCGATGTACTCGACCATCAGCATCGCGCTGCGCCATTCAGCACGGCTGATCGGTGTGCCGTCGGCCCAGCGGATGTCCTCGATCTCGCCGCAGCCGATCCGGCAGGAGACGAGGCCGTTCACGAGCGCGATGAGTTCTTCGTCGGTGCCCGGCATGCTACCCGCCTCTCATGGGCTTGACCGCGATCGCCTTCTTGACAGCCCCTTTCGGCCGCCCGCGCCTGACCTCCGGCTCCGCGGGGGTCTCGGCAGGCTCCGGCGCGATGATCTCCTCGTCACTGGCGATGTGCGCCACGAGTTCGCCGTTGCCGCTGGAGACCTCGTCGGCGGGCGAGCCGTCCAGGAGGAAAAAGAGGTATCCGGCCGCTTTTAAGCGCGCTACCTCCGCGCGGGCCTTGGCGCGATCGGCTTGGTCGTCGTGGTTCCAGGTGATCTTGACGTCACCGGCAGCGCCGAGGATGCGGAGTTCGTGGGTGTGGCAGGTCATGCTAACTCCTACAGCCCATGCTGATACAGCCGTCCGAGTCGTCGTCGTAATCGGTTTCGTCTGCATGCGGTTTCAGCATGAGCAGGACAGAAAATTTGACTTTTTCTTCCCCGGAATCGTCTGGCCGGTCGCGGTTTCGTAGTGCTTCCAGAACTCTTCGTCGGTGTATTCGCCCTGGAATTCATTGGCTCCGCGCCACCAATCTCCATTAGAGAGATACATTTCTGTGCGGCGGACGAGCTCTCCGTAGCCTGAACCGAGTCGATCGGCCATGTCCGTTAGCCACCGCTGAGATTCCGCGACATTGGCATCGTTGATGACCAGGCCGTCCTTCGCGACCTCGGGCCCATCAAACGCCGGATGTTCCCAGACGTGGCGGAGTGACGTGACGGTTCCAGGGTAAAGGACGAGGTGAAACCGCTGCCCGCGTTGCACGGCCATCTCCAGGAACGGATCCGCGATCCCAAGCGGTTTGTCGCAAACCCCCGCGGTGCCGTCTGGGAGCAGGCCGATGTGCTCTCCGGCACGGATCGTGTGTGCGGCCTCAACGGGGCAGGTCGCCAGGTGAATCGCATCTCGCTTCGCTTCCGGCCCGAGGATGGTCCCCAGGGTCTCGAGGGCGTCAGTGGTCACGGGGCGCTCGTTGGCGGACATTCGGCTATTCCGGGTAGGGGTTGAAGGTTCAGATTTGGTCTGGTTCCATGATCGATGCGGCCTCCGCCACGCTGGGATACTTCCTCACCAACTGCTCGAGCAGCGCCCGATCCCGCTTCTCTTCCTGCTCGATCGGCTCGTATTTGGCCTTAAGCTTGGCGTACTGGGCCCGTTCGGCGGCCTCGGTTTGCCGTTCGCGTTCCTTCCGGCTGGCCTCCGCCTTCTCGGCGAGCAGCATGGCGCACTGGGCGGGAGTGATGAACCCCAGGCCGCACTCTTCGCGGGGACCGTCCACGGGCTCGTCCCAGACGAGCTCCTTGTAGTCCCATCGCGACAGGGCGGAGAAGCGGATGAACGTATCGTCGGTGAAGAACACCGCGACGACGTTCGTTCGGTTGGGCTCGGTGCCTTCCCACGGGTTGTGTTTGGCCACGCGCTGGACCGTCTTGCCGACGATTTCGGGGATGGTTTTTAGCTGGAACACGGGGCGGTCTCCACAACCGGAACTTCCTCCAGCCGACTCTGATTCAGGAGCACAAACGCGCTCCCGTTGGGGATCTCGAGTGTCGGGCTGATCGCGAAAATCTCGATCTTGATCGGGTTCTGCGGCATCAGTTCCGGCAATTCTCGTTCGGGAAACGTGGTCGTCTTCCGCCAGAATCCGTCCGCGTCGATCATGCTATTCCACGGGAATGAGCGGCACTCGACCGTGACGATCACCGCGGAATCATTGGTCTCTTGGATCGAGGTGATGAGTGCCAGCCCTGTTTTCCAGAGCAGGCCGTCGTTGCTGTTGACGTGACCGATGTAGTCGCTGAGCTCGGGCCCGAAGGTGTTGCGCGGGACTTCGATGACGAGTTTGGTTCCTGGGAGGATCAGACGGACCGGCTCGGGAGTGAGTTTGACGGTCAAGTGGGGGTCAGTTTCCCCGGTCCAGTAGGCCGTTTGCGGGCAGATCATCGGGGGATCAGGGAGCAGGCGGAAGGTTCTCACGGGATGGTCTCCGGGGACAAAGTGTCAACCCGGACCATTATCCGCGACTAATATCGTCTTGGCAAGCCCGCTCGGTAGGTTCTCGGTGCGCCGCCCGCCAGCCCTCGTCCCACGCCGCGGCATAGCGCGAGCCCGCGCGGTAGGGGTTGCGGAAGGCGGGGACGCCGAGGAGGGCATCGGTGAGGCCCTGGGAGAAGGCGAGTTCGAGGGTGGGGTGGGAGGAATTCATGTCGGCTTTTTGGGGTGCTCGATTTTCACCTTGGCAAGTCTCGCCTTGGCTTTCGCGGCATCTCTCCGGACGTTGATCACGTAATTCGCCCCTGCCTCTTCCCACTTATCGCGGCGGGTTCGTTCGATTTCTTGGATCAGCCGATCGATGAAAGGACCAGTCGGCCAGCGTTCCTTCTGGATTTTCCAGAGCAGGCCCATCATGAGGTCGCGCCAGTGGGAATTATCGAGGATCCCGGTGATCATATCGGCAGCATTCTCAACTGCCTTTTCCCAGTTTTCATACCGAAGTGTCTTGTCCGCAATGACTTGCAAAATCGAGTTCAATTCCTCTGGATTAAATCGGTCGAGCGTTTTATTGGTGTACACACGAACCCGCGCAGATTTTGCGCGGGGGCGCAATTTTTGCGCCCCCTCCGACATTTGTTCCCCCGCGTGCGCGCTTCCCTCTAGCCTTTGTGTATTGGTATTACCAGTAGAATCAGTATCAGTCAGCACAGTCAATTCACGCGCGAGATCGACCACAACGGGGACGGCGGAGTCGATTGGCTGCCGCGCTGCCGCTTCGCTACGAATCGAATTCGGATCGGTGGGGAGTTGGACGAGAACTCCTGGAGCGGGGACAAAGCCTTCGGGAAGCCATGGCAGAAAAAAACGCCGGTGCCCTTCGCGGCTGAGACCCAGGTCCTCGAGCAGTCCCATCGCGAGAAATTGTGCGAGGTGCAACTGGAGCGTTCGGAGACTCAGGCGACTCGCCCTGGCAATCTGATCTCGCGGCGCGCAGACAATTCGCTGAGCGTCGGCGAGGTAAACGAGGTTCTGGATGAGAACGTGCTGGCTGGAATTGATGCTCTCGCCGAGTGCACAACTTCGCGGAATGCCCGGCAACTGGCTTGGCAGTTGAAGGATGACGGGTTCGGACGTGGCTTGATTTTTGGCGCGCGGTGTGCCAGAATTCGTCATGTCGAGCCTCCCGATTCAGGGTGTCGAGCCCCAGGAATCACCAAAGCGCCCCGTTACCCGCGGGGCGTTTTGCGTTTCGAATGACCAACGATACCGCTCGCCAACCCCGGAAGCAATCGCGCAATCTTCACGGCCCGAGTGAAAACGCGGTTGGTTCCGGTACCCCATCGCCGATCCCTAATCCCCGAACTTTCGAGAACTCGAGGCCACCCCGTCCCCCTCTTGAGCCGAAACCGGCTTCGAAGGGACGGAATGCCGCGAGGAATCGCTACGCTCGCCGCTGAGACGTTGCTGCGGTCCAGGACGGCGGAACGGACCTTGCGCGGGCGAACGTTGCTCCTGGGGGATGCTAGATGCCTTCCTGAAGGTGTGGGTTTGCGTGGGATCTTGGCGGTGACTTCAACGGGATGATCGGGCAAAAGCGTGGAATCGCAGCGCGGATTTGCGGCGGAAATGGCTGAGAGTTCTCGGGTTGCGCTCGTCGTGCTAATTAGCACTCGGTTAGCAGGGGAGTGGGAAAAGGGTGCCGGAGACGGGTGGGGATGATGCCTACCCTGTGACCTGGGGGTATAGGCATTTTCGGCGCTCTGGGCACCCCGTACCTTACCCCGCGCTCTGCGCCAATGCCGGCGGCGGAGCTCGGGCGCCTTGGCTGTTCAACCGGGCTCTGCCCAGCGCTGGCCTTCGAGGGAGCCTAGGCTACATGGGGTGCTGCGCAGCATGATTCCTCGAGGAATCACCATTCCTCGTGATGCGCCGATGTGCTCACCCAGGAATCAAGTCGCGCAGTGCACCTATTGCGATCGTATGTGGGAATGGTGATTCCCAGGGGAATGTAGATTCCTCGAAATGCGGCGTGTTGCCCACGTAGGAATGTGATTCCCTAGTGCACCTATTGGCGGCATGCTGAGGAATCGCAATTCCTAGAGGAACCGTGATTCCTCAACATGGTGCGATGTGCTCACCTAGGAATCAGGCTGCACGATAGCCCAGCTGGGCTCGAGAGCCCTCTCTCGAGGGAGCCTAGCGCCGAGTCTCCAGGATGCCACCAGACGAGCGCGCGGCCGGTCCGCCGTCCGTTCCCACCATGCCGCGCGCCAATCGGTCCTAGGCGATTCTAGGCGTTATCAGTGTACACTCGCACCACTAGACGGCGGGATGTCCCAAAAACCAACTGTCATAGCTGGGAGTCAACCCCCTGATTCCAGGAAATTCTTCGCCGCGCAACTCAAGGTACGGCAATAACTTCGGCACAATCCGCGATTCTGGCGGAAAAAAGTTCTGGCACATCGTCGGTGTGTGACGTATATTACTGGTGTGGAGACGAGAGACAGAGGCGAAACGAAAGGGACTGGAAAGATGAACGACGCGACGCTGATCGAAATGGAAACGGTGTTCACGGTCTCGATGCCCGGAGTTATGGGTCTCCTCTATCGCGGGACAGACGAGGGAGCGGCGGACGACGCTTACCAGACGGCTTGCGACTACATTGACAACGATACCTGCCATGAACCGGCGCGAGCATGCTACGAGGTAAACGGCCAGCTGGTGGCTTCCTACAAGTCAATCACCTTCGACCAGTACCACAACACCAGCGGGAAGAATCGTGGGTGGTGAATCGAACGGACATTTGTACACAACACACGCTAGACGAAATGTTCACTACAGGGGGATGACGATGACTATCGCAACGCAGAATCCGGTTGGAGTATGGCGGGTCCGGACATTCGAGCGAGACGGAGAACGCGCTATCGCCACTCAACTGTACTGGGCAATCGGCGGCCGCTTTGGCGTCTCCACTGCGTTCGACAATGCCCACGACTGCTTTCACGCAGTCCGCGAAGAGCTCCAGCGGAACGAGACCGATCCTCGCGTCGTGGTGCTCGAATGGGGAACGGTGGGCAGCATGCGAACGGTTTCAGCTTACCCGAATGACGCATGCTGAAATGGGCGCTTTGGACGTTCAATCGCAAAAGGGGCAAGTCATGACGGACAGGAAAGCCGGGAAACACACGATGAAGCGGATGAAATGGCAGATCCGCGACCACTGGGATGAACGGGAAGCGTACTGGTACAACCGCGCTTTGGGAGAAGCGGGTAGTCTGGCTGTGCTGTGCGGGTTGGCGGCTTTTGTTGTGTGCTGGCTGATCGCCTAGGCATCAGCGTTTGCTTACCTCAAATGTTCAGTACGGGAGTTCCGACCATGGCCACGACACGAGATCAGATCGTTTTTGACGTGCCGAATCTGGACGACGCGAGCATTGACCCGAGGGACTACTACGCGCTCGCGGAAACGCTAAAGACGCTCCAATTCTACGCTTGCCACAAGGCGCTGGCCATGGAAGCAAGACTCAGGGGCGATATCGCGGATGCCGCTCGACTGGAGAGCAAGCTGGAGAGTCAGTATCGGATTCTGCCCAGCTGGGCAACGTGGTGATCTGGGCCAGAACTTTCAATCGTTTCTGAAAGTTCAATCCGGTCTGAAACTACAATCCTAGTTGAACGCAACACGGTGTCACGAAATATCGTGACTATGCAAACGTCGTACCATTACGATCGAAATTCTATCATTTCGATGGGAATTATCAAATGCAAGCTTGCAAAACGAAAATCACGCAGCCACGCGCGGTGGCGGATGCTCCCTCTTCCCACTGGCGCATGGTCGCCGACGCCCTCGAGCAATCCGACGATGTGAACGCTTTCATGCGTGCAGTCTCTAACCTGTATCCTGATTCTGCACATCAGCACAGCGTACAGCCCATCATGAGAGACGGTCTCCAATTCGGCAAGCGCGAGCATACCAGCACAGCCCAGCTCTTGAACGCGAGCATCATCCGCGACTATCGCGACGTTCTGCGCGGCGAGCGCTTCGGCCGAATCCTCGTCTCCCTGGTCGCGCTGGCCTATCTGGCGATTGCGGGCATCGTGGCCTACACCGATCTATACAGGTAACGGAGCTCCGCCAATGGCCAGCAAAACCAAAACTCAGCCACGAAAAGAGCGTCTCTCGTTCCTGCGTTGGCGCTCCCGGGGAGTTTACGAGGTGATGGATTATCGCTGGGCGCGAACGTGGAATCAGTCTGTGCGCAATCGGCTATTCGTGCGGCGTGATATTCTCCTAGAACGATGGATCAAGCTTGACGCCGCGTTCAAACAAGAACCGCGAGTCTAGGAATCAGCCAACCCGCGTTCTATTCACTGGATTCCCTGGGCAGGAGCTCCAAACATGCTTTCCCTCTGCGCACCAAATCCTCGTTTCAACGTCAATCCAAAGACACTCGCATCCGTTCTACGTGAAACACCGAACGGCGCAATCCTGTCCCTCCGCGCCGACGGAGGTAATGAGCGGCCTTACCTCGTTTGGGACGATGGCACCACGATACAGAAGCGGCCGTGCCCATCGTGGGGCGCGCTGATCGGAGCTCGGTTTGCGTTCACGATTCCAGCCGATCGGCTCAAGGCAATCGCCAGCAAAACGACAGCGGATGACTTGGCGCTGGGCTGGGACGGCGCTTGTCTTTCCCTCGAGTCAATCGGGGGACCGATCAGAGCATCATGGAAGCTTGCGGCAACATCCGCTGGTGAAGATCGATCATTTAACTACAAGCTCCGCCAAGCGGCCGCGCGTCTCGAATCCCTTCCCGCGCAGCCCACCGAAGAGTATATGATCCAAGCGGCGGAGTTTCTTGCTGCGTTCACTCCGGCATTCGAAGCATGCACGCGAGAATCGGCGCGATTCGGTGGGATGGCTGGAGTGCGCCTGGAGTTCACCGCCGAAGGAACCGATGCGGGTTTGCGCGTCCTGGGAACCGACGGCCGCCGGATTCACTCGCGCATGGTCGAGATTCAAGGGAGCTCCGCCGGCAATGCGGAGGTAACTATCCCATGGCAAGCCGGGACTGCGATTACCAAATACCTGAAGAGCGTCATCAAACGAGACCGCCGCGCATGGATTGCGATTTGCATCGCGGAACAGCATGAAACCACGCGCAATCTCGCACCGCCAGCGGTGGTTTCGGACGACGACGCAACAGAGCCCGATTCAGAGTCAACCGAACCAATCACACTCGAGACATTCACCACAACCACGCGCCAGTGGGTCTATCTCTCCTCGTGCAACAATGGGGATGAAACGATTGCGGTTCTCGCCCCGGAGGGACGGTTTCCGCGCTGGCGCGATGCGATTCCCTCAAGAGACGAGAATACTCGCGAATTCCTTTTAGACGTCGATTCAACCCGCGCGGCCGCTGATTCGCTGGTGAAGCTTGCGAAAAAGGGTAAACAGGATCCCGCGTTTGTTACCGTGACGATCGATAGAGATATCGTCGCGATGAAAGCAGACTGGGAAGGGATCACCAGCGAAAAGACGGTTTCTCTCGCGCGTTCAGCCGATCACGCGCACGCCGCTACGTTCACAATTGACATCCACTACTTCGCGGAATTGCTGGCGGCCGCGCCGACCGAAGCAGTGCGATTGACCTATCACGGATGGGGTCAAGGCGTGTTGGTTCAGAGCGAAACGTTTCTGGCCGTTCTGATGCCGATCGCGCGGGATAAGCCGGTTGAGACCGAAGAGACCGAAGAGACCGAAAACGATTCAACCGAGCTCCCGGAAACCGACACTCCCGAATCGCTCCCAACTGTCGCCGAGATCAACGCAGCGTATCAGCCGATCGGCCAGCGGCCGCGCGTGGAAGAGACCGCCGAAGAATCTCCCACAATCGCGCACGAGCTCGCGCCGACAGCGGCCGCTGTCTCTCCAGAACCGATCGTGGCGCGTATCGGTCCGGTCGTCTCTCTGCCCAACGCAGCCTATTCCGCCGCTCCGGATTGGAGCGTCTATCGGCCAGCACCGCAAGCGGCCGCGCCGACTGCACGCATGGTCTATGATCCAATCCAGCGTAAGCTAATGCGCGTGCATGCAGTGGCGGCCGCGCTCCCTCTCGAGTCAACCCCCCTGGAGACGGCGGCCGCTGAGATCATTCCCGCGCCCGTGACGGAGCTCGCGCCCCTCGAGAGCGCTCCCTTAGAGCGCGTTGAGACTTTTGGGCCGTCTGATTTAGAGACTGCCGAAGCTTTCCCGGCGGCCGCGCCAACGGAAGAACCGACCGAAACAACCTGGAAGCGCGTTGAGCTCCGCCGCTCGGATCCGACAGTCGATAGGCTGGTTAGAGCGGCCTATCCTGATTACAAGGGGCGCAAAGTCTCGGCGACGATATGCCGCACGGTCCGGTTTACTGGAACCAACTGGGACGAGGGATCTAAATCCTACTACGTGATTGTGCGCGTCGCGGATCTCATGGTGCAGGGAATCCAGGATGCTCCCTACTTCCATGGTTCGCCGCTCCACGAAACGGATCACACGATTCCCACGGGATTTGTTGTGGTCGAGCGTCGTTACTTCCGCCAGTATGAATCGATCGCGATTCACGCCGCGCCCGAGACCGTCGCGCCGTTGCTCCCACCACCGAGCGACTTGAGCGACGACGAAAAGGTCGTACTCGCCGCAACGAAAAACTTCAAATCCTCCTATGGCGGAGTGTCGGACTATCGCTATCGGGAAGCACACCGAGTGAGCGGGATCACGCGCGAGTCGTGGGCAGCGGCGAAAATGGCGTTGACCATGAAAGGGATGTTGTCGGCCAACGGCGCAATCACGCCGGAAGGGCGCAACGCGATTGCAGGCTAACAACCTGGAGAGCGGCCGCGCTGCGTGGGCGCGGCCGCCTTTAGGGCAGTGGGAAGCTTTTCAGGGGACAGACGATGAAGTTACGCGCGTGGCCGAATGGCTTGGGGTGGAGCGGTCGGACCCGGCATGGATGGGCAAACGTCGCCGATTGCGTCTCTGTGCTGTCGGTGTCAGTGCCAATCGCTCCCAAGCGAGAATGGCTAGACATGCCATGGAAAGGCGAACCGCGCTACGTGACTATTGAGCGGTTCCGCTGGGCGCGCGTACCACTCGGAACGGACCCCTACGTTGCGGTCAGGTTATGCCGCGCCCATGGGATGATTGCCGATCGGAACACCGATTGTCGGATTGACGGACCGCTGATCGATCCGGCCAACCTGGGCGCGCCCCTCGACACCGCGAGCGTTTAGAGCCCCTGGGAACCTTTCCCCGAGCAGCGGGATTTTAGGACCCTTTGAACCTTTTCAGGAGCACGGCGCGATGTCTGGCACCTATCGGATTGACTGGCATGATGGCTGGCTTTGCGTGGTTTATACCGATAGCGAATGGTCGAATCCCGTGCGCTACGCTCACTGGTGGCCAGCGGAACGCGGACCGCGCGAGGACTATGCCGAACTGATTGGCAAGCCCACCAGCGTACACAACGGCGAATTTTCCGCGCGTCGCTGGGAGAATGGGCCATGGTTCTCAAGTCGCCTCTTAAACGGCGGACAAACGCAGCCCATTCGCACCGATCGGACCCCGGTACTTTGCCCGAAAGTCCGCGCGGGAATCGAGACGCGCTACCGCGATGGCCAGTGGCAAAAACACCTGAAAACCGCCGGTTGGGTCCCGGCCTGATTACCCCTGGGATTTAGGACCCTTTGAAACCTTTTACCCTCCCTCTTTAGGAGCTCCGCAAATGATCTCGATACCTGATCTCAAAATCGGCTCGCGCGTCACGCTCGCGGGCCCGTCCGGACAGGAGGTGATCTATCTAATCCACGCTTTCGACCCGGCCGATAGCTGGCCGATCGGGCGCCCCTGGATGCTCGGAAACTGGGGGATGTGCAATCGGATGCCGTTCGACAATCCCGCGTGCAGGCTGGTTTCGGTCGAACCGCCACGGCCGCCAGTGCTCACCGATTCCGAGCGGATCTCTAACGCTCGCGCAGCCCTCCGCGCACACTACGTGTACCTGGGCGAGCTCCCTCACCCCGCGCCGACCCGCGCGGCCAGGGGCGAAACACTGGCCGATTACCTCGTGTGGTGCTTTAGCAATGCCGGTATTAACGGCAAGCTAAAGGCCGCTGCGATCCTCGAGGACGCGATTACAAACCGGGGGACTGTCAATGTCTAGGCCACGTTTCGAGATCATCCAGGAGACGGTTAACGGCCAGCCGATACGGGAGCTCTTGATTACGGACACACGGCATCATCCCGAGCTAGACACCGAAGCCGAGATTCTAGTAGGTGTCCCCGGTCACCTCGAGACGGCGGAATGGATTGCCGAACTGGGAGCGCTCGCCGATAGCGTGATCCTCGAGGAGTTTTTTGGGCGCGGCTGCAATTGACCTGGGCCGTGAGCGTTTAGGACCGATCAGAACCTTTTCAGGGGAGCACAGACGATGCCAGACCGCGATTTCATGGACCCATCTTTGAGGCTTTGGACGGCCGATGACGTGCGCACGGCGGTTCTCCAGCCTGGACTTTACGAAAGATGGCGCGAAGAACCCGGCCACTACCTCTTTCGCGTGCGTGCCGATTGGCTCGTTTCGCTGATCGCAGAAATCGAAGCAACGGGCCAATACCCGTACAACGTGACCGTGCAGCGCGAGGCTGAGAAGCGTCTTGGGATCGATCGTCA
>DATLUX010000135.1:0-33877 GCA_035577805.1 Verrucomicrobiia bacterium
GCGATCAAGAGCGCCCCGCAGCCGAGCCAATGGCGAAGGCGACTCCGGCACGGCGCCATCCTGCGTGGCCTGCAGGCCGCTCCCAGATGGCGGTCAACTCAGGGGCTGGTTGCAGGCCGCGGGCGCGGGCCAGTCGAAGTCCGGCAAACGCGAACAGTCCATACAGGACTAACAGTTGGACGGCCAGCACCGCACAGAACACCGGGAGTGGCAGGGGAAGACGACGCGCCTCCGGGGCCAGCGATGGCAACAAGAAGGGGACGGTCAAGGCGCCCGCCACCGCCAAGGCGGTAGAGAGGACGAGTGCAGTCTTCAGGTCGTCACCCCGCCGCGTCACCGTCAACTCCCTCTGCGCAACGAACGTCCAAGCTCAGCGACCGCCGCCGGAGACGCCCGGTCGGCTGCAACAATTGCTGACAAATTACCCGAACGGCCCGATCGCCCTGCGGGGCTGCGGTTCGCTGGAGCGCCTTAGGCCGAGGGATCATACGCTCATCGCCCGTAAAGAATCCCAGTGAAAAGCCAAACAGGCAACATCCAAATCACCCAAGCACTCCCGATGCCGACTAAATCGTCCAAGAATCCGGTTCGCGACACCCGAGTGGACATTTCCACTCAAAAGCATATCGGTGATAATACCAGGCAAAATCACTAAACGCGCAGCATCGCGCAATCCTTCTGGGCCTTTCTGTAGGATGCCGCGGCGATCAAGCGATTGTTCCTTTCCAACACAGGCTTGTCGACAAGAGTCTCCGACCAAGGTTTCCGACGAAAGTTTGGCAGACGGTGGAGACTTCAATGTCTGAGGAGGATCAACGAGAGCAGGCGTGGCTCGCGCAGGACCAGGCCCACCCAGACCAACACGCCGAAGACGATAGAAAAGGCGACCGGAAACGCTCCGCTTCTGGCGCTGACGTGAATCGCGGTTGCGCCGCCGAGATAGCCGGTCAGGAGGATGGCTCCGAGGATGGTCGTCTTCGGGATGAGATAGATCACCGTACACGTGAGCAACAGGACGCCGATGCCGAGGAGCAAATCCGCCGCGATCCCAAGCTTCTCTGAAGCTTTCACGACTGGAGTGAGCTGGAGGATCTTGGTCACTCCATCAAAAGCCAGAAAAAGCACCACCAACCCGGTGATGATCGCGCCCAGCCATGGCCTCACTTTGGAAACAGACTCTAATTGAGTATTCATTTGCATGATTGTGTTTGTATTCGTTGCACAATCACACCGTAAGGAGCGAAGGCGGTTGGGTATTGTATAAAAACGACAGCTGTTGATTCGCTCGGATAATTTGCCCCGGAGTCTGTCCGATCCAACGTTGAAGAGATCGAGTGAAATGGGCTTGGTCGTAGTAACCTGACTGGAAGGCCGCATCGAGCAGGGACACGCCTTGCTGCAAAAGGTTCGTCGCATATCGGGCGCGTTCGATTTGATGAATCGTGCCGCGCGTCATTCCCGCCACTTGCAGAAAGCGGCGCTGTTCAGTTCGTGTGGTCAGCTTATGAGGGTGGCCCTGGAGAGCGTCACTGATCAGACGATCCTCAGCAATCAACCCGTCCCGCTCAAGCCGGTTCACGAAAGTTTCCGCGTTTTCAAAATTCGGATATTCCCAGGCGGACCCATTTAGCCAGAAGGACCGGTTCGTGGCGTTAGGTAACGTCACATCGTTTCGATCACGGAGAACACCTGGTCGCAGTAAGGGCATGAACGCGCCGAGCTTGAACCGGATGGCAAACCACTCGCCATCCGCAGGACAGTCCGCTGATGTTACCTTCGTTTCCGGTCCCCGCACCGTGAGAGAGGTCTTACCCTCGCATCGCGTCACCACCATTTCCCAATGACAAGCCGCGATCGAATGAAATACGCCGGCCCGCTCGCTGTGACTACGCCAGACCCTTTCGATCAAGGGCGAGTCTGAGGATCGATCTTCGAAGAGGAGAAACAAGCTATCGCTTCGATCTCGCCTCGCGCCGACTCCACTCGAGACGCGTGAATTGCATTGGTCCGGACTTAAGATCACGACCACACGGTATCAGAGGAGCGCAAACTGCGCGCGCCGTTTTCATGATCCACCGATTAGGATGCGAAGTTCGCCTGCAGGCTGGGGTGAACCCATGACAGAGCGTGGCGTTATTCGCTGAACCGGCGGCGGCGGGCCCGGAGCGAGGCCAGGGTGTCATGCGCCGGCTTCGCTTCGCCCGCGAGGCTGAAGAAGGCGGCGTGGACAATCTGATCTTCGTGGATGAGGGCGGAGCCGCAGATGATTGATGGTTGAGGGGGGATGGCTGAGGGTTGGGGGGCCGATCGATAGCGGTAGTCGGTGCCGTAGCCGGTAGAGGGAAATTTGCGCACGGGGCATTCCGCCGCGGCGTGCAGGAAGTCGGCGGCCCGGACGCCGGCGGTGTCCGGGTTGGCGGGGCGTGGATTGGGCTCGGCCACGGTGTCGATGAGGTAGCTCTTCACGAGTTTGGAGTGTTGGCGGGCATAGATCTCCGGCTGGGGAATGAGGTCGAAGCCGGCGACCTGGTCGTCGATGACGACGAGTAGCCCGGTCTGGCCGGGCACAGAGCTGAAAGCGGCCATGCCTTGGTCCAACTCGCGCTCGCGCGCCTTGAAGGCGTCGTGCATGGCGCCCGTGGGCGAGGCTGTGCCGGCTGAGGCATGGAGGGCGGCGATCTCATTCCAGACTTCGCCCTGGTCGGATTTGTAGCCGGCGGAGGCGGCGAGGGATTCGCTGACCGAGCGGGATTTGCGGGCGCGAACCTTGTGGGCCATGACGAGCTTCGAGTCGGCGAAGGCGGCGGAGACGTAGGACCAGCGGCCGTGTTCGGTGCAACTGACGGGCACGACGGTTTCCGAGTGTTCCTTCAGGAGGATGGTGGTGTTGAGCACGCGGTTCTGCTTGGCGCCGATCAATTCCTCGCCGTCGAGCAGGAGGACGGGGCGATCTGCGCGATTGATCACGCTCAGCTCGGGAACGCTGCCGCCGTGGCTGACTTCGGTGACGGTAAGAAGTTGCTGCTCCAAGGCCTCACCGAGAGTGAGCCAGCGGGCGGCACCGTGCGATGGACCTATGATCGGCAAGACGACGATGTTTCGATGTACCTGCGGTGCGCCCAACTGGATGGACGCGAAGGATGGAATGGTTGCGGTGTTCATATGTCTATCCTGGCCAATTTGCAAAACAATCGACAATGGTCACAATGTCCAGATCAACAGCAGAAACGAAAGGATGCCGCTGCCCAGGGCGATTGCTCCCCAAGCTCTCAGGCGAGGCAAGCGCCACCACATGATCAGACCGGAAGCAATCCAGATTATAATAGTGACACAAGCGAGATCCACCAGGAATCCCCAAAATTTATCCCAGAATGTGGGCTGACCGTAACCGCCGCGGAAATGCATTCGCATCACGAACTGAGGCAATTTCATCCGTTGATGCTTGGCCCTGAGTTTTTGTTCCTTGAGAGAATAGTTCAAACTGGTCGAGCCCCGGAACGTGAAACGGTCGATGTGCACCGTGTCGGGGTTCGGTTTGTCGACCCAGAAAGCGCCTTGCAAGTTGTTGTCCTTGAGAATTTCCTGGGCAGTCGCGCGCAAGTCTTCTGTATCGCTGACCGGACGATGATATTCCCTTTCGAAGAGAGGTTCCCAAGCAAGCGCCTGACCTCCGCCGAACCAGGACTGATGAATGACAATAAAGGAGCTGAGCCCATACATCGTCAACCAGGGCAACAAAAACAAACCCAGATACAGATGCGTGCGTCGATTAATCTTATCGAAGGTGGGCATGGCGCATTCCTTGGTGACGTGTCGCTCAAATGAGGGCGGCAAAGATGCCGAACAAACTTACCCCGGCCGCTAAAGCCAGCGCTCCCCAGCGGCGCACGGGCTTGATCTCCCACCAAAGCCAAATGCCCGACAGACACCAAAAGACCATCGTGACCACCGCTACATCCACGGTGAAACCCCAGGTGTCTTCCAGGGTGTAAGGCTGATTGTAGCCGCGTCGACGATGCAGGCGATCAAGAAACGTTGCGGCACGGAATTCTTCGCGCTGAATGAGGATCTTGCGCGTCGTGGCGTCGAAGGTGACGCGCTGCGTGCGGAGGGCATGTTGCCGATTAATTACCAGCGGTTTGCCATTTCTCCCGCCGCTGACAGAATGCGTGCCGTCCAAGCCGAGATCCTGGAGGATCCGTAGGCCGATTTGTTCGCGCGTCGTCGCCGCAGGGAACGATCGCGTGTAATCCAATTCGCGCTCGGTCACCATCGCCGGGTTCTTGGAAGGATAGTAGGAAAGAATGTATTCGCGGTGAGTCATCACTAAGGTGCTCAGTGCGTACATGAGCATCCACGGGGCGAGAAACAAACCGGTATACATATGAACGCGCCGGATGATGCGCGAAACTGTGGACAGGGTGATTTTGGTTTGTGGAAGAGCAGCGTCTTCAACGGCGTGCGGTGCATTCATGCGTGCGGGGTATCTCCCAGAATTCCTCTTAGCGAATCGGGTGTCAACCTCAGGGTTGAGACGTTCATCGAAGCGGAGGTATTTAGGCACTCCCCCCGAACAATGCAGTTTGGTGCGCGGTCCCGCGTGTAGGCGGGGCAGCTTCAGTGTCCGCCGGCTCGGGGGCCATGGACTGTCCAACGCTTCCTCCGATCCCTATCTTCAAGCGGCCTAAAGGCCGCGATCGTCATCGAGGAAAAAATACGGTTTCAAGTAGCCGGGATGAGCGCGGCCATTCTGCAAGGATGTCCCGCCACGGCGTTGGACACGGGGAGAGGGAGGCCTGTGACGGTCACGGCTGATCTGGAATTTCTGGCTCGACCAGCTTGGCCAGCAGAGTGAGCGATTCCTGCCAACCGAGGTAACAGGCTTCAGCCGGAATGACCACGGGCACTCCTTCTTGCAGGATGTTCAACTCCGTTCCGCAAAAGACTTTCTTCAGACTGATGGTGGCCTGGATTTCGCCGGGCAGATTCGGATCGTCGAATCTGTCCGTGTAACGGATGCGCTCGTGAGGTGTCAGTTCAAGATACTTTCCGCCGAAGGAGTGGCTTTTGCCGGTGGTGAAATTCGTGAACGACATTTTAAAAGTGCCGCCGACCTTGGCGTCCAATTGGTGGACCTTGCCCGTGAAGCCGTTTGGCGGAAGCCACTTGGCCATCGCGTCTGGATCCAGAAACGCTCGATAAACTCTCTCGGGTGTGGCCCGGAGCACGCGGTGAAGTCGGATGGTGTTTGTTGACATAACTTTGGTTCGTTTCTTGAGTTTTAGATCTAGAGCGTTTTCATTACTACGACGAACGGAGCCGACGATTCAGGACATCTGTTGGATCGAAATTCCAGAGACAAGGGCCGAGCGCATCAGATTTTGCAACCGACAACCAGCAACCAGCAACCAGCAACTAGCAACTAGCAACCAGCAACTAGCAACTAGCAACCAGCAACTAGCAACTAGACGCCCGGATACACCCACGGAGCGCGATAAGGGCGGCTCAACAGTTGATTGGCTTGGGGGTCGTCGGTGATGCGTTCCTTGGCGCCGTCCCAACTGATGCTGCGGCCCAGGCGCCAGGAGATCATGCCCAGCAACGGCAGCACCGAGGCGCGGTGCGCAATTTCGATATGGGCCACGGCTTTCGATTTGTTTTCGATGCTGGCCAGGAAATTGGCCCAGAGCAGAGTCAGGTTATGGCCGTCGGGTTCCTGGAGTTGTGAATCTTGGTGGATGATTTTGTCGCGGTCGTTGGCGGGATAAAAAGTCCAGCCATCGCGCCAGCCGATATGCAGCATGCCTTTCGTGCCGTAATAGTAAGAGCCGATCTGATGTCTTTCGGCGCCGTTTTCGCCGAAGCGGCGGTGCTCCCACACGCAGGTGAACTTCTCAAATTCATACACGGCCACCTGATGATCCGGTGCGTCGCTGGTTTGTTCCTTATCATTCAACACGGGCGGGCCGGCGACGGGACGGCCGGCGGTCGAATAGATGCGACGCGGATATTTCTCTTCGCTCCACCAGAGGACTTGATCGAGCCAATGAACGCCCCAATCGCCGAGTTGGCCGTTGCCATAATCGAGAAAATGGCGCCAACCGCCCGGATGAATCTTCGTATTGAACGGGCGCAGCGGCGCGGGGCCGCACCAGAAATTCCAATCCATGCCATTGGGGGCTTCGCTGTTTGGGCTGGGCTTCTCGGGGCCTCCGCCGCTATGGGCAAAGAGACGCACCATGCCAACTTCGCCAACCGCGCCGGACTTGAGAAACTTCATCCCGCTGACGTGATGCGGCCCGATGCGCCGATGTAATCCCACTTGGATCACGCGTCCGCTCTCACGAGCGACGTGCAGCATGGCACGGCTTTCGTTGACGGTATGTCCGGTGGGTTTCTCCACGAAGACATGCGCGTCGGCTTGGAGCGCGGCGATGGTATGCAACGCGTGCCAGTGATCGGGTGACGCGATGATGACGATCTCGGGTTTTTCTTTGGCCAACAACTCGCGGTAATCCGGGTAGGTTTTGGGTTGGTCTCCGCCCAGGTCATTGACCTGGTCGGCGGCAACTTCGAGCTTGTTCGCGTCGACGTCACATAACGCGATGACTTTCACGCCTCCGCTGGCCATGGCTTCCTTGAGGATGTTTTTGCCCCACCAACCGCAGCCGATCAGCGTGGTGCGATATTTGCGTCCGGGTTCGGCGCCGGCGCCGAGCCAGGGGCGGGCGCTGAAAGCGGCGCTGGCGGCCGAGGTGGTCTTGAGGAATTGTCGCCGGTTAAAATTCATATCGCGTTGCTGATTTAATTCTTTCGCAGATCGAGGACCACCACATCGCCGCGGCCGTTGCGGCAGTAGATCAAGTGCTGGGCGAGGACGGGAGCCGTCCAACACTTGCCGCCGAGCACTTGCGCCCGGGCCGTCGGAGTGAATCCAGCGGACGTGGCCGGCGCGATCGACACTTCGCCGGTGCCGCTCAGGGCGATGAGTTTGCCGTCTGCGATGATGAGCCCGCCTGAGCCGAAGCCGGGATGAACCCATTTTTCTTCGCCGGTGGCGAAGTCGAGGCATTTGAGGGCGGCTTTCTGAGACGTATCGCCGTCGGTGCCGTAGAGATGGCCTTGGAACAGCACGGCGGCGTTGAGTTGGGTGTGGATTTTTTTCGTCTTCCACAAAGGTTCCGGTTCGCCCGCGCCGAGTTTGAAGAGCCCGCCGCCTTTGCCGTAGCCGGTACAAAGAAACATGCGGTCGCCGTCCACAATTGGGTCGCTGGCATTGACTCCATAATCTGTGACCCAACGCACGCGCCAGATCTCCTTGCCGTCAGGTAGAGTGACAGCCAGGTAGGACGATCCGTTGCTTAACAGAGCCAGGTGTTGCGCGCCGCGTTGGATGGGCAGCGGGGTGGAGTAGCCTGCGATTTTCTTGCCGGATTTCCACACGATCTTGCCGGTGGCGCGGTCCAGCGCAAGGCCGGCATCGCCGACGTTCAGCACGAGCAGGTTTTCGTGGACCAACGGCGCGCCCGTGAAACCCCAATCCGGGATGGGCGCGCCGGTCTCGGTGTGAACATTTTTCGACCAGATGATCCTTCCGCTCGCTGCTTCGAAGCAAAAGAGGTCGCCCCACCGGCTCAAGGTAAAGAGCCGATCGCCCGCCACGGTCGGGGTGCCCGTGGTGCCGCCTTCAAAGTATTTGTCGCCGAGCTCGGCCGGATAGGAATGTTTCCAGACGACTTTTCCGGTAACTGCGTCGAAGCACCACACGGTGTCGTGTGCTTCGGCGTGGCCGAGGGTGAACGCGCGGCCCTGGGCGACGACAAACGAGGAAAAGCCCAGGCCCACTTGCGCTTTCCAGGCGATCCTCGGTCCGCCAGAAGGCCAGGCGTCGAGCCAGCCTTGCTCCGCGGAGATGCCATTGCGTTGCAAGCCGCGCCATTGCGGCCAATCGTCCGCGCGCGCTCCGCGAGCGACGATGGCGAGCAACAGGATGATCGCCGGCGCGGCAGAGCAGGGGACCTGCGTGCGTTTCATTGGCGGCTAGGGTATGCACTGGTCGGCCGGCTGCAAGCCACGGTGGGGCGGAAGGCGCGTTTTTTTTGTCGGTTAATCAGGTCCTAATACCCGCCGGTCACGGTGTAACCTGCCCGGCGCAGATCTTCGGCCAGATCTTTTTCCATCTGGACGGCGGCCTCGAAAGGCATTGGATTCAGGTGAGCGTATAACTCCGGCAACAAGCGAATGCCATAACGGCGAACCACGGAGGCGTCTTTGATGCCGGCCCGGTGATTGGCGAATCTATCTTCGGGAGTCAGACCGGTCATGCCGACATACACGCACGGTATGTCTGGCGATCGGTGGGGATTGGCGGCTCGGACCTTGCTCAACCGCCCAACCGCCGGATCGAGCAAGACCACATAAACGCTATGGTGCGGGACATCGCCGGACAGGGGGCTGGAGGCCTTCGGGCGCGCAAGGCGACGCGAGCGGTGCCTGGTCAAGGTGCGTCGTTTCAGGCCCACCAGATAATCAGAGCCGCCAGGCCGTTCCACGGTTTCGCCGGGCGGTCACTGAGCAAAAATCGCCAGCCACCCAAGGCAAAGGCGAAGATGACAAAACCGATCGTCGCGCCAAACACCGCGTAGAAGGCAAAGATAATTTTGTCTTCCACGTCCCTCATGGAACTGGAATGAGCGCCTATTCCTTTTCCTTGGCGGGCGGCGGCGGCGGTTTCAGTGCTTCGGCTGCTTTCTTAAGCACGTCCAGGTTCAATTTGTCGGCAAGAGCCATCAGCTTTTCGAGCTTGATATCGCCGACGACATTAATGAAGACCGCCTCTTTGCGGCCATCAAGGACGGTGATGACCACTCCCTCGACCGCTTCTTTGCCGCGGGTCTTTAGGTAAATGCCAACATCCTCCTTTTTCTCCTGCACGCTGACGATCGGTTGCCAGCCGAGGGTGCCCAGTTCGTTGCGCAACGCTTTTATCCGTTGGGTCATTTCTTCGCGATTTTGATTGTCGAGGCCGATGACATTGACGCGGACGGAATGCAGGCTGCGGAGGGCTTCGGCGGCGTCCGGTTGGCTCTTGCCGGCTGCCTGCGCCGCGATGGCGAGGGTGTCACCACTGAGATTGATTTCCACCAGCTCGCCGTTAGTTGGTTTGGTGAATTTGCCGAAATCCACGAAACCGGGCGGCGGGTTATCGGCGCAGAGCGAAACACCTGCAAGAAGGGAGGCGGCCGCGATGAAGCATTGGGGGCGTAGGATTCTTTTCATAGCGCGATAGTTGGACTGGTCTTGGTTGGTTCCCGTGGAGGCATTCTCCCGGAGGTCCTAAGAACCCGCCAGCATAAACCAAAGTTTCATGTAAAATGCGTGACCAGGCTGTGATGCGTTGGTCAGACCACAGGCGCCGGCAAATCGCTTGAGTCCTCGACACATGTCATTTCAGGGAGTTGACCACCCAAGAAGGCGAGTAACTTCGGTATTCGACATATTCGACATTCGAGTTGCAGGTTGCACGAGGAGAGAACGTTCGGGACGCTCTTGGGACTTATTTATTCATTTCCGGCGGAGTCGATCCTAAACGGTTCTTATTTAGTTAATTAGCAGAAAATGTCCTGATTGAAGGTGCTCGGAGGGGCCCCGTCCAACTCCCCGACTATGAAAACTAAAATCTTGGTGTGTTTGACAGCAATCGCAATCGGTCTGGGGATCGCCTCCCAGGCGCATGCCGGAGTTTCAGTCGATATCCGACTGCCGCTTCCGCCTCTTCCGCCCATCCCGATCCCGCTTCCAGGGATTGTTGTGGCAGCGCCGGCGGCTCCATGTCCTCCAGCGGTCGTGGTTCGGCCGCCCGTGGCGTACTACCCTCCGCCCGTGACGTACTGCCCTCCGCCTGCGGTTGTCTGTCGGCCGCCACATTATTATCATCATCCCCATCACGGGCTGGTTTACGGCGCGTATGGGCACTACGGCTGGTCGCACAATTCGTGGAACAGCCATTACTGCAACTAGCCGCCAAGGCTAAGCAGCTTCACCCGCACCGCGGACGCTCATCTGGGCACCGCGGTGCGGCCTTTTTTTGTACAAGCTCAGGGCAGGCCTCCTGACGTCGGCTGCTACCTGAGCTGGCCAAAAAAGTTGGCGTCCAGTGTCCGATCCGGGCAGTCTTGATCGTTGTTGAGTTGGACTGTTACGAACATCAACAATAGAAAGACACTTATGAGTACACCTGCATCGAAGTCAGATTACATGCTGCTATTCCGCGGCACGGTTTGGGACAAAGAACTTTCACCGGAACAACTGCAGAAAGTCGTTTCGGACTGGGCGAAGTGGTTTGAGCGTCTGACGCAGGAAGGCAAGGTTCTGGCGGGCCATCCTTTGACCAGCGAGGGTAAGGTTGTTTCAGGCAAAAGGGGGCGGACCGTAGCGGATGGCCCGTTTGTGGAATCGAAGGAAGCGGTCGGCGGCTATTTTTATCTGCAGGTGGCGGATCTGGATGAGGCGGTGGAGATTGCCAAAGAATGTCCCGGGCTGGAGTACGGTGCGGTGGTAGAGGTCCGGCCGGTGGCCGAGCTCTGCACGGTGAGGGCGCGTGCTTTAGAGACACCCGTGCGAGCCGGCAACCTGGCCAGCGCAACGGCTTGAGCGCGTGAGCCAGGCTTCTGAGACCCGTTCGTCTCCGCCAGCTGTGGAGATCTCCCGGCTGGCGGACCATCTTTTCCGGCATGAGGCGGGGAAGTTGGTGTCGGTTTTGACTGGGATTTTCGGGTTTGACCGACTGCATTGGGCGGAGGACGTGGTGCAGGAAGCTTTGGTGCGGGCGTTACAGACCTGGCCATACTATGGGGTGCCCCAGAATCCAGCCGCTTGGTTGACGCAGACGGCCAAGAACCTGGCCTTGGATCTGATCCGGCGCGAGAAACTGTTCCAGGAAAAGCAGCCTGAGATCATCACGTTCATCGAGCAATGGTCGGACGGGGCTGGCGCCGAGCCTTCGGCTTTGTTTGACAGCGAGATCAAGGATGGCCGGTTGCGTCTGATGTTTGCGTGTTGTCATCCCTTGATCCCGCAGGAATCGCAAACGGCCCTGGCGTTAAAGACCCTGTGCGGATTCAGTCCTGCAGAAATCGCCAAAGCCTTCCTGACCACCGAAGCGGCCGTCGCCAAGCGGTTGACTCGCGCCCGACAACGAATCCGTGATCAGCGCATTGCCTTTGAGATCCCATCGGGCGAGGAGATGCCGGTGCGAATTGATGGCGTGCTGCAAACACTTTACCTGCTCTTTAACGAAGGTTACAAGGCTTCCAGCGGAGTAAGTCTGGTGCGTGAAGAACTTTGTTTGGAAGCCATTCGGCTGGGCACATTGCTGTCGGCGCATCCGGTTGGCAACCAGCCCCGGGTTCATGCTTTGGTTGCGCTCATGCTGATGAATGGGGCGCGCCTACGAGCGCGCACGGACGCGGACGGCAACATTTTGCGGCTCGAGGATCAGGATCGGTCACTCTGGGACAAGACGATGATCGCGCAGGGCTTCTGGTATCTGAGCCAATGCGCGGCCGGCGACGAACTCAGCGAGTATCATCTGCAAGCGGGCATTGCCGCCTGCCACTGCACGGCGGCCGAGTACGCGTCCACCGATTGGCCCCAAATCCTGTCCCTTTACGACCGGCTGATCGAACTCGACGGGTCGCCCGTCGTCGCGTTGAACCGGGCCGTAGCGTTGGCCCAGGTCCGCGGTCCGCAAGCCGGCATTGAAGCGGTGGAAGCGATCCAAGACCCGGAATCGCTCGAATCCTATTATCTTCTTTACGCGGTGCTGGCGGAATTCGAAGCGCAACTGAACAATTTTCCGGCCGCGGCCAGTCATCTTCGCAAGGCCATTCAATTGACTGAAATTAAATCGGAACGCGCCTTGTTGTCGCAGAGGCTTCAGGATTGCGAAGGGCGTGCGGGCGGGGTTAGGGCAAAAGCGCCGGCGCGAAAAACCTGAGCAAATTGCGGTGCTAACACCTACCGGCCGTCGGGCGGGACGGGCTGGCGCGGCTGGTTTGGCGCCGCGCCCTCGCGAGCCGGGGTCGCCCGATATCAGTAACCAAGTTCTGTTCTGCGCTGCGGGGCGGTGGGCAGCGGGTCTTTCTTTTTGACGATGGCTTCCTGGCCCGAATCCTTCTTTTGGCGCGACTCGGTGGCATTGAGTTCCACATCGGACTGGTACTGCGCGGGAAGATCGCCTTCGGCGAAGATAGCCTCCACCGGACACTCTGCCACACAGGCTGTACAATCAATACAGTCGTCCGGGTGAATGACCAGTTGGCCGTCCAGTTCGTAAAAGCAAGCCACCGGACAGACTTCTACACAGTCGGTGAATTTGCATCCCTGACATTTGCTCGTAACAACGTGCGCCATAATATTCCTCGTTCGCTTACTGGCTGACGCGCAGAGACTCGTTCCCCTGGGCAAGTTTGCCAATACAAAAGTGCGGAATGCGCAGGAAAGAGTGAGCCGTTCGGATGACGCGGCTGACGCTCTGCGCACGGAAACCCTCTAACGAGGCGGGGCCTCAGAGTGCCAAGGCACTCCAAGGCGCCCAATCTTGCGATGAATCGTCCTCGCCTTGCTGGTCTGAGGCTCTGCCTCGTTAGATTGGTATTTGTTTATCCGGATATTCAGCTTCGAGATAAGTGCAGCACGAAGTAATAAGTTGCTCGCACGCATCTCCTGTGGTAACAGTTTCGCCGCGTTCAATGAGAACCTGCACAAACAATTTAGCCGCGACCACCGCGAGCTGGCCGAGGATGTCGGTCGCGTTAGCGACACGACATGACCGGGCCAACTGGGGTGTTCGCTTGGGTTATACACTGGATCTATCCTGGTGTGTGGCGGGTGCGATGCCCGAACCCAATTGGGAGGCAAGCAGGTAACGAAGCAGATTACGATTTCCGACCACCCCTGCTTACCTCGTGTGAGCAGGGGTTTTTGTTTTTGATGGCATGGAAACAAGGCGTGCGACGAGCCGCAACGAAAGGTGAATGACTGTGAACGATAGCCAGGCGATGTTTTGAGGATGTCCGGCGCTGCCAAACGAATTGAGGCGCAGGAAAGCCGAGGCTTTCCCCCGATGAAGTGTGTCGAGCGCTTACCCGCGCCCAGTGGGCTGAAAGAGCTTTTAACAAATGAAGGGCTTGATGGGAGGTGTGCCCCTAAACCCCTTCGACGCGCACTCCGACCTGTCGGAGTGCTTGCTCAGGGTTAGCGCTGAGCGAAGCGCGCGAGCGCGGCGTCGAAGGGCTAAACACCGAAACAGCCGCCGTGAAACCGCGGGCTGGGATCGATTCGATTGCCAGGAGGTGTTTGTTCCCGTGCGGAATGCGGAATGCGGAATGTGAATGTGCAATGCGGAATGTGGAATGTGGAATGTGGAATGTGGAATGCGGAAATCTGAAACATTCCGCGCTCCCCGTTCCGCATTCCGCACTGGAAAGGCTGCGCGTCAGCACGCGGCCGAGTCTCCAAAACTCAGCTTACTCCGGGCAGCACGGAGGCAGCCTGCCACGTCTGCGGCGAATAGCCGATAGCAAATATAGCAAATAGCCAATATAGCCAATGGACCGATTAATCGATTAATCGAAAGCAGTCATCCTGTCATGATGTGGCTATTGGTCATTGGTCCATTGGCTATTGCGCCGTAGGCGCCGGGGTCGTGGCAGAAAAGTGATGCACCTGCCCTGCAAGCAGGCACAAGCGGGAGCGTTACCCGCCGACTCCACCATCTCACCATGCCGCGTCTTGGCTCGAAGAGCGAAGGCCGCTTGAAATCGAACAACCCTAGTCATCAAGTCAAATGCCATGAACATCACTGAACTGATCAAAAACAAGAGGGCTCATTTCCTTCATTATCGTGAGGGACATTTCATTTACGAGACGGACGACGGTTTTCAATTCCCGGTGCCGCTGGCTGACATCGGAGCGGCCACCTTGCTGGCGGAAGACAAGGCATTGTTCTTCATGCGTTGGATCCGGCGCCATCTCGAGACCATCCAAGCTGCGGGAAACTCGACCAAAGTACAGAGAGAAGCCTCATAAACTTCTTCAGGTGGGTGTGACTCCCACTCCCGCTACCAATTTTTGTGGCCCTGGGGTTTGGGAAGCGACCCGGCTGCCGGTCTGTAAAACCGGTGTCTCAAAACAAGCCGGAAGCGACGACTGGAGCATTACCAGCGCTTCCCACCAATTTCGCTCCCGTAGCTGAATAGAAAAGCAACCCGTTGTCTGCGGGAAGACTGTGGGTGCAAGTCCCACCGGGAGCGCCAAGGTCAGTGCGCAGTTCTCAGTGCGCAGTGCTCAGTTCTCAGTGCGTTTTTTTTCAGGGTGTAATGTCAGTAGTAGACGGCCTCGCTCGGAACGAGGAGGACGCGGGTGCAATTCCCGCCACCCTGACCATCTCATCGTTTCGCATCACTTTGGATCAGACGCGCAGCCTTCCGGCCCATTCGCCGGGCAGTTGCTGCGCGTCCGCTGGTTCAAGATCGGCCGTTAGTTTGACTCGGGTATCAGTGCGGACACGCGAAAGGCGGTTTCGAGCTGGATTTCAACAAATTTGGAATGGGACAAGGGGAAGCCGAGCTCGGCATTTCGACCGCGGTGGCCGGCCGGCACCGCGGCCCGAGGCGCGGGATGGTTGGCGCGGACAGGTTCGGCGGGTTCTGAATCGACCCACTTTTCCGAGAGCGTATAGACGCCGAGCAGCTTGACGCCGAGGCAGGCCGCAATCGTGCCGGCTTTCTCTTTGGCTTCCGCGAGGCAGGCATGGAGCCATTCGTCTCTGAGTTTAGGGTCGTCCGGGTAACGCCAGGTCAAGAAGTCGAGGGTGGCGGTTTTGTGGGAGGTGACCACGCCAAGGATGGCTGGCAGAAGTTCGAGGTCATGGCAGCGGATGCGAACCTGGTACGCGGCGCAACATGTTTTGCCCAGGAAACCGTTGGGACTTTCGGCGTGGACACTTTGGATAATGGATTCCTCGTCGTTCAGGCTGATTTCGTTTAAGGCACCCATCAATTGCGCGATTTCTTTGACTTTCTTCAGCGCGACGTTGCCGGTAACGAGCGACGATCCATTGATGGTGACGTGGATGTCGACTTGGTTGGCTTTCACTTCTTCGCGGTGTCCAACCACGACTGTAACGGTGTCCGGCTTATCCATAGCACTGTGCCATGTTACGGAGCATGGCCTGGTAAAGTCCAGGGAGAATGCCGACGCAGCCGACCCAGCCGACGCAGCCGACCCAGCGGGCCGTTGTTTTTCCGCGATCCGTTCCTTGCGCTCAGGCCCACGTAGTCCAACGCAGAGACAGCGCACTTAAAACGCGCGTAGTGCCGGTGCAAATCCGGCCGTGGGCACCACCGCGTGTAGCCCAACGCAGAGGCACGAAGCTCAAACCTTCGCCAGTACAGGTGCAAATCCTGTCACGCGGACTTTTTGCGGGTGTGGTTCAACAGTCCCGCAGTGCGGGACGGCTGTGCCAAGGCCGAGATGACGGTGCAACTCCGTTCACCCGCTCCAGCGCCTTCGGCGAATAGCCAATAGCCAATATAGCCAATAGCAAATAACCAATCATTCGTGAAATGGCTATAATGGCTATTGGTCATTGGTCATGCACGCGAAGCGTGCAGTCCCTGTGGTGTAGTCCAGGCCAACACGCCTGCTTCTCATGCAGGAGATCGCCGGGGCGAAGCCGGCCAGGGACGCCAATTTCCAGTTCGGCGCGTGGTTCACGGGGAATAGCAGACCCACCTGACTCAGAATCAGGCAGCGTCTCGCGCCGACCAATTTCACATTTCAGGGCCCTCAAAGCATTTTCAGCGATGCGCTACCGCTCAATGCTGGATCGGTCGGCCAGCCACTCGAAATCGGTCAGGTGATCATCGGACACGGTGCGGGGCAAACCCGCGGCATCCGGCACTGGCCGGACGCGGGTGCCACCATCGAACCAGCGATGGAGTTCGATATGGCCGTCGGCGAAGGAGATCGTCGCGGCCTCATGATGGAAGGAGGCGGGCAAGCTGATCCATTCCCAATCGTCTGGATTATTGAGGAAATAGCCGTCGTCGATGCTGTCCGGATGTTCTTCAATAAACACGAAGGTGTTGGCGGGGTCTGGGATGCTGCTCAGCAAAAAGAACTGCACGTATTCGGGGTTATTGACGTTGGTTCCGCCGCGCGAAGCGTCACCGGCATCGCCCACCATCGCGTTCATGCTATAAGTGCGGGTGCGTTCCGCCCAACCGGCGTCGCGCTGCACCGGGCTGACCACGCGATCGGACGGACAATGGTAGATGCGGGCGTTGGCCGCGCAGTAGGGCGCCAGGCTGGCGCGAGTGATCAACGTCTCGTTGGTGTTATCGGCGTCGAGTTCCCAGCTTAAGACACCGTTGACCCAGTTGAGCGGATCGTTTCGAGCGGCGGCTTTGCCCATGGCATCCCCGCCCAGGTTGTAAGGCAGCCGGTCCTCATTATCGCCGACATAGGCCAGGCAAGCTGTGATCAGCTGACGGACGTTGCTCAGGCAAACGGAGGTTTGGGCCGTGGATTTGGCCCGCGCCAACGCAGGCAAGAGCAGCGCCGCTAAAATGGCGATGATCGCCACGACGACGGCCAACTCGATTAAGGTGAAGCCTGAACTCCGGCTGAGCCAACCCGGAGAATCGCGTCGAAAGCCTGGTCCGGACCTGATCATAGGATCCTGCCGCGCGGGCTTTCTTCCGTTCCGTGCGGCAGCCTGCCAGACTTACGTTAACTCGGGCGAACTGTCAAAAAACAATCTACGCTAAAATGGGGTGGGGCGTATTCAGGCACTGCCCCCCGCACAAGGCAGCTCGGGGCGCGGCGTTTACGCCGCTTCATCGTCCGTCGGCTCTAGGACCAAGGAACTACCCAACGCTTCCTCCGATCCCCATGTCGAAGCGGCCTAAAAGGCGCCTAAAAGGCCGCGATCCCGGGGGCAGTAACCAAATGCGCCCATGGGGTGGCGGACCGTGGGTTTACCTCGAATGGGTCTTGTGGGCAGGGACAATCGACCCCACCAGTCCATGACTTTCGCCTTCGGGGCCGGAAGTGAAATAAAGGACCGAGGCCCGACTATTTCCATGGTTGCCGCTGGACATCGAGGAGCGACGAAAACGCAGAGCCCAAAGCCCATCAATGCTGATGGGGTTGCCCGCGCCGTCGGTAAGTTCACCCAGAAAACGGCCTGTCCACGGGGTGAAGGCATTGATTTTGCCATCGCCAAAATTACCCACCAGCAGCGCTCCACCGAACTGGCCGAAGTCACGTGGGGCAAACGCGAGTCCCCATGGTGAATTGAGGGGTCCATGCGCCACTAACCGTCGCAGCAGGTGCCCTTCGGGTGTGAACACGTCAACGAAGCCATTACCCGGGCCGGGCTCGTCGTCTTCGGCCGCCGGTAGTTCTTGTTTGGCAAAGGTCACGTAAAGCAGGCCCGCGATATTCGCGACGTTGAAGGGGGCGAATCCGGCGTCCACACCGGGATCGGTGAATGAACCGACCCATTGAAAACGCTGGTCATAGACTTCGACCCTGCCGTCGTGAAAGTCGGTGGCATAAAGGCGCGGGCCACGCCGGCTCCAGGCTTGGGCCAGTCCTTTGTAGACGGCTTCTTTGCCGGAGTTATCCACCGCCACGACGGCTTCGGTGGCATTAACGTCGAAGTTCCAGCCCATGATCTTGCCTTCCTCGGTGACAAAGAGCAGCTGGCTTGGACGTGTGATGCCGTGGTCGGAAATTCGGAACGTGAACGGAAACTCGTTGATGAGCAAACCGGTCGGATCTTCGTCGACGACGATGGAGAAGTCATTCACAGTGCCGTCGGGCTGATAAAAGCGGGTTTGGCTGGTTTCGGTGGAGGCCACGATAAGCGTTCCGCGGCGGCCGATGGCGAGGCCCCAGGCGTTAACCAGATTGGTATCGGTGTGTGCAGCGGCACCGGAGAGGTCCGAGACCAGCCGGGCGACATCATAACCCTGGGCGAGCGTCAACTCGGGCGCGGCCAGGATGCTGGCCGCGAGCCACGCGGCCGCGCCGCCGGCCAGAACGAACCGGGATGAGCGGGAATCACAATTTCTTTTCATAACGTCTTCTCCAGCTTTTGCACAAATGCGCTTAGTGTTTACAATAGGGCCGTTCACCTTAGGCAGCACCGGCCGAGCGGGCATGGACATGGCCTGCGAATCCCATTGGCTATGGCTTTGATCTAAGAACCAGCAGGGGGCAAGAATGTTCCCGCGCTTCCGTGCAGGAACATTTTGTGGCTAAGAGTTTCTTACATCGAATGATGCCTCGAAAGTATGTCTGCCGACCCGGAGTTTGATGAACTGGTAGAGCGGTATTACCGGCCGCTCTACCAGTTCGCGTTCAGCTTGACGCGGACGGAATCCGACGCCGAAGATCTGACCCAGCAAGCCTTTTACACCTGGGCTGCGAAAGGAAGCCAGCTGCGGGATCCGGCCAAAGTCAGGACGTGGCTCTTTAGCTGTCTGCACCACGATTTTCTGAACACGCGCCGGCGGCAGAGCCGTTTTTCCCATACGGAACTGAGCGAGTTGGAACACGTGTTGCCCTCGGTTTTGCCGGCCGCGATTCACCCGCTCGACGCGGCCCAAGTGCTGCAAGCGTTGGCGGATGTCGATGACGTATTCCAGGCGCCCCTGGCCTTATTTTACCTGGAGGACTGTCCCTACAAAGAAATCGCTCAGATCTTGAATATCCCGATTGGAACCGTGAAATCACGACTTGCCCGTGGCATTACGCAACTCCACCGCCGCTTATCCGACGCTCCCACGCCCACCGCGCCCACCGCGCCCACCACGCCCACCGCTCAAAAGGAGCTGCCATGACCAAGGAACAAGCCATACTCATCCTGACGATCTACCGACCGGGGATCGACGACGCCGCGGATCCCGAAGTGATGGCTGCGCTCAACCTGGCGGATAGTGACCGCGAATTGGCCACCTGGCTGGCCGAAAACACCGCCCTCTTCGAAGAGGTCCGTGCCAAACTGAAACAGATCGAGGTGCCGGCGGATGGCGTGTCGCGCACCTTGCGAGGCCGGCCGGCGAAATGGTTTTTGTTTCCCGCTTGGCCTCGGGCGCCCTGGCTGGCGGCAGCGGCCGGCGTGATGTTGCTGCTTGGCCTGGGGGGGGGCTGGTTTTGGACCAACCGAGGGCTGCCGCACGAGTTCCAGACGTGGCGGAGCGGGATGGTCCGCAAGGCCATGGAGAATTATCACACGGATTTTGCGACCAACGATCTGCGCCAGATCCGGGAGTACCTGGCCCGCAACGGCGGGCATACAAATTATTGGTTGAGTCCGGCTCTGGAGAAACTGCCCGGCGACGGCTGCGGCCTGCTGCGCTGGCATAATCGACCAGTTACGATGATCTGCTTTGCGATGCGCGAGCGTGAGGATCTCTATCTTTTTATTGTGGATCGAGCTGCTCTCTCTGACCCTCCTACTGGAGATGAACCTCAATTCGCCAAAGTCGGCCGGTATACCACCGCAAGTTGGACGACTGAAGACAAGACTTATTTGTTGGCCGGCGCGGTGGATGAGACCTCCCTGCGTCGGTACCGTTGAGAGAAGGTGCTTTTTTTGCGTTTGTTCCGGACGGCCGCCGAAATAGCATCGGCCGATGACCGATCAGAATCGAACGTTCAAGGCCGGCGGAGCTGGCGCGCGGCCGGGGTTGGCGAAGGACACGCCGGCGGCGAGTGGCGAGACAAGCGCGGGCCGGCCCAGACTCTTCGATGACTTGGCCGAGGCGGCGCGGCTGCACCCGGCCGAGGTTTGCGAGCGCCTGCAGACGCAGCTGGAAGGTTTGCCCTGGAACGAAGCGCGCCGGCGTCTGGACTGGTTCGGCTCCAACGAACTGGCCAGTGCCAAGCCGCCCGCCTGGCCCATCGTCCTGTGGCACGCTCTGAAACACCCGTTCAATGGCGTCTTGAGCGCGCTGGCGGTGGTTTCATTTGTCACCGGCGATTTGAAAGCCGCTCTGGTCATGCTCTCGATGATCGGGTTGAGCGCCGGGTTGCGCTTTTGGCAGGAGATGAAGTCGCAGGTGCAAGCGGAATCGTTGCGCCGGCTGGTCCACAACGAAACCACCGTGCTGCGGGCTGAAAACCAGGGCGTGAACCGCAAACCAAACGAACTGGACCGCCTGGCTTCCGATATTCCCACGCGCGAACTTGTCCCGGGCGACCTGGTGAAACTCTCGGCCGGCGACATGATTCCAGCGGACCTGCGCCTGCTCGAGTCGCGCGACATGTTCGTCACGCAATCTGCCCTGACTGGCGAAGCCATGCCGGTGGAAAAATACGAGCCGGAACGTCGGCTCAAGCCGGCCTCGGATGTGCCGGCGGTGGAAGGATTGCCCGTGGAAGTGCTCGACTCTCCGCACCTGTTGTTTATGGGCAGCAGCGTGGTGAGCGGCACGGGCAAGGGGTTGGTGCTGGCCACCGGGAACCGGACTTACTTTGGCGCCATGGCCGAGAAGCTCACCGGCAAACGGCCTCCCACGGCATTTGATCGCGGCGTCAAGAGCGTGAGCTGGCTGCTGATCAAATTCATGCTGGTGATGGCGCCCACCGTTTTTGTTCTCAACGGCCTCATGAAACAGAATTGGCTGGAAGCCTTTTTGTTTGCCATCGCCATTGCGGTGGGACTCACCCCGGAGATGCTGCCGATGATTGTGAATGCGAACCTCGCCCGCGGGGCCATCGCCATGTCGCGTCAGAAGACCATCGTGAAACGGTTGCATGCGATCCAGAATTTCGGCGCCATGGATGTGCTGTGCACCGACAAGACCGGCACGCTCACCCAGGACAAGGTCGTGCTGATCCGCCATCTGGATTCCCACGGGATGGAAAGCAAACGCGTGCTCGAACATGCTTACCTCAACAGCCTGTTCCAGACCGGCCTGAAGAACCTGCTCGACCGCGCCGTGATTGATCGGGCCGAACAACTGGGCCTGCGCGAAGTTGCCAAAACCTGGTGGAAAGAGGACGAAATCCCCTTCGATTTTGTGCGCCGCCGCATGTCCGTCGTGCTGACGCATTCGCGGCAGGAGCACTTGCTCATTTGCAAGGGCGCGGTGGAGGAGATGCTCGACATTTGCTCCGCGGTGGAAGACTCGGGCCAGGTGCGGCCGGTCACCGACGAGTACCGCGACCAACTGAAGGCTTTGCGCGACCGGCTCAACGAAGACGGGTTGCGGGTCGTCGCGGTGGGCTACAAGGGACTGCCCAGAGAACATCCGCCGCTGACCGTCAAGGACGAGGCCAACCTTGTCTTTTCGGGCTTTGTTGCCTTTCTCGATCCGGCCAAGGAAACGACGGCCGAGGCGTTGCGTCTGCTGCGCGACCACGGGATCACCGTGAAGATCCTCACTGGCGACAATGCGATCGTGGCCCGCAAGATCTGTCGCGATGTGGGCCTGGACGTGCAGCATATCGCCACCGGCGCCGAAGTGGAGCCGCTGGATGAGGCGGCGCTGACGGATTTGGCGGAGCGCACGACCATCTTTGCCAAGTTGTCTCCGAACCAAAAGGCGCGGGTGGTGCGGGTGCTCAAGGCGAATGGGCACACGGTGGGCTTCATGGGCGACGGGATCAATGACGCCACGGCCCTGCGCGAAGCGGACGTGGGGATCTCGGTGGACAGCGCGGTGGATGTGGCGAAAGAAGCGGCTGATATTATTTTGCTCGAGAAAAGCCTGCTGGTGCTGGAGCGGGGCGTGATCGAAGGGCGGCGCACTTTCGGCAACGTCATCAAGTACATCAAGATGACCGCCAGCTCCAATTTCGGGAACGTTTTCAGCGTGCTGGTGGCCAGCGCGTTCCTGCCCTTCCTGCCCATGCTGGCCGTGCAACTGCTCGTGCAGAATCTGCTTTATGACTTCTCCCAAATCGCCATCCCGTGGGATTACATGGACGAAGAATTCATCAAAGTGCCCCGGCAATGGAACGCGGGCACCATCGCCACCTTCATGGTGTGCATTGGGCCGGTCAGCTCCATCTTTGACATGCTCACTTTCTGGATCATGTGGCACGTCTTCGGCGCCAACACTCCCGCCCAACAGTCATTATTCCAATCGGGTTGGTTCATCGTGGGGCTTCTGACCCAAACGCTCGTTGTGCACATGATTCGGACGGAGAAGATCCCCTTTTTCCAGAGCACGGCGGCTCCGGCGGTGCTGGCCACGACGGCGGTGGTCATCGCGCTGGGGATTTATGTGCCGTTTTCGCCATTGGCGCCGGCGATCAAGTTGCAGCCGTTGCCGTCGGGTTACTTTCTCTATTTGCCCCTGGTCCTGGTGGCCTATTGTTTCCTGACCCAACTGGTCAAAACGGTTTATATCCGGCGCTTCAAATCATGGCTTTAAGCGATAAGATCCCGGTGATGAAAGCGCGTTCGCGGATGACCAAGAGGGAGTTAATCCAGGAGTTGGAGGCCCTGGGCGCCCGGACCGGCGCGTCCCCGCAGGCGGCGCAGCGCATGCAGGCGACCCTCAATGAGCTGCGCGACATCAAAGCGGCTCTCGATGCCCATTCCATCGTGGCCATCACCAATCCGGCCGGTGACATCACCTACGTCAACGACAAGTTTTGTCAGATCTCCAAATATTCCCGGGCGGAGTTGCTGGGCCAGAATCATCGCATCATCAACTCCGGTTATCATCCGAAGGAGTTCTTCAGCGATCTCTGGGGGACGATTGCCCACGGCCAAGTGTGGCGCGGCGAGATCAAGAACCGCGCCAAGGACGGATCTTTCTACTGGGTGGAGACCACGATTTTTCCGTTCCTCAACGAATCAGGAAAGCCGGTGCAGTATATCGCCATCCGAACGGATATTACGGCCCGGAAGGCGGACGAAGAGAAGCTGGCCCGTTACGCCCAGGAATTGGCGGAAAAGAACAAGGAATTGGAGACGGTGGTATATGTGGCGTCGCACGATCTGCGTTCGCCCTTGGTCAATGTGCAGGGTTTCAGCAAGGAACTGTCCCGGGCGTGCCAGCGCGTGCAGGCCAAACTTACCGAGACGCCGGGGGATTTGGTCGATAAACGGGAATTGCTGAGCCTCTTGTCGGAAGATGTGCCGGAGGCGTTGTCCTACATCCAGGCCGGGGTGATCAAGATGGACAAACTGCTCTCCGGCTTCTTGCGATTCTCCCGCTTGGGACGCGCCGCTCTTAATCTGGAGACCCTTGACATGAATACGCTGCTGCAGGACATCAGCCGCACGCTGGAATTTCAGGTCCAGGAAGCCGCCGCTACCCTCGCCATTGGCAAGCTGCCGTCCTGCTGCGGCGACGCCACCCAAATCAACCAGGTATTTTCCAACCTGCTGGACAATGCGCTGAAGTATCGTGCTCCAGAACGTGCCTGCCGGATCCGCGTCACCGGCAGCGTGGCCCATGGACGCGCCGTCTACGCGATCGAGGATAACGGCGTGGGGGTTGCCCCGGAACATCAGGCCAAGATTTTTGAGATCTTCCACCGGCTTAATCCCACCGAAGGCCAAGGCGAAGGGCTCGGGTTAACCATCGCCCAGCGCATTCTTGAAAGACACGACGGCAAGATCTGGGTTGATTCACGGCCCGGCCAGGGCAGCACCTTCTTTGTCTCGCTGCCGGTTAGTGATGTGTCCCCTAAATAGCTATTTAGGGGACACATCACTAGTTGAGCCAGAACGATTCCGGCCGACCAGATCACCCCTGCCACGCAGGCAAGATTGGGTGAGTTCTTGCCAAACTCCGTCGTGCCCATGACCCGAATTCCACGTCAACATCACGACAATGATGCTTGTTGCTCCAGCATGGTCTGATTCAGTCCGAGCCGCACTTTTGGTTATGGCTGGGACGCTGCTGCTGACCACGCCTGGCCTGCCCGCCGCAGAGCCAGAAGGCCGGATCCATGCCGGCCCGGATGCAGACCCGGCCAGCTACAAATCCGTTGCCGCCAGGGGGGCGGTGAACGAACTGCAACGACGCCTGGATCAAGGCGAGGCGCGGCTGGAATTCTCGGCGCGGCACGGGTATCTGCCGGCGCTCCTGCGGGAACTCAAGGTGTCGCCCGCCTCGCAGTTGCTGGTTGCGTCGAAGACATCCCCGAACAAGGACTATATCTCCCCGAAAAACCCGCGGGCGCTTTACTTCAACGAGTCGGTGGCCCTGGCCTACGTGCCGGGCGCGCCCATGCTCGAGATCGCCGCGGCCGATCCGAAGCTCGGTGTCGTTTTCTACTCGCTGGAGCAGAAGCCGAACCCGGTGCCGCGTCTGACTCGGGACGACCGATGCCTCGAATGCCATGCCTCCGCCAAAACGCTCAATGCCCCGGGCTGGCTGGTCCGATCGTTTGTCACCCACGACGACGGAGACGTGGACTTGCTGAGCGGCTTGATGGTGAGCCACCGCACTCCCATTGCCGAGCGGTGGGGCGGTTACTATGTAACCGGGGATACGGGCGGACAACCGCATCGTGGTAATTTCTTCGGACCGGCCCGGACGCAACCGAAGAACAATGATGTCGCGCCGACCGTTTGTGTGACTGATCTGAAGCCGTTTCTGGATCCGGCGAAATTCCCGGAATCAGGCAGTGACGTGGTCGCGTTGCTGGTGCTCGAGCATCAAGTGCACATGATGAATTTGCTGACCCGGCTGCGGCTCGACGCCGGGGCGTTGGGGGAGAATGAATCGTTCGAGCGGGCGCATCCCGCGGCGGAAGCGGTGCTGAAGTACCTGCTTTTTGTGGAGGAAGCGCCGCTGGCCGCGCCGGTGCGGGGGAGTTCCGGGTTCGCTGGCCAATTCGAAGGGTTGGGTCCGAGGGACGCGCAGGGGCGCTCGCTTCGTCAGTTCGATTTGCAGACGCGGCTCTTCAAGAATCCCTGCAGTTTCATGATCTATTCGCCCAACTTCGACGCGTTGCCGCTGCGGGCGAAACGACATCTTTATCGGCGCTTGTGGGAGGTGCTTTCGGGCGAGGACAAGTCCGCCGACTTCAAGCTGCTCTCCACCGAGGCCCGCGGGACGGTTCGCGAGATCCTGCGGCAGACCAAAAAGGATTTACCGGCGTATTGGCACTTGTGAAGCGCAGATCGAAGATGGGCCGAGGATTGGCCAGGCTATTGCTGCTTCTGCTGGTCTGCGTTGGGCCGACCGTCGCGGCCGAAGCCGGGCCCGGGGCGGCGCACCGGATTTTTCAATGGCGCCCGTTCCTCGCCCCCTTTCATTCGGTCGTATTGCACTTTCCCATCGGCTTTCTCACCATGGCGGGCATCCTCGAGTTTTACCGCGCCTTTCGTCCCAACCACGAGTTGCGCAGGGTGACGGTGCTGGTGGTCTGGCTGAGTTTGGTGGCCGGGCTGGTCTCGGCGGGGTTGGGTGTGATGCGCGCCGGGGGGGGAGGCTATGAGCCGAGGGCGGTGGAGTTGCATCGGGCCTTTGGTCTGGCGGTGCCTGCCTTCACGATGCTGGCGCTCGCCCTGCAACAGGTGGCTTATCGGAACGAGGCGCGGCGCAGATGGACTCACGCCTATCGCGCTGCGCTGTTGTGCACCTTGGGGCTGCTCGTGGCCGCCGGGCATCTTGGTGGAAACCTGACTCACGGCTCCAAGTACCTGACCGCGAACGCGCCCGAGTTCGTGCGCGACTTGCTGGAAGAAGATCCGCCCGCGCTCGCGGCCGGCGTCCCTGGCCACGAACTGGGTCAGCAGGAGCGCTCTTATGCCGAGAAGGTCCAGCCTCTGCTCGCAAGCAAATGCTACCAATGTCATGGTTCCGAAAAGCAGAAAGGCGGTTACCGGCTTGATCAACCCGAAGACGCCCGTAAAGGCGGGGATAGCGGCAAGCCCGCGATCAAACCCGGCGACGTCTTGGGCAGCCAGCTGGCGCAGAGGATTCTCCTGCCGCCGCAACACGATGACGTGATGCCTCCGGAAGGAAAGGAACCGCTCAGTCTTGAGGAGATCGGGATGTTGCTTGATTGGATTCGGAACGGCGCTGTCTTCCCGTCCGGATCGAAAAGCCCGCTGGCTGGCGGCCCTGCCACGCGTTAAAGCGTGGCGCACGCCACGCTCGTCAGATGGTGCATCATCATGAACAGTTGGGTTATGACGCGCCCGCCCACGACCAGGATTGAGCCGGTGCCGCCCGGCCCCTGCCCCGTCACGCAGGAACAACTGTTGCCGTTCTTGCTGAACCCCCGTTCCTATCCGCACCGGCCGCGCCGGGTTCACCTCGTGCAGACGCACGCCTCTTTCGTTTTCATCGCCGCGCCGTTCGTCTACAAGATCAAAAAACAAGTTAACTTCGGTTTTCTGGATTTTTCGACCTTGGAGAAGCGGCGGCATTTTTGTGAACGGGAGGTCACACTCAACCGCCGTTTATCGCCGCGCATCTATTTGGGGGTGGTGCCTATTTGCCGGGCTGGCAACGGTTTCGCCTTCGGCGGGAGCGGGGAAGTGATGGAATACGCCGTGAAGATGCGTCGACTGTCCGCGGGCCATTTTCTTGATCAGTTGGTGGAGCGGGACGCGATCGTGCCGGGCGATTTGAACCGCATCGCCACGGCCCTGAAGCAATTCTATCAGGCACAGCATCCGACGGCCGAGGTCGAAGCCTGGGGTCGGATTGATCGGCTGCGCATCAGCACCGATGAGAACTTTCGTCAGACCCGGCCCTTCCTTGGCTGCACCATTTCCCGCGCGGCGTTCCAGACGATTCACTCTTACACCAACCGGTTCTACACGCAGCACCGCCGTTTGTTCGCTTCGCGGATTAAGGAGCAGCGCATTCGTGACTGCCATGGCGACTTGCATCTGGAGCACATCCATCTGACGCCGCGTGCGCTCCACATTTACGACTGCATCGAGTTCAATGACCGCTTTCGTTATGTGGATGTGGCCAATGACGCGGCCTTTCTGGCCATGGATCTGGACTACGAAGGACGCGCGGATCTCTCGCGGTATTTCTCCACGCAGATGGCCTCCGCGCTCAACGACCCCGACCTGCTCAAGCTGATGAATTTCTACAAGTGTTATCGCGCCTTCGTGCGCGGAAAAGTTGAGAGCTTGCACAGTGTGACCCAGGCCGCACCGGAGGCGGAACGCCAGGCCGGCGCCGAACGGGCGCGCCGCTACTTTCGCCTTGCCCTCAATTATGCCGTGGCGGGCTCGCAACCGCTCTTGTTGGTGGTGATGGGCCGCATCGCTTCCGGCAAAACCACGCTCGCCCGGGCCCTGGGCGCCGAACTGGGCTGGGAAGTTTATTCGTCGGATTATGTTCGCAAGCAGATGGCGGGCTTTCCGCTCTACGAACGCACTCGCCGCGCCGCCCGGCAGCGCCTTTACTCCGAAACCATGACCGCGCAGACGTATCATCATCTGCTCGCCTCAGCGGCGGGCCAGTTGCAGCGAGGTCGCAGCGTGATCCTGGATGCCACCTTCGCCCGGCGCGCGCACCGCGATTTGCTGATCAAACGGTTTGGCAAAGCCGGCGTCGCCTGGCGCATTCTCGAGGTGCAAGCGAGCGATTTGACCGTGCGCCGACGCCTGCGCCGCCGTGAAACGAACGCCGCCGAAATCTCCGACGCGCGCCTGGACGACTTCGACGTCCTTACGCATCGCTATCAAGTGCCGCGCGAAGTGCCCGTGGCCCATTTGGCGAGGATCCGCAACGGTGGCTCCATCGATCTTACCCTCCGGAGCGCGCTGGAAAACCTGGCGCGCTTGTCCACGCTCGCGGGTCCTTCTGGCCGAGGTCGAGCTAGTGTGTCGTAAAGCTAGATCGGTTGCAGCACACCAGCATGGAATCGGCTGCGTGCAGCAGCGGCTTCGCGTTAGCAAATAATGTTCAGCTCATGCCAAATCGCGCGAAGCGCGCGGTTGGGCGTCCGCCGACACTCACACGAGTGAACGGAACGAGCGTCAGTCCGCCCTCCGCTGAGTGCGGGGAAGAGGTGGAGTTGGCCGTGGCGGCGGCTCGCGGGGAGCCCGTCGGCGGCTCTCGCACCCCCAGGCGTTGCCATCATTGCGGCGCACGGTGCGGCCGCGCCGCGGCGGTGTCCGAGGCGGGTCTCGACTTTTGTTGCGTCGGGTGCCGTGCTGTTTTCGCCCTGCTGACGGAGAACGGGCTGGGGCAATTCTACGCTCTGGCGCCCAACCCTGGGATGCGCGTGGGGCAATCGGCGGCAACATCGTCCTGGGGTTTCCTGGACGATCCTTCCGTGCAGCGCCGGCTGCTTGATTTTTCGGATGAGCGTCAAGCGCGGGTGACACTCGACGTGCCGGCGATTCATTGTGTGGCGTGCGTCTGGCTGCTGGAGAACCTCTACCGCCTTGGTCCTGGGATCGGGGAATCGCGAGTCCACTTCGGGCGTCGGGAGGTCAGCATCGCGTTTGAACCAGCGCGGGTGAAGTTGAGCGAAATCGCCGTGTTGCTTGATTCTCTGGGATATCGGCCGGAGCTGCGTTTAAGCGAGCTCGATCGTGCCGGGAACCGGCCGGTGCCGGGATGGCGGCAACGCCATTGGTTGCAGGCCGGCGTAGCCGGGTTTGGGTTTGGAAACGTCATGCTGCTGTCCTTGCCAGCTTACCTTGGCCTGGACAGTCTGAGTGGTCCCTGGTTCAAGGTGTTGGCAGGGTGGTTGAGCCTGGTGCTGGCCTTGCCGGTTCTGCTTTTTAGCGCGGCGGATTACTGGCGCGCAGCGTGGTTATGCGTCCGGCAACGCTTAGTCACGTTGGATTTGCCCATCGCCATCGGCCTGGCCGCGATTTACGGGCAGAGCGTCTATGAAGTCGCCACCGGGCGCGGCGAAGGTTACTGCGACTCGCTGACCGGCCTAATCTTTTTTCTGATCTGTGGCCGTTTATTTCAGCGCAAGACCTTTGATCGTCTGGCGTTCGACCGGGATTACAAAGGTTTCTTTCCGTTGGCCGTGCTGCGCAAGACGCCGACTGACGAGGAGTCTGTGGCCATTTCAGAGCTGGCGGTGGGAGATCGGCTGTTGATTCGTCATGGCGAACTGGTTCCAGCCGACGCGCGCTTGATCGGTGGCGATGCCCTGATCGACTACAGCTTCGTCACCGGCGAATCCGAGCCGGTGCCGCGACGCGCCGGCGAGCATCTTTATGCGGGCGGCCGTCAAGTGAGCGGTGCCATCGAGGTGGAGACGGTGCGCCCTGTATCGGAGAGTTATCTTACGTCGCTCTGGAACAACGAGGCCTTCCGCAAGCCGCGTGATGATGAACGGCAGACTTTAACCAACCGCTACAGCCGCCGGTTTACTTTGATCGTGATGAGTATCGCGCTCACCGCGGCGGTGTTCTGGCTGGCGGCTGATGGCCGCGTGGCGATGAAGGCTTTCACCTCGGTGCTGATCGTCGCCTGTCCGTGCGCCTTGGCGTTGGTGGCGCCGTTGACACTGGGCACAGCCCAGCGCTGGCTGGCCGACCACGGCGTGTTCCTGCGCAATGCCCAGATCATCGAACGTTTGAGTGCAGTGAACACCATCGTGCTCGACAAAACCGGCACCCTGACGGCGCCCGGTCCCGGCGGCGCGGCCTGGTCGGGCGCGCCGTTGACGGAGCTGGAACAGAGCTGCCTCCGTTCTCTGGCCGGATATTCGAGTCATCCCTTGGCGGTGCGCATTACGGAAATGCTGCGCCCGTTCAACGCCGGTCCTGTTGGCGCTTTCTCCGAAAGAGCCGGCGGCGGCCTGCAGGGCCGAATCGCCGGCATGGAAATTCGGATGGGATCCATGCCCTGGTTGCGGGAAGGAGGAACGTTGAGGGGCGGACCTGAAATGGAGAGGGCAGCCAGTGGGGAGACAGCCAGTTGTGTTCATGTGGCCATCGACAACGAATATCGCGGGCGCTTTGTGTTGCAGGGCGCCTTGCGGCCCGAAGTCGACGTGCTGATCGGCCGGCTGCGGGGAAGTTATTCGCTCGTGCTCCTCAGTGGGGATCAGCCGCGCGAAATGGAACGATTCCAGGCGCTGCTCGGCAGCAAGGCGCGCCTGGAATTCAACCAAAGTCCTTTTGACAAGCTGAACGTCATCCGGGAACTCCAGACCGTCGGCGGCGGCGCTCGAAACGTGATGATGGTCGGGGACGGATTGAACGACGCGGGCGCGTTGCGGCAGGCGGACGTTGGGGTGGCGGTGGTGGAAAAGGTGGGGTCATTCTCACCGGCCAGCGACGTGATTGTGGACGCCGCGCAGCTTGCACGGTTGGCTGAGGTTTTATCCTTTTCGCGGCGGGCCGCGCAGGTGGTGAAGGCCGGCTTCATGGTCTCGGGGCTGTATAACGTCGTCGGGATTTCGATCGCGGCGGCCGGGTTGCTATCTCCGCTCGTTTGCGCCGTCTTGATGCCGTTGAGTTCGGCCACGGTGGTACTGTTTGCGGTCGGGGCGACGCGACGCCTGGCCCTGCGCAGCTTTGCTTTGGGGAAGAGCCACCGGTCTGGGCGGGACTGGGCGCCAGTTGGGCCCATGGAGTGCAGCCCGGTGCTGGCCGAGAAAGGCAATTTGTCATGAGCGTGCTGGTGCTTTTGATCGTCGCGAGCCTTGCGATGGCGGGCTTTTTTCTGGCGGCCTTTATTTGGGCGGTCCGCACGGGCCAATATGAGGATACCTGCACTCCGTCGATGCGTCCGTTGTTCGAGGAACCTGTTTTGGGCACCGGCGCGGGCGTGGACGGACAACCCGAATTGGAGCACTCATCGCGCCCAAAAAATAAATGAACCTGGAAACCTTCCGTTACGACAATCGGATCGTCCGTGCGTTCGCCATGGCCACCGTGATTTGGGGTTTGGTGGGATTCAGCGCGGGCCTGCTGATCGCGTGCCAGTTGTTTTGGCCGGACCTGAACTTCAATCTTCAGTTTACGACGTTTGGCCGACTGCGCCCGTTGCATACCAACGCGGTGATCTTCGCCTTTGTGGGCAATGGCATGTTCATGGGGATTTACTATTCACTGCAGCGCCTGTGCAAAGCGCGCATGTTTTCGGATTTTCTGAGTTGGCTGAATTTCTGGGGCTGGCAAGCGATCATCGTGAGTGCGGCGGTGACGCTTCCGCTTGGGCTGACTTCGAGCAAGGAATATGCGGAACTGGAATGGCCGATCGACATTGGGATCGCGGTGGTGTGGGTTGCCTTCACCGTCAACCTGGTCGGGACGATTCTAAAGCGGCGTGAGCAGCATCTCTACGTGGCGATTTGGTTTTACCTCGCCACGGCGATTACGGTGGCGATGCTGCACATCGGCAATTCCCTGGCGGTGCCGGCGGGTTGGTTTAAGAGCTACTCGATCTATGCCGGTGTGCAGGACGCGCTCATGCAGTGGTGGTACGGACACAACGCGGTGGCGTTCTTTCTCACCACGCCCTATTTGGGGCTGATGTATTACTTTCTGCCCAAGGCGGCGGAGCGCCCGGTCTTCAGCTATCGTTTGTCCATCATTCATTTCTGGGGTCTCATCTTCATCTACATCTGGGCGGGACCGCATCATTTGCTTTACACGGCCTTGCCGGATTGGGCGCAGTCGCTGGGGATGGTATTCAGTGTGATGCTGGTGGCGCCGAGTTGGGGCGGCATGCTGAACGGCCTGCTGACTCTGCGCGGCGCCTGGGACAAAGTGCGCCAGGATCCGATGCTCAAGTTTATGGTGGTGGCACTGACGGCCTATGGCATGGCCACGCTGGAAGGACCGATGCTGGCCGTCAAGTCGGTGAATTCGCTCTCGCACTACACCGACTGGACCATTGCCCACGTGCACACCGGGGCCCTGGGCTGGAACGGTTTTCTTACCTTCAGCGTGCTTTACTGGCTCATCCCGCGGCTCTACAGCACGCGGCTTTGGTCCGTGAAACTGGCTCATTGGCATTTCTGGGTCGCGTTGCTTGGCATGGTCTTCTACGTGGTGCCGATGTATTGGAGCGGCATCACCCAAGGATTGATGTGGAAACAATTCACTCACGAGGGGTTCATGCAGTATCCGAATTTCCTCGAGACGGTGCTTCAACTCATTCCGATGTATCGCCTGCGGGCTTTGGGCGGCTCGCTTTATATCGTCGGGGCCTGCCTGATGGCCTACAACCTGTGGAAAACAGCCAGAAGCGGGAAGTTCGTTCCCGAACAGGAAGTGCAAGCGGCTCCACGGGTTGCTCACGTCCCGACTCCAACTGGTCCCAGCCGAGCGTGGCATGGTCACCGTTGGCTTGAAGCCAAGCCCGTTCTGTTCACGGCCTTAGCCTTTGTGGCCATCCTCATCGGCGGGTTGGTTGAGGTTATCCCCATGTATCTCATCAAAGACAACGTCCCGACCATCACCAGCGTGAAGCCGTACACGCCCCTCGAAGTGCTCGGACGCGATCTTTACATCCGCGAAGGTTGCGTTGGTTGCCATTCGCAAATGGTGCGGCCCTTTCGCAGCGAGACGGAGCGTTATGGCGAATACTCGAAGGCAGGCGAATTCATCTATGACCATCCGTTCCTTTGGGGGTCCAAACGCACCGGACCGGACCTGCATCGGATTGGGGGCAAATACCCGGATGCGTGGCATTACAATCACATGGATGATCCGCGGCTGACCTCGCCAGGCTCGATCATGCCGCGTTATTCGTGGTTGCTGACGCAGAAGCTGGACACCAATGCGCTTCCCGCCCGCCTGGCGGCGCTGCGCAAGATCGGCGTGCCCTATCCACCGGGCTTTGAGAACGGCACCGCGCAGAAGGAATTACAGGCGCAGGCGGCTAAGATCGTGGCCAACCTCAAGTTGGGCTCGGTCACCAACGCTCCTTCCGACGGCGAAATCATTGCGCTGATCGCGTACCTCCAACGCCTCGGAACTGACATTAAAGCGGCAGCTGCGCCGACGCCCGGGCCCAAGACGGTTTCCGTGAGCGCCGCCGCTGGAACCAGGAACTAAGGATTCCACCGACTATGATCCAAAACGTGCTTCGCGAAATTGGCGGCATCGGGCTTTACGGCGTGATTTCTGTTTGCCTGTTTTTCCTGGTCTTCACGGTGGCCTTCCTGCGCGCTTGCCGGCTCAGCCAGGGCTTTGTTAAGTCGATGAGCCGGTTGCCCCTCGATGACGGCCAGGCCGTTCGAAAGCAACCGTTATCTCCTTCTGCTCATGAATGACGAACCGCGCGACCCACTCTTGTTGGACCATGACGCCGACGGGATCCAGGAACTGGACAACAACCTGCCGCGCTGGTGGGTATGGTTGTTTTATCTGACCATTGCCTTCTCCGTGTTCTACCTGGTCTATTATCACGTCCTGGGCGCGGGCGATCTGCAAATCGCCCAATACCAAAAGGAGCAGGCCGTCGGCGAACGGATCAAGGGCGAAGCCATCGGGAAGTTCGAGGCCAACCTGGCCGCGTTGGTGCCTTCACAGGACTCCCAGGTGTTGGCTCAAGGCCAGCAGATCTTCATGACCCTCTGCGCTCCCTGTCATCGGGCCGACGGAGGAGGCCTGGTCGGACCCAACCTCTGCGATGATTACTGGATTCACGGGTCGAACTATTTGGATTCAGTCAAGACCATCATCAACGGCGTGCCCGAGAAGGGAATGCTCACGTGGCGCGGTGTCCTTAAGCCGACCGAAATTCAAGCCGTGGCCAGCTATATCTACCGATTCCGAGGCACCACGCCTCCCAACCCCAAACCGCGGGAAGACCAGGCCGGACCGGAAAAGCCCAACATCTACGAATGAGCCCCGCGCCGCTGGGCGCGTCCTCTTACTTTGGCGAGTTCCTGGCGTTTCTCTGGCGCCGTAGCCCGACTTCGCGGATTC
>DATLUX010000136.1:0-7130 GCA_035577805.1 Verrucomicrobiia bacterium
AACGAGGCAGAGCCTCAGACCAGCAAGGCGAGGATGATTCTTTGCAAGATTGAGTCTACAGGCTGCCTGTTCACTTCCAGTTGCTCTCCACCTCACCTCGCGGTGACGCAGTTACTTTCAGTTTTCTGGCGGGAAGCTCCGTCAGGGAAGGATTTTCACCTTCCTGTGCGCGCTTTCTCTCAAGCGCACGATCGCGGTCTTTAGGCTGCTTCATCTTGTTTCGGGCCCGGGCGTAAGACTAGCCGACGCTTCGTTGCAAGGAGGAGCAAGAGTAAGGAGTAGGAGTAAGAGCAAGAGTAGGAAACTGGCTTCGTTTCACACCGGTCTTACTCTACTCTTACTCCTTAATTTCCATCCGTGTTCCGGCGCGGTTACAAGTCGGACGCAATCTTCCAAATAGTTTTCACACGGTCTGTTTAGGCCGCTTCGAGCTGGGGATCGGAGGAAGCCCCTCGACGGGCTCGGGGCGGGCTGTTGGACGGTCCATAGCTCCGGAGCGGACGGACGTTGAAGCGGTCCCGCCTAGACGCGGGACCGCGCCCCGAGCTTTCCGGCGCAACCTCGAAAATCAAACATCATCCTGGCAACTTCACGGTGCGGGCCGGTTCTGCGTCCATCGGCGTTCCGTTCAATTGGCGTTTGAGTGAATCGAGTCGATGCCGAATGCGCCGACGAAAGGTGCCGGCGCGGTTGAGGTAGGAACCCGATTCGCTGGCATCGATATTTTGCAGAACCAGATTCACGTTGGAGGCCACTTGGGAAACGTGCAACGCGAGGGGCGGAACCAAAAAAACATTTGTCAGTAACTCAAGCTGTCGGCTTCGATAGCGCTCCGCCACTTCTGGAATCTCCAGTACGCCCTTGGCCACCGCGCCCACCATCGGCGGGAGTGCGGGGATGTTTTGCCGCTGAAATGTTTGATCCAATCCTTGCGGCAAAAAGACCAGCTTGCCCGCGGCCCGATCATGGTAGATCCGAAAATTGTTTCGATTTAAGGCGTACCCGTCCCAATGACATACGATCACCTCCATCGCGATAAACGAGATAAACCGGTCCAAATCCAAAGTTTTGTTCACCGCTGCCAATCGCTGCTGCAGATCGGTTTCCCGAACGGCGGCGGCGAGGGCACTCAACGCCGACTGATCCTTCCGGCTTTCTCCGGAATTGGTGCGCATACGCTGGGTCACATCATTCTGCGAATGCCCGTCGTAAAGGTTTCCTTTCGTGTCCTTGAAATAGCGCGCCAAAAACTGCTTATCAATCCCTTCCACCAAGACATAGAGGCCCAGCAAACGCCCGTCGAATTCGACGACCGCATGCCCGGCCCGCGGCGACGGCACTCCGGCCGCCTCAAACATCTCGCGGCAGATCTTTTCCGAGAGGTAGGTGCTGTCTTGCACAGAGTTGTTGAGATGCAACTTCCGCAAGCCATGAAATTTCTGCCCGGAGGCAAGACGCCCAAAGTTCACGGTGAAGGCAGGACGATCTTCCAAGGGCCGGAAACTGCCTGGCCCGCCCTTCAGCCGGATGGAGACATTGGTATAAACCCGGGTGCCTTCGCGAACGGTGGCCGCCACGTAGGTCCGAGGTTTGCTCCGCAAGGCGGCCATCGCCTCGGAACTGAGTTCAATGCGCAGTCTCGGGATCAACCCGTCCTGAAACAAGTCCGCTGCCGGTAAGCCACCTGCGTCCGATTGGACCGCGGCGCTGGTCGTCCTGGCCAACAGGCAACCGGCCGCAACCATGCCAACAAGGGAACCCCACCACTTCATGTGACGGCGCCGAGCCTAGACTTTGCTGCGCACCGCGCAATACACCTTCTGTAAATTGCCGTTTCCAGTCCCTCAGGATGCGCAGGCGCTTCTTAACACGTACCGGCCTGCAAAGCCGCGCTCCAGAGGGGTAGTGCCCCCGTGCTGGCTGCGGAATTCCAGTCTGGCGTTTACGCCGGGCGCCGTTAGGCTGCGCGCGTGTCTAACCTCCAACTGTGGCGCCGATATCTCGAAATCGTCGCGGCCGAGGGTTTGCCGCAAGTCACCGCACCATGGGTATGGAGTATTCGCGCTAACGCCTCATCTATGAGCAAGAACCTTTTGCAGGCCACTGGCTCTCTTCTGATCATGGGATCCCTTTTGCTGGGCGGCTGCTCGCCCAAACGACCGCCCACCGCCTGGAAGAACGGCGACCGGTCGCTGGTCTTGGCCCTGGCGGTTCTCGCAGAGAATGACGATGGCACGCCCAAACCTCTCCCAGGACAATTGGGGATCCTGACCCGCCAGAACGGCCAATGGACGCACCGCACGTTGGAGGACGCGGACAACAATGTTTTCCACAAGGCCATGGCCTATGGATCGGAGGGATTGCTGACGCTGGGCGGCACCAAAGCGGTGGTCAAGCTGTGGCGGACCAACGGAGTGCGGGAGCTGCTCTGGGAAGCCGATTTCGGCGGACAGTTCAGCCGCATGCGCGATGCTGAGGTTGGCGACATTTACGGCGACGGAAAGGACACCATCGCCATTGCCACTCATGATCAGGGCGTCGTCGCCACCCTGCGCCCGGACGCGGCCGGCGGATTTCGCGTCCAGGAACTGGACCGGCACCCGGACACTGTCGTGCACGAGATTGAACTCGGAGACCTGGACGGAGATGGGGTGCTGGAAATCTACGCCACGCCCACCGCGCCGAACAAAGTGGACGGCACCACCCAGCCGGGCAAGGTCATGCGCTATGTGCCCAAGCTGGGCCAGGGCCCGACGGTGGTCGCCGACCTCGGCGAACGCCACGCCAAGGAGATCCTGGTCGCGGACCTGGACGGCGATCACCGCGACGAACTCTATGTCTCGGTGGAAGCCGTTTCCGGCGGAAAGGTCGAGATTCTTCGCTACCTGGCCGCGACTCGGCCCACGGAAGGCGAGCTGGTCGCCACCCTCGACGACACGCTCTGCCGATTCCTGACCGTCGGCGATGTGGACGGAGATGGGAAGAAGGAGATGGTTGCGGCCACGATGAAGAGCGGACTGTGGCTGCTCCGACCGAACCTGGACAGATGGGACAAGGAATTGATCGATGCCGAGTCGGGCGGCTTTGAACACGCCTCGATCCTGCTCGATCTTGACCGGGACGGCCGGGACGAGCTCTACGTGGCCAGCGATAACCGGCGGGAAGTGCGACGCTACGACTGGACTCCCCATGGCTGGCGTCACGAGGTCCTGCTGAAATACGAGGACAAATTGAGCCGAATCACCTGGAACATTATGGCCGTTCCCACCGCGCTCCTGCCCGCCTCCGGCGTGGCCATGCGGGACGTCAAGCCAGCCCCCCAAACCCCGGAGACCACGCAGAAACCCGCCCAACCCCGCGGACTCCGCTTGAACTCGGGCGAGGCCGAACCCGGATATGTGCTTTACGCCCCGATCCTCTCGGACACGACTTACCTGATCGACGCCCAGGGCGTCGTGGTGCACGTTTGGAAAAGTGACTACGCTCCCTCAGGCACGGTCTACCTGCAGGACAATGGCACCTTGCTGCGCGGCGCGCGGGAACCGAACGTCGCGGTCTTCAAAGGAGGCGGACAGGGTGGACGGCTGCAGGAGTTTTCCTGGGATGGCAAACTGACCTGGGACTGGAAATTCGCCGACGAACATCATCTGCTGCACCACGACATCGAACCGCTGCCCAATGGCAACATTCTGATCATTGCCTGGGAGGCCAAGAGTGCGAAGGAGGCCAACCGCGCTGGACGCCGTCCGGATCTGACGCCGCAAGCTGGGCTCTGGCCGGACACGGTGCTCGAGGTCGAACCGCAGCGCCCCAACGACGCGCGCATCGTCTGGGAGTGGCACATGTGGGATCACCTCATCCAGGCCTTTGATCCCGAAAAGGCCGGCTTTGGCGTTCCCACCGAACACCCTGAGCTCATCGACATCAATGGGGATGGTGAAGTCCCGAAGATCGATCCCGCGGAACTGGCGCGCTTGAAGGCGCTGGGCTATGTGCCTGCCGGCACCAAGCAAAACGATATTGGATCGGACCTGCTGCACATGAACGCGGTCGCCTACAACGCCGAGCTCGATCAAATCGCGGTCAGCACACCTCGGTTCAATGAGATCTGGATCATCGACCATAGCACGACCACGGCGCAGGCCGCCGGCCACTCCGGCGGGCGCTGGAAAAAAGGCGGGGATCTCCTCTATCGCTGGGGAAACCCGCGGGCCTATTCGCGCGGGACCAAGGAACAACAGACCCTCTTTGGTCAGCACGACATTCGCTGGATCGAGAAGGGATTGCCCGGCGCCGGCCATCTCATGGTCTTCAACAACAATGCCAAAGGTTCCGCTGGCCCACATTCCGCCGTGCTCGAATGGGTCCCGCCCACACAACCCGACGGTTCCTACGTGGTCCCGCAGCAGGGCCCGTTCGGCCCGGACCAGCCGCTCTGGAAATATGAGTCGCCCGGGTCCTTTCACAGCGGATTCATCGCCGGAGCCCGGCGGCTGGCAGGAGGCAACACCCTCATCTGCTCCGGCGCAGACGGTCGGATCTTCGAGGTGACCAAGGAAGAGAAGGTTGTGTGGGATTACTGGGATCCGTATTCCGGCCAGGTCCGGCAGCCGGACGGGTCTCCGCCGCACCCTGTCGGCAAGAACACGTACGCCGTCTTCCGCGCGGCCAAAATCCCGCCCCAACACCCAGCCCTGGCTGGACGCGACCTCCGTCCCATCGATCCCCAGCCCCGACCGGCCGTGGCCGCGACGGCCAAGTAGCGCCCGTGAGCGCCCAAAGTCGCTCGGTTCACTGTCTACCTGCCATGCGACATGAATCTTGGAGCGTTCTCCTTATCATTCTGGCGGTGGCGGGTTGCTTGGGTTTCGGATTTCGGGCGAAGGCGCAGGCACAAAACCGGGTCGTGAAGGTCGTGGCGGTGTCGGATAGCGACGGGCCATTGGTCATCGATGCTCGGGGTGACGACGTGACCTTCAGGCAGAGGCATGCCAAGACTGTTGCCATCACGTTCAGCGAACCGTTGACCCAGCAACTCTCAACCAATTTTTCCAACTTTAACGTCCACGCCGGAACGAACTTCAATACCCGGATTAACTTCACCAATGTTCTTTACAACTTCACCACAGCTCCGCGCATTTTTCTGTTCATGAGTGATGCGCGGTGGGTTCACGGGAGCAATTATTTCGTCGTGATGAACAACGTCGCTGACTTTAAAGGAAACCTTATTGCTCCCAACACTCGAGTGCCGGTGTGCTGGGAGGTTGCCAGCGGGGGCCTGCGCTGTTCCCCTTTGCCGGCCGATCCGCCGTTCGATCAATTGGTGCTTTCCATCAAGCGCCAAGGCGCAGCACGAGTTGTCTCCTGGCCAAGCCGGTTTGGGGGATACTCGTTGGAATACGAGATCGACTTTGACTCGAGTCTGCTGTGGCTCACCGTCTCCAACCAGGCCAATCCGTACGTGTCGACTCTGGGCGAGGGCGTGCGGCTGTTTCGTTTGCACAAACGCTGACGATCAGAATCGGTGATTTTGTTGAAAGAGTCTCCGTTCCAGCAGGCTTATTTCAACATCCTGCTCTGCGTTGATGCGATCGATGAGCTGGTGATCTCAGTTGGGGCGCACGCAGCAATATTAAACGGGATCAACAAGATTTGTAAACCGTCGGTCGTCGGTTCAAATCCGACAACTGGCTCTCGCCTTCGCCCCAGGCGAAGGCGGGTGAGCGTCGATCGGCAGAAAGGAGAAGCAGATCAAAGCGATGGCCAAGTTTGTCTACGTTTACATTCTAAGAACGCGGAGTGACTCAACCCGGTTTTATACCGGCCGCACCAGGGATCTCATTCCCGATCTGCCTTCCTTCTTCTTCTACGAAAACGGGAGCGTCTGGACGAAGCGGGCCAGACGGTCCGCCTCTTGCCCGGTAAGATCGTTTGGGAGATTCATTGAGACGATCAGATCGGGTCGCAGGCGAAAAGGATGAGAGAACAAGCCGGGCCCACCTCCGCGTATGGCGGGGGTCCGGGTGGTTTTGGGCGAACTGCTCACAGATGTATCCCCCACCACAGCTGCACCCACTGTCGCCAATGGCACCGCCCAGACAAAGCGAGATGGCTGGCCGTGGCGCCCGGCGAAAAAGCGGCCACACCCGGCTTGAGCGAACGCGCGTAAAGTTCCGATCAGCGCGCGCCGGCTGACCGCCGCATTCTCCTCGCAATTAAGAATCCCGTGCAGACTGTCGACGGTCATCTTGGCGCCGATTGCTGTGCTGGTTTGTCTGGCTGCGTAGTCCAGGAGCGTCCGGGCAGCTCGTTGCGTGCCGTAAAGGCGTCTTAGGCGCTCGAGTTGAAGTGGTGATTCTGGCATAAGCTTTTTCCTGTTTCGGATTGGCCCAATGAGGCCGGCCGCGGTGACAAACACGCATCAAACGGATCATGGCGTACCACGATCATTCTTTGGTGCAAAATCTGTTCTTTGACGCACATGCCTCCTCTATGATTCACGAAACGCCATTAAGGTGACGCTCAGTCCGTAAAGGAGCTCATCCATCCTTCTTTGGTGCGTGTGGGTTTATTTTGGTGCCGAGAGGTGGCTTACGAATGCACGGCTCAGCTCCAAAATGCCATTCATTGAACGTAAGAAGCCCGCGGTGCATCTAAGATGCAGCGGTTGCTCCTAAGAGGATAAACTGTGCACCTTTAAGGCTTGTGACGGTCCCATAAGCTCAATAGCGGCCCCATTAAGCGAACGCATCTCAGTTTTCTTGCATGCCTGAACGCAGAGAGCGGTAATCAACGGCGCCGCCATGGCCAGCATCCAGAGCAGGAGAGGCACGAAACCCAGGGCAACCCAAAGTGAGCGGCGGTCTCGCATTCTATGAGACTTCGGCATCCACACTGCCATAGGGAGAGATGACCGGGAAACCGTCAATCTCGGTGCCATCCAGAAGGCTCACAGTTACTGCGGCAGCAAGGCGCGCTCAGACGACTCTCCGATCCAAAGTCGTCGGGTTTGTTTCAAGGATCTTTGCCCCTCGCAATCGCCGGGCGGCGGAGAGTGCCGCGTTTGCGTGCGTCACACCAGTGATGACGATGATTGCGACTTCTGGATGGTCTCGGCGGAGTTCGATGAT
>DATLUX010000137.1:0-12748 GCA_035577805.1 Verrucomicrobiia bacterium
TTGCGTGCGGATCGTTCCCGGTAAAAAACTCACGTCGCCAGTCTTTCGGATAAAACCGAAGTATGACGACCGCGTCCGATGAAGGCAACCTCCCGTTCGCTGTCCCGCTGAGTCCCCTCTCCCCTCAACGTACGCGTTTAGCGCGCGGTTTAGTGCTCGATTCCAAGCTCTTGTCGGAAACTTTTGTCGCAAACTCTTCGTCGAGGAGTCTGTGCATATTGGATTCAACAGGATTCGCGTCTGTGCATTCCAGACTGTTCAGGGCATGGCCACGCAACCCGAAGGGTTGCCAGTAAGTAGCCGGGGGTTGAGGAGTGAAGCGTTAGCGGAACGACGATACCCCGGGAAAAAGCGAAACGATCTCGACCCCGAAGGGGTCGCAGGGTCGCTGGAGAAAGTTAGGCGTTCAAGGTGCGCCCAGGTGAATTGACGAATTGTCGATTGGCGGTCGTGTGCGACCCCTCCGGGGTCGGGTCGTTTGTGATCGTGCCCCGGGGGTATCGTCGTCCCGTCCCGCCTCGGAAGCGGGAGCCGGCCTCCTCAACCCCCGGCTACTCACTGGCAACCCTTCGGGTTGCGCCAGGATGTTCGCTTTCGTAGAAAGGACAAAGATCCATCACATGCTAACTAAACACGGTCCAAGGCAGGTGCGTGAATGCGCCCTCAGTTTTTCGCCGTATCGGTTTCCGTGGCAACTTCCTGATCCGTTAAGTAACACCCCGGGTCAGGAGCCCAAAGGCGGCCATGCACCTGGACCGCCCGGACGCGGAAGCCGCCACCGCACACGTCCAGGAAACGGCATCCGGCACAGCGGCCTTCCAACCGGCCGGTCCGCTGGCGTAAGGCCGCGAGGGTTTCATGGCTCGGGTCCCGCCAGATTTCGCTGAACGGCCTCTGCTTCACATTGCCGAGCGTGAGGCTTTGCCAGAACTGGTCCGGATGCACGTTGCCTTGGGTGTCGATGTTGCCAATGCCTGTGCCGCTGCCGTGCGCACCGCCTCCGTTCCAGCGCAACAAATCAAGGACTTCCTCCGCCCGCGCCGGGTTTTCCTCAAGCAAACGCAGGTAGAGATACGCCCCGTCGGCCGGCTGGTCCACCGTCAGCACTTCGCGTGGTCGTCCGGAGCTCGCCCACCGCTTGGTCCGCTCGAGGATCCGATCCACCGCACCGCGGGTCTGCTGGTGAGTGACGTCGACGACACTCCGGCCGCGTCCGCTGTAAACGAGGTGATAAAAACAAACACGGTCGATGTCTTCGGTTTCGATCAAGTCGAGAATACGGTCGAGGTCCGCGATGTTGTGGGCGGAGAGGGTGAGGCGCAGACCGACTTTCTGACCGGCACTCTTGCAGTGACGGAAAGCCTGGACCGTCTTGTCAAATGCGCCCTGGCGTCCGCGGAAGTGGTCGTGGGTGGCGCCGATGCCGTCGAGCGAGATGCCGACGTACGCAAAGCCGAGTTGTTGGAGGCGTTGTGCGGCCGCCCGGTCGATCAACGTGCCATTGGTGGACAAAGTCAACCGCAGTCCCTTGCTCCTGGCATAAGCGGCCAGATCAAAGAAGCGCGGATGAATCAGGGGTTCGCCGCCGGAGAGCAACACGCCCGGCACGCCGAACAGGGCGAGGTCATCCAGCACGGCGCGGCACTGGTCCCAGGCCAATTCACCGGGATATTCGCGCGCGTCGGAGTCCGAGTAACAATGGATGCAGCGCAAGTTGCAACGGCGCGTGATGTTCCAGACGACGATCGGTTTGCGTTCGCCGGCCGAGCGCGCGGCGCCGTGCCCCTGCCCATAGCGCAAGGCGTCGGCCGGTTGGGGGAGGCCGCAGTAGAGTTTGGTGATATTAACCATATCGCAAGGCTCCATTAGCCTGCCCGGCTGGGCCGTTCCTCTCCGGTTCTGCCGAAAGCAGACCATCCTTTGCCGTCGACAGCTCCGCCGGTCGGCGCCCGCCCGGCGTGCCGGCCCTCGGCTGGTACAGGCAGAGGGGTTCTTCCTCCAGAAAATCGCCCGTCATCGCATAGGCGCGGGCGCGGGAACCGCCGCAAATGGTTTTGAACTCGCATCGGCCGCACTTGCCTTTGAGCAGTTCGGGATCACGAAGCGCCCGGAAGATGGGACTGTTCCGGTAAACCTCCAGCAACTCATCGGTGCGCACGTTGCCGGCTGTCATCGGCAGAAAGCCGCTCGGTTGGATGTTTCCGATATGCGAGACGAAGACAAACCCTTTGCCGTCATTCAAGCCGGGTGGTGCGCGCAAACCGGAGGGCTTTGCCCCGCGGGCCCTCTGCTGCAGGACGACGCGCCGATAATGCTGGCCTTCGGTGGTTTTGATGTCGTAGGGCGCGTGCAAAGACAGCCGGGCGAGGCGCTCAAACAAGTCTTCCATCTGCTCTGCCGTCAGCAGGTCCTCGACCCGTCCCCGACCCGTGGGGACGAGTTGAAACACACTCCAAAGGGCCGGTTGAATCTCGTCGAGCAACGCGACAAACTCGTCAAACTCAGCGAGATTCTGGCGCGTGAAGGTGGTGTTGATCTGAACTGGAATACCCGCCAGCGCGGCATTGGCGATGGCTTCCATGGTCCAGTTCCACGTGCCGGCCACGCCGCGAAACCGGTCGTGAGTCTCGCGTCTGGCCCCATCGAGGCTGAGCGAGATTCGCTCCACCCCCGCCTCACGGAACCTGCTCAAGTCGACCCGCGCAAACTCCGGCGTCGCGCTGGGGCTCAGGCTCACTCGCAAACCGCGTTCCGTCGCGTCACCAATGAGCTGCTCCAGATTGTGACGGCGGATCGGATCTCCGCCCGTCAGCACGAACAACTTCGGGCCACAGCGCTGAACCTGATCCAGGAAACGGCGCGCTTCGTCGATGGTCAGTTCGAGGGGATGCCGGCTCAGATTCGCCTCCGCGCGACAATGGCGGCAAGCCAGACTGCAGGCGCGCGTGACTTCCCAGATGACGATGAACGGCCGGTCGCTAAAATCGAACTGAACCATGCGCGAATCATGGGCCAAGCCCGGCCCGCCGGCCTTGATCTGAATCAAGGCCTAACGAGGCAGAGCCTCAGACCAGCAAGGCGAGGACGATTCTTTGCAAGATTGGGCGCCTTGGTGCCTTGCCGCTCTGAGGCCCCGCCTCGTTAGAGGGATGCCAAGGAACGCGAAGCAGGGCCTTGCGCCGGTGGCTAATGCTGTTTAAACCTTATGAAAAACAATCCGACACCCAGGACTAACCTATGGCTCGCTACATCTCCTTACTGAAATTCACCGACCAAGGCGCGAGGGACAACAACAAGTCCACGGCTCGCGCTCATGACTTCGACAAACTCGCGGCCAAAGCCGGCGTGAAGGTCGAGGGCCAATACTGGACCATGGGCCGCTTCGATGGCGTGCTCATCCTGAGCGCCAGCGACGAAGCGAAAGTGCTGCACCTGCTCACTGCCCTGGCCGCCCTCGGCAACGTCCGCACCCAAACCATGCAGGCTTTCACGGACACGGAATTTGATGAGATCGTGGGCCGTTGAAGGCCAGCAGTAGCGGGAACTGCGCTTTTTGCGGAAAAAACTCGCGCTCCGGCTCACGACCTGCAACAACGGTCGAAACCCGACCGTCACGAATGCAGGAGCCATTGAGCACGCCCAGTGCCCCGAGCCTAGTTCCGGGCCAAGTCTCCGATACCGCCGCGCCGCCTTTGGTGGTGAGTGAACGCAAGCGTTGGACGATCGTGTGGTTGCTGTTCGCGGCGTCGCTCATCAATTACTTTGACCGGCAGACGCTGGCCTATTCGTTGCCGCTGCTGGCCAAGGATTTTGACTTGAACAAGGCTCAGCAAGGCTGGGTGCTCTCCACGTTCTTCTGGACCTACACCATTTTGCAAATCCCGGTCGGTTTGTGTGTCGACCGGTTCAACCTGCGTTGGCTTTACGCCGGTGCTTTCGTCATCTGGTCGGTGGCCCAGGGATTAACGGGTTTCGCCAATTCGTTGACCATGCTGATTGGGTGCCGGTTCCTTTTGGGGGTGGGTGAGGCCATTTACCTGACCGGCGGAACGAAAGTGGTGAGTTTATTTTTTCCCTTGTCGCAACGGGGCTTGCCGTGCGGTCTTTTTGATGCCGGCACGCGGACCGGCCTGGTCCTGGAAGGACTGACCATCGGCCTGTTGATCTCGGCGTTCGGCTGGCGCACGACCTTCGCCCTGGTGGGATTCGCGGCGTTGCTTTGGCTGATCCCGTGGTTTGCCGCCACGCCGGCCCAGATGCGCGACACCTCAGCGGACGCCACGCGGACTCGGTTTAGTTGGGACCAGCTTGGCCATCTCTTGCGCAATCGTGATCTCTGGGGCGTCCTGCTGGGTTTCTTCTGTTTTGATTATTACTGGTATTTCCTGATCATGTGGTTGCCCAGTTATTTCGTGGATGTGCACGGGGTGAAAATTCTGGAGGCAGGCATTCGCGCGGCGCTGCCATTTCTGGTCTTTGGGGTCTGCCAGCCGACAGGAGGTTGGATTGCCGATTACCTGATCCGCCGTGGATGGGACCCGGCGCGGGCGCGCAAGGTGATTATCACGGCGGCATTCCTGAGCGGGCTCTTGATCATTCCCGCGGCCTACACAACGAACAAGAATGTCGCCTTGGTTTTGATTGCCTGCGGTTGCCTGGTCGGGCTGTCGACGGCCAACCAACTGGTCCTGCTGCAAGGATGCACGCCGCCCAAGGAAATTGGCCTGGCGGTTGGCGTTTACAATTTTGTGGGCAACCTGGCTGGAGTGATGGGGCCGGTCATCACCGGGGCGGTAATCATGCTGAGTGGCGGTTCCTATACGCTGGCCTTCATTGTTCCAGCGGTGATGATGGCAGCCAGCAGTCTGGCCTATTGGTTCATCGTCGGACCAATGCGGGAACAAAACGCCGCCGTGGGCGGCTCCTAGCGCGTATTTCCGGACACTGCCCCCCATCAGCCTCGGCGTGTGCTGGGCGGGTTGACCCCATGCCAGTTTCACCACGAGTATGAAATGGTTAGCGCCTAAAGAGATTTCTGAGTGGTTGTTCAACAATGGTCAGATCGAAGATCCCTATCTCGGAGATTCTGAGCCTCGGTTTAGGGTACAGTGCAATGCACCGGTAAGATATTCGGTCCTTGAACGCCTTGTGGGAGGGATCCTCGGTCAGATCATCACGCGCGGTGACCTTATCGTTCACATTACAGATTGGAACCCGCCTACGCAATGCAGCGACTTTCTCCTCGGAGCGATGCGCCATGAGTTTCGCGAAATGCGGCGTGTCGAGCACGCCCCGGGATTCCTCGTGCCCCAGTCGGAGAGAGAACTGGCGATTGCGGTATTCGTAATGATGACTTGTTTCGAATGGAAGGGATATGTGTACGGCAGTCATGATCAAATTACGCTCTCCAGTTGGGAAGGGGAAATACTCGACTTTTGGACTGAGTCCGAGGCGAAAAGGGACGAGTTTCGGACTGTTATCAGGGCGTATGGACTGGAGGAGTTTATTGAACAGGACGAGAATTCTTCTAAATGAGCAAGCAAGGTGGCCTTGATGGCGAACTCTACTAACTCTGATTCAATAACCCTCGCGCGGCTAATCCATTCTCACTTTACGGACCTGTCCCTTTATTCTCAGGTGTCTCCTTATTCTCCTTTTTGGTTCATCGTCGGGCCAATGCGAGAACAAAACGCCGCCGTGGCACTTTACGGACCTGTCCCTTTATTCTCAGGTGTCCCCTTATTCTCCTTTTTTGGTTCATCGTCGGGCCAATGCGAGAACAAAACGCCGCCGTGGAGTTCAATGGTGGGCCTGTCCCGGGCCTGTCCCGGGCCTGTCCCCCTATTACCTATTACGCCCCCATTCCCTTGGCCCAAATTCTCTTGCCAAATAGGGCAGACAGTTTGGTCAGCTAAATTCCTGGCTGGGGCTTAGCTGTATCTTCCGCCCCTAACCCTAACGGCGGTCGGACTTGTTTGGGGGCAAAGGAATTTAGGGCAAGGGAATTTCCGTGCACGCGGCCGATGGGGACGATTGGGGTCAGATCTGGGACATTCACATTCAACATTTGCGAACTGCTGGACGCACGGGATTTGTAAATGTAGAATTTATCCTGCAGAGCAAGGAGCAAAACCGAAAACCTACAGCCGCCAAGCGGGATTACCCACACCCAACCGGCTCATGGACCAGGAAATCTGGTTACGTAAGCAGAAATTCTCGTTAGCGGACCAGAATTTTGGCTCGGTGAAGCAGGATTCTCCTAAGTGGAGCTGCCAATCTGGCTGCGGCCCGCGGAATTTTGCGTCAACGGACGCGAAAAGTGGTCGAACGAGGTGAATTCGGGCATCGTGAAGCACTGCGAGTCCTGGCGTGACCAGAAATTGAGGTTCGCTTCCTGAAAATCTGGTCGCTCGAACAGGAATTCTGCTCGCGTAACCAAAAAAGTGGCTCGCGGTAGCAGGATTCTCCTAAAGACACCTGTGGCGGTGGCTGGAACGTGTAAACGTCATGCCAGATTGATGCACCGACTCAGGAAACATGCAGGATGGCCGCCTGCGGGGACAAAACCAGAGCATGTGTCTTATCACGCCGACTACCTGGACTGAAGCACGTCTCGAAGGGTTGCTTGACACGGCGATTTTGGGCAAACTCACTTTTTCATGAGCCTGAACGAACCCTGGCTCGATCGCGCTCGGGCCTGTGCCTATACCCGTCCCGCTTTGACGGCGCTGGGAACGCAATTGCCTGCGGACGATGGGGAACTCGACCGCCTCCTTGGCCTGGCCGTGGCGGGACGGGAGGCAGCCGCTTTCACGCACTTGCTCCTGGGCGCCTTGGGCGCGGGACGGAGTGTCACCGCTCGCCATTTGCCGGAAGGGGCGGCGCTGTTTCCGGAGCCGGGCGTCTTGGCCGCGTGCGCTCTGCGTTTGAAAGGGGACGTGGGGACGGCGCTGGTCGAAGCGGTGCGCCTGGGTCGCATGGGCAACGAGCGAGAGGCCGTCGGCCTGCTGTTGGCCGGGATTTGGGGCCAACGCCAGAAGCCGGAGCCGATCCTGTCGCCGGGCGTGATTGCCTGCGCCCGCACCCTGGCGCGGGACGCCAGAGGCAACATCTGGGCCCAGCAATGCCTGCTGGCTTTGGCCGAACTGACCGGCAATGAAAGCTTGTTCGCGGTGTTGCGCGACCTCAACGGTGAGGGAGATCCTCAAATGGCTCGTGAGCTGCAGGCGGCTCTGGCCATGGCTGCGGATCTCCCGGTGCTTGAGTGTGTGCCGGACAAAGCCGGGCGCGAGATCTCCAGCGGGTTCACGATGCGCCGAGCGGTGGCGCGGATCGGACGCAACGATCCCTGCCCCTGCGGCAGCGGCAAAAAGTACAAGCAATGTTGCCTGGAGAAGGACCAGGAACGCCTCCAACACTCCTCGGAAGTCGAAGGCTTGACCCAGGAGGAACTCGAGGCTGACTTGGAAAGGCACCTGACCCTGCGGCACATCCAGGACATGCGCTCCTACCAATTGGCCCGCCTCGACCCGTTGAAGCTTTCCCCGCACCTGCATGCTCCGGTGATCACACGGTTAGTTCGTTTCGAGGAGCTTGACCGAGTGGCTGAGTTTTTCGAAGCGATTGGGTTTCGGCCGGAACTGGGCGCCGCATGGGAAGAGTCCCTATTTTACGCCAAACAAAAAGGCCGCAGGGACATGCTGCGCCGTCTTCTGGCTGTGGGCCCTCCGGACAAGGCCACCGAAGCCCACGATTTTGAGACGAAGCTGCTCCTGGAGGAAGACCCTGGCAAACAGCTGGCCCTCCTCGACGCGGAAACGCTCCAAGGCCTCCGCGAGGAATCCGAGAGAGGACCGCTTCGATTCGTGGACATCGCCTACGCGCTCCTGGACGGGGCACATGCCCCCTTGGGCATCCTCTTCACTCGCGGGCTCCTCGCCACCGCGAGTTTCTTTGACGCCATCACTCTGCTCGAGACCCTTCAAAAAGCGCGCGATCGGCTCGAGTTGCCTCCGGACGATCCGGCGGAGGACCTCCTGGACCGGTGGTTCGCCGAAGCGTCGAAAACGGATTCCTCAACTTCCGAGAAACTGTCCGTCGCCAAGCAACGACTTGCGGAAAAATCCGAGGAAATCCGGGAGCTTAGGCAGAGCCTCGAATTGGCGCGGGTGGAGATGAAAAACCGCCAGGCACCGGCAACCCCTTTGCCGACCGCCGCCGCTCCGCCGACTCCCGTGCTGACGCCGGCGCCGGCCGCTCCAGCCGTCGAAGATCGCGTCTTAGGCGACCTGCGCCAAAAGGTCGATTACCTCCGGAACAGCTTGCGCGAGCGTCATGCCGAGCGCAACCAACTCCGGCGGGAGTTGGAGGACACTCGGGCGACCTTGGCAGCGCTTCAGCAGAACCCGCCATCAAGCGTCGGGCCGACGACCTCCACGACAGCCGGGGAGCCGGAGGATGAACTCTTGCTGGAAGCGGACTCCCTGGGCACGCAACCGGTGCGTGTCATCCACTTCCCCCGCAGGTTTCCCGAAACGCTGCAGGGCTTCCCCCGGCAAGTCGCCCAGGCTGCCCTCGTGCTGCTCGGCCGCCTGGCGGCAGGCGATCCGTCCGCCTTCACTGGCACGAAACGACTCCGGGCCAACCGCTCCATCCTCCGACAGCGACTTGCCGGCGATTACCGATTGTTGTTCGGGCTCGAATCGGACGTCCTCACAGTGCACGACCTCATTCACCGGCGGGACTTGGAGCGGCGAATCAAGACCCTGACGTGAGTCCGATCACAGCAACCCGACCGAAGTCTCGCATCTTAGATCCAGCAAGCTTTGCAGCATCTTCATACGCTGATTGATTTCTCCTCGACCACCGGTGCGGGAGGAGAACTGTTGGTGGATCACATGAGTTCCGTTGCCATCATGGGCTTGGCACTCCTGCTCAGCTGGGAGGCGTATCAGGATCCTGGCCTGGAGGACGCGCAACTAGCGGAGCTATTTCGCCGTTGGCAGCAGGTAAATCTTTTAGGCGAAGTGGCACACGTGACAGAAATGGAGCGAGCCTGTCAGCGGGCCTTTTTGATGGCGGCCAGCGATCGGCGGAGGTTCAGCAGCAATTCGTCGGCGTTTTGGGCTTCGGCCCTGGAAACCAGGCTCTGATATTGGATGAGGGTGCTGACCGCGCCGGACAGGTCATGGTTGATGGCTTGAACCAGCGCGAGGTTGAAATAAACGCTGGCGAACCCGGGATCAATCTTGGCCGCCATTTCATAATGAACCTGGGCCAGGCGCAAATCGTTCACGTCGAAATAGAGGTTGCCCAAATTATAGTGCGCTTCGGAATGCCGCGGATCTTGGGTGAGCGAACTGGTGAAGCAGTCAAACGCTTTGGAGGTATTTCCCCGTTGCGATTCGATGATGCCGAGATTGCAATAGGCATCGGCCACACAATCCTGGGTCTCGATCGCTTTCTCGTATAACTCGGCGGCTTGGGCGTCGCCGCGTTCATCGGAACGCAGGGCCTGGTCAAACCAGCCAGGCTCGCCGGCCAGACTCAGGATCTGAGCGCTGGGCCGCTCGAATAATTGCAACTGCCCCGGATCCTCGGCGGGCTTGGCCCGCTTATGGACCCGCTTGAAGCCCAGCTTTGAGGTGGGCGCGGGAAATGGAATGATTTCTGCCATCGACCTTGCAGCCACGACCCAACGACGCCGCGCGGCGTCGGGTGCACTTGCTCTGATTATGCGACCTTCTTGGACTTGGCCGGCTTGGCTTCGTCCGCCTGTTTCTTTTCGCCTTTGGCTTTTTCCATGGGTTTCTTCTGCGCCTTCGTGCGCTCGATGCTTTGTTTGAGGGCGGTCATGATATCGATCACAGGCTTTTCTTCCTCGGGGGCGGTGACGACTTCCCGACCGGCGATCTTCGCTTCAATCATCTCGCGCAGGGCATCCTTATAGCGATCGGTCAGATCGAGGTCTTTCAAGCTGGCCGCCATGGATTCGATCAAGCTGATGGAAAGCTTCAGTTCATCCTTGTTCACATCCTTGCGTTCCAGCTGGGGAACATTTTCCATTTTCCGGAGCTCGGCCGGATTGCGCAATTTGTGGAGGACGAGTCCGCCGTCGAGCGGGGCGAGCATGACGACTTCCTCGCGATCGCGCAGCACGACTTTGCCGACGCCGACTTTGCCGCTGGCCTTGAGGGCTTCTGAGAACAGGGCATAGGTCTTGGTGGCGACGGGCCCGTCCGGCCCGGCGAAGTAAGGCGATTCGTAAAGGGACGGTTGCACTTCCCCGGTGTCAATGAACCCGGCGATCTCAATGACCTTGGTGCTTTTGAGCTTCACCTTGGCGAGATCCTCCGCCGATACGATCACATATTGTTCAGGCTCGAATTGATAGGCCTTGACGATATCTTCAAGGGCCAGGGTTTTGCCGCATTTTTTGCATTTCTTCTCGTAGCCGACCGGGCCGTTATCCTCTTTGTGCAACTGGTTGAAGCGGATGTTCTCCTCGGTATCGACGGCGTTATAGATGCGGATGGGGATGGTGACGAGGGAGAATTGAATGTGGCCTTTCCAGATTGATCTCATAATTCACCTGTTTGCACGCTGTTCATGATTCGCTTTTCGCCAAATCCGGCCTAAGCCTCAGAAAGACAGGCTCGCGCAGCATTCCGTCTTTGGTCCGGGCGCCAAACTGGACTTCGCACACCAGTTTGGGCTCGACCCAAACGGACCGCGCTTCGTCGAGTGGTTTTGCCTTAATGGGTCTTTTGGTGGTTGTCAATGCTGCCAATTCGGTCCAAACGGCTTTGAGCGAGCCGTCATCGAAGCCCGAGCCGACTTTACCCACATATTTAAGGTCGTTGCCTTCGGCTTGAGCAAGATGCAACGCCCCGAAATGCGGCTCGCGATCGCCCTTTCCCAAGGTATAACCCACGATCACGCATTCCGCGGTCTGTCGGGTTTTTACTTTCAACCATGAATCGCTGCGGATTCCTGGAAGATACGGACTGGTCCGCTTTTTGGCCAGGATGCCTTCCAACCCCATTTGTTGCACGGCTTCAAACAAGGAGAGGCCGTCGTCGACGGCCTCACTGATGCGATAGGCCGAATCCTTCCGGATCGCATCCTGCAGCCATTCGCGCCGCCGGCTCAGGGGCTCGTTGAGAATCGGGCGCCCATCCAGATACAAACAATCAAAGAGATAACAAACCGCCGGATGCTTGGCCTTGGCGCGTTCGACCGCTCCCGGGGCTCGCTGTTGCAGGCGATGAATCACATCCCGGAAATGCGGCCTGCCATCGGCCTCCAGGCATACAATCTCCCCGTCAAACACCGCTGAGGTCGCCCGAAACGCCTGCTCCGAAACCAGCAGCTCAGGGAATTGTGCGGTCACATCCAGACCGTTCCGGCCCCGAATCCGGATCTGTCCTTCGTCCAGCGCGATGATGGCGCGGATTCCGTCCCATTTAACTTCATAAAGGAAATCGGCCGAGCCCGGCGGTCGCTCGGCCAAACGGGCCAACATCGGATCGATGGGAACCCGCAGCCAATCGGTTTGGGGCTGATCGACTCGTTCGAGCAACCATTGGTTCTCCTTGGTCCGATGCATCCGGTACTCGGCGGTCAGTTCCCGCGACTGCAGGCGAAAATAGAATCCGTCTTTTTTCTCCTTGGTGACCTGGTAACGGCCCTGGGCGAATTTCCACATCATGCCGCCGCCGTATTCGCCCTTGGGAATCGCGCCTTCAAAGTTGACGTATTCGAGTGGATGATCCTCCACGTTGACGGCCAGGCGCAGGATGCCCGGGCGCGGCGGCAATCCTTTCGGGACGGCCCACGATTTCAGCACCCCGTTTTGTTCGAGGCGCAAATCATAATGCAACCGCGTGGCATGATGCCGGTGGACCACAAACGCGCTGCCTTCCCCTGTCGCCACCGCCCGGACCGGCTCCGGCGCCGGCTCCGTTGTCTTCTCAAAGCTCCGTTTCCGAGAGTAGTCTTCCAGTTGTTCGGGAGTTTTGTAGGTCCGCCCGGGTCGCAGCGCCTTGGTGGCCTTAACCTCTTTCCTGTGAGTGTGCAGGGACGTGGCGTAGGCCTCCATGGATTCCCACGGGTCGCCGCTTTGCAGGACCCGCGGTGGGACGCTCTGCAGATGAAAGGCCTTGGGACTTTCCAGGGTTTGCAATTCCTCCCAATGCATCGGGGTGGACACGGTGGCCCCGGGAAGTCCGCGCACGCTGTAGGCGGCGACGATGGTTTGGGAGGAGCGATTCCGATAGATGTCCAACAGAACCTTGCCTTTGCGGTGTTCTTTTTTGATCTGCAGAGTCAAGGCGGACAGACGCGCATTCACGAAAGGCTGGGCCACGGCCTTGGCGGCCTCGAAGGCCACGTGGAATTCCCATTTCGGTTCGATCGGCGTCAACACATGCAACCCTTTGCGGCCGGTGGTCTTGACGAACGGATGATAGCCGAATCCCTCCAGATGTTCCTTGAATTGCAGGGCCAGATCCGCCACGTCGGCGAACTCGAACGTCTCCGGCGGATCGAAATCGTACACGATGTAATCCGCCTTGTCGAAGTGCGGAGCGCGGGCGTGCATCTGATGCAATTCGATGCAAGCCAGATTGGCCAGCCAGACCAGGGACGCCTCTTCGGTGGCGATCACGTAATCCTTCTTCTCTTCCCCGAGGCTCACATGCTCCAGCCACTCGGGGGCCCAACCAGGCCGGTTCTTTTGAAAGAAAGA
>DATLUX010000138.1:0-9105 GCA_035577805.1 Verrucomicrobiia bacterium
GGTAGGGCGGTTGTCCACCGCTCCACTCCAAATGGGCTTTCTGGTTCTCGACGGTGAGGCTGAAGATCTGAATGGGATTATCGGGGGCAGGTGCCGCGTCGGCAGGTCCTGCATCTCCTCCATGAGTAATGCTGACACAGAACCCAAACCATAGCTTCACCGCCAGACGACCAGACCCGTCCACGCATCGCCACAACCTCGACGCGGCCTTCCCGGCGACTGTTCTTGCGTGCTTTGATAGATACACTGATGAACTATGGGAATTCATCTCGTAGTATTATGGGCATCACCTGGATGCCTTGCTACGAGCCTCGGTGCGCGTCCCTTGTCTTCACCCAACCAAGCAACGAATCCCTTACTCCTTCGGCTTTTCGACCTGAGCCCAAAGCCTATAGAGCACGGGATGGAACCAACTCGCAGAATCGCCCTTAGTGTGGCGTGAGAGTCGAGTTCTCGTCAAGTTCGAAGGGGCATTCCGGGCATTCCCACCCGCTTGGGAGCCCGGTCAGACCGGGTTCGGGACCGCGGCATCTCGGCTTTCCGTCCTCGGGTTGAGGATGGCAGGACGAGGGTTGGGGCTAACCCCCTGTGCTGCCAAACGACGATGAGGTGCCCTCAAAGCCACCGGCGGATGAGCTTGGCCAGATCGCAGCCGTAAACCACTTGCTCCTCCGCCCTCCATTCGATACAAGGAGAGCTTTCGGGCATGCTAAACCGACGTGGGAAACAGCACGTGAAGCACTCAGCAGTTCTATTATCTATTAATCCGGCCAAACGCCCGCCGATTTTCGCTTGAACCCAACGTAATCCATCACCTCCAATGCCTTACCAACATCTTACCCCCCCCGCTGGTGACAAGATCTCCATCCAAGGCGGGAAACTATCCGTTCCCGACCGCCCGATCGTGCCCTTTATCCGGGGGGACGGAACCGGCCCGGACATCTGGGCCGCCAGCCAGCGTGTATTCAATGCGGCGGTCGGCAAGGCCTACGGTGGCAAACGGGAAATAGCCTGGTTTGAGGTCCACGCCGGCGAAGCTGCCTTCAAGAAGTTTAACAATTGGCTGCCCGACGACACGGTGACCGCATTTAAGGAGTTCCTGGTTGGGATCAAGGGGCCCCTGACCACGCCGGTGGGCGGCGGCATCCGCTCGCTCAACGTGGCTTTGCGTCAATTGCTGGACCTCTATGTATGCCTGCGGCCCGTCCAATACTTCAATGGCGTGCCTTCGCCGGTGAAACACCCGGAAAAGGTCGACATGATCATCTTCCGCGAGAACACCGAAGATATCTATGCCGGGATCGAATTCGCCGGAGGCTCCCCGGAAGCCCAAACCGTGCTGGGCTTTCTGGCGCACGAGTTCCCGAAGGATTTCAACAAGATCCGTTTCGGAACCAAGGAAAAGGTGGTCGAGTATATGAAAGCTGCCTCTCCGGATCACAACATGGAGAACCTGCCTGTCTGCGTGGGCATCGGCATTAAACCCGTTTCCCTGGTGGGCACGGTCCGGCTCGTCAAGGCGGCCATCGAATATGCGCTGCGGCATCAGCGGCGCAGCCTTACCATCGTCCACAAAGGAAATATCATGAAGTATACGGAGGGCGCCTTCCGCGATTGGGGATATGCGGCCGCGGAACGTATCTTCAGTGACAAGGTTTACACTTGGGCCCAGTGGGAACGCGCCAAGAAGGAAAAGGGCGAAGCCGCCGCTAACGAAGACCAGAAAGCCGCCGTCAAACGCGGCGCGATCCTGGTCAAGGATGCCATCGCCGACATTACACTTCAGCAGGTTCTGACGCGTCCGGAGGACTTTGATGTGATCGCCACGCTGAACCTCAATGGCGATTATCTGTCCGACGCGCTGGCCGCACAGGTCGGCGGGATCGGGATCGCCCCGGGAGGCAATATCAATTACATCACCGGCCATGCCATCTTCGAGGCGACCCACGGCACCGCCCCGAAATACGCCAACCTTGATAAGGTCAATCCAGGCTCAGTCGTGCTGAGCGGCGAGATGATGTTCCGTTATCTCGGATGGACGGAGGCGGCGGAGCTCATTCTTAAAGGCCTGAATGGAGCCATCGCCAGCAAACGAGTGACCTACGACTTCGCCCGGCTCATGGAAGGCGCCACCGAGATCAAATGCTCCGAGTTTGGCGACAACATCGTTAGCCATATGTGAAGCAGCCGGCGGAGTCGGTGATCAATCCGCTTGGCCCGCTTTCGGCTTTTCCCCAGAGGGCCGCGGCGCTTGCGATCCCTCAAAAGCGGGTTTAGGCAGATTCATCGAGCGGTTCCTAGTCGGGAAAACCACGGAAGCGTTGGATCTAGCGCACTGCTTCCCGCATCTGCTAGAACTAACTCGTTCTTTTGAGACAAAAGGCCGAAACGCAAGCTGGTGGTCGTGACCGTGTGGACGCGACCCGGCCCGAGAGCAAAAACCTGCTCTCCGTGGCGAAGCGCAGTTCAGATGCAACCGCAGAAAATCCGTATGGTGTGGCTAACGTTGTTGGTGCAGCAGGGCCGGGTCTTCCCAGGCGCGCCCGGCCAAAGGAACTCATGGAATCTCTGAGCAACGAGGAGTTGTTTCAGATCATTACGGAGCATTCGCGGGACCTGATTTGTTTACTGGATCTCGATGGGCATTTTGTCTATACGAGCCCTTCTTTTCAGGACGTCCTGGGGTGGAAGGAAGGGGAAGTCCTAGGCAAAAAATGCTCCGACACCATCCATCCTGAGGACACGCGCGGTTTTCGGGATACGTTGGATACCGCGCTGTTCTTTCGGGAGAGCCGCCAGGTCGAAATGCGTTTTCGCCATGCCAACGGGGGATGGCTGGCCTGCGAATCCGCCATCAGCGTCATCTTTAACCAAGCCGGCCGGCCGCATCGGGTTCTGGTCTCCGCCCGCGACACCCAGGAGCGGCTGCGCGCGGAGAAGGAGATCCGCAAGCTGGCGGCGTTCCCGCGGTTTAACCCCAACCCGATCCTCGAATTTGGCGCCGACGGTTCCTTGACCTACTTCAACGACGCGGCCCTGGAGATGGCTCGATCGCTGAAGAAGAATCATCCGCAATCGATCCTGCCCCTCAACACCGCCACGACCGTCAAGCTGTGTCTCTCCACTGGCCAGAGCAAGCTTCGACAGGTCACCAATATCGCCGGGCGCATGTTATCGTGGTCGTTCTTTCCGGTCTCGGCCCATCATGTCGTCCATTGTTATGCGGAGGACGTCACCGACCGGCTGAATCTCGAGGCCCAGCTTCGGCAGGCCCAAAAGATGGATTCGATTGGGCAGCTGGCTGCTGGCGTGGCCCACGATTTCAACAACATCCTTACCATCATCCAGGGACACGCCGGACTTTTGAATGCCGACGAAGCGCTTCCCGCCGGGCTGTCGGAGTCGGCCCGGCAAATCGCTATGGCGGCCGAGCGCGCCGCCACCCTGACCCGGCAGTTGCTGCTGTTTAGTCGCAAGCAAATGCTCCAGCCCCAGTTGCTGGATCTCAATGAAGTGGTCAAGGACTTGACCAAGATGTTACGGGCGCTGCTGGGAGAACACGTTACCCTCAAACGACAGACCGGCGAAGGGTTGGCTCCCGTCTACGCGGACCCCGGCATGATGGAACAAATCCTGATCAATCTGTCGGTCAACGCCCGGGACGCCATGCCGCGAGGCGGCGTCCTCACCTTGAGCACTTATTTCATCGAGATAGACGCCGGCTATGCCAAGCGTCACCCCGAGGCTCGTGAGGGCAGTTTCATCTGCTTGGGCGTGAGCGATACCGGCCACGGCATGGATGCAAGAACCCTGAGCCGGATTTTCGAACCCTTCTTTACCACCAAAGAAGTCGGCAAAGGCACCGGATTAGGCTTGGCTACCGTCTACGGCATCGTGGCTGAGCACCAGGGATGGATCGAAGTGGAAAGCCAGGTGGGCCAAGGCACCACCTTCAAGGTCTTTCTGCCCCAGGCCACCAAAGCCGCGCTCAAAGAAGCGGCCGACCGGCCCAAGGTCATCCCGGGCGGCAACGAGACCATCTTGTTGGTCGAGGACGAAACCCCCTTGCGCGAACTCGTGCAGGAAATCCTGCAGAAGAAAGGTTATCGCGTCCTCCAGGCTTCCACCGGCGTTCAAGCCCTCGAGATCTGGGCCCGCCATAAGGACGATATCGACCTGCTCTTGACCGACATGATGATGCCCGAAGGTGTGTCCGGGGCGGACCTGGCGGAAAAAGTGCTGCGCGATCGGGCTGACCTCAAAGTGATCTACAGCAGCGGTTACAGTCTGGATGTGGTCGGCCTGGGTTCAGACGCGCTTCCGGGCACCAGCTTTCTGCAAAAGCCCTACGACCCGGAGACCCTCGCGCTGGCCGTGCGCAACTGCCTCAATAATTGACCGGGTCCAGCGCTAACCTTTCAGTTTCCGCTCCAGGATCTCGCCGACTAACGCCGGGTTCGCTTTGCCTTTACTGGCTTTCATGACCTGGCCCTTCAGGAAGTTCAGCGCGGCGACCTTGCCGGCTTTGAAATCCGCTGCCGGACCGGGGTTGGCCGCAATCACCTCTTCGCAGAACCTCTCCAGAGCGCCGGCGTCGCTGACTTGCGCCAAGCCCTTACGCTCCACGATGGTGCCCGGCGCTTCACCGGTGGCGAACATATCGTTGAACACGTCCTGGGCGATCTTACTGCTGATCTTGCCGGTGTCCGTCAACGCGATCAGCTCCAGAAGATGTTCGGGCTGGAACTTCACGGAGGCCAGGTCCGTTTGGGCTTCGGCCAACCGGGCTCGCAGGTTGTTGATCACCCAGTTGGCCACGGCTTTCGGATTGGCAGTTGCGCGAGCGATCTGCTCGAAATAGTTACCCAATGCCACATCATTCTTGAAGGTCTCCGCATCGGGCGCCGGCAGCTGATAATCGCGCATGAAACGTTGCTTGCGAGCCAGGGGCAACTCCACCACCCGCGCGCGCACCGCTCCTAACCAGTCTTCCTCCGGTTCGAACGGCATCAAGTCGGGTTCGGGAAAGTATCGGTAATCATGAGCATGCTCCTTGGTCCGCATTTCCTCGGTGAGGCCAGCGTCGTCATCCCAGCGGCGGGTTGATTGCACGAGCCTGCCGCCGCGGTTCAGCACGTCGATCTGGCGCGGGATCTCATATTCCAGGGCCCGGCGGACACCCGAAAAGCTATTCATGTTCTTGATCTCGATTTTTGCGCCGAGCACCTGGGTGCCCCGCGGACGCACGCTCACATTCACGTCGCAACGCACCATGCCCTTTTCCATGTCGCAATCGCTGATGCCCCCGTAGACGAGGATTTCCGTCAAGGCATTGAGATACGTATAAGCCATGTCGGCGCTGGTCAGGTCGGGTTCGGAGACGATCTCCAGCAGCGGCACACCCGCGCGGTTAAAATCCACGCCGCTCTGGCGGTCGAAGTGAAAACTCTTGCCCACATCCTCCTCGAGATGGGCGCGCGTGATGCGGACCCGCGCCGGGCGGCCGCCCAATTCGAACTCGACGTAACCCGCCCGGGTGGATGGTTGATCGAATTGGGTCACCTGGTAGTTCTTGGGGGCATCCGGATAAAAGTAGTTTTTGCGGTCGAATTTCGATCGGGACGGCACCTGGCAATGCAGCAGCAAGCCGGTCAGGACGGTCAGGCGCAACGCTTCTTCATTGGCCACCGGCAGCACGCCGGGCAGGCCCAGACAGACCGGACAAACATTGGTGTTGGGCGGCGCGCCGAATTGGTTCGGGCAACCGCACCACATCTTGGATTTGGTTTTGAGCTGGACGTGCGTTTCCAACCCGATGACAGCTTCGTATTCCATGCAACCTTTCCACCCTGCCAAAACGCCGCCTGCCTGGACAATGTTTTCCAGACCGCGCCCCTCGCTATAAGTAAGGCGAAAGCAATCGCGCCGCGCCATCCCGTAACTTGACCGGCAAACTGCGGGCATCCACTTCCGCGAGTGTCACCTGGCGCGAGCGATCCTTCTTGGCTTGAAACCAGTGGCCCAGGGTTTGGACCAGGGCGGTGTCGTAGCATTCCACGTCGAATTCGAAGTTAAGACGCAAGCTGCGCGGATCCCAATTGGTGGAGCCAAGCATCACCCAGCCATCGTCAACCAGAAAGAGTTTGGAATGATCAAAATTCCCCGGCGTCAGCCAAATCCGGCAACCTTTCTCCAACACTTGCCACCACAACGCCCGGGAGGCCCACTGGACAAACGGCAAATTGCTGCTGGCGGGCAGGACAATATCCACCGCAACCCCGCGCAACCCGGCCAGGTTCAAGGCGGAAATCACCGGCGCGTCGGGCAGAAAATAGGGTGTGGCGATGCGGACCGAGTGCCGCGCTGCCGCCAGCGCGCCCAGGATCGTCCAACGCAGCGGATCGACATCTTCGTCCGGTCCATCGGCGATCCCACGAGCCAAGACCGGGCCGGCTCGCTCGAGGCGCGGAAACCAGAGCTCGCCCTGCAGCACTTCGCGCGTCGTAAAGAGCCAATCATCGGCAAACACTTCCTGCAAATGCGCCACCACCGGGCCTTCCACGCGAAATTGCAGATCAAGAATCGGGTGGCTCGGCCCCTTGGCCAGCCAATGGCCGACGCGAATGTTCATTCCACCGGTAAATCCCACCCGCCCGTCGATCACCAGGAGCTTTCGGTGATTGCGCAGGTTCATCGAAACCAAACGCCAAAGGGGAAAGGCCGGCAGAAAACGGGCGTAGCGTATTTTTTCGCGACGCAACGTCCTCAAGATCGGTGGCCAGCTATAGCGCGTTCCCGTGGCATCGATCAACACCCGCACCTGCACCCCGCGACGTACTGCTTGCCCCAGCGCGGTCGCGAAGGCGCGCCCGGCGGCGTCTCGATCAAAAATGTAGGTCGCCAACGTGATCGAGTGTTGGGCGCCCGCGATGGCCTCCAGCATGGCCGGGTACGCTTCATCGCCGTTGATCAACGCGCGGACACTGTTGCCCGGCATGAGCGGCCGCTGCGTGGTCTGGCCGACCACCCGGGCGATGGAGGCCAGGTGCCGTGTTTCAGGCGGAAACTTCGCGAACACGGCCTCCGTCAGGCTTTCACTCCCGCCGACTTCCGGGCTGGTCCGGAAGCGTTCGCGATCGCCGCGCAGTTCCAGCGCGCGCCGGCGGATGCGGTTTACTCCAAGAATGAAGTACAGGACCGCTCCAATCAGAGGCACCAGCCAGATCAAGCCCACCCAGCCCACAGCCGCTCGGGAATCGCGTTTATTCAGAAGCGCATGGCCCGAGGCGATCATCGCCAGCAGCAAGGACAACACGGCTAGCGCCACGTGACGCCACCGGTTCAGTTCGTCCAAGATGCTCATCTGATCGCCTCCACCGCGGGCGGCGTGACGCGCTGAGGATGGCACGTCCTTTGGGTGAGAAACAGAGAAACTGCGCCCTTCGTCCCGCGGGGGCGCGTGGCAGAACACGACAGCCACCTGCAAATTGGCCCAGTCGGCCATGGGGTGTATGGAGGCAGTGCCCCCGCACAAGGCAGCTCCGGGCGCGGTCCCGCGTGTGCGGGACCGCTTCATCGTCCGTCGGCTCGAGGACCAAGGAACTACCCAACAGCCCGCCCCGAGCCCCGTCGAGGGAGCCCGCCCCGAGCCCGTCGAGGGGCTTCCTCCGATCCCCATCTCGAAGCGGCCTAAAGGCCGCGATCTCGGGAGTAACCAAATGCCCAGTCGGCCATGGCGCCGCGCGCTTTGCCCTTTCTTTGCTGGGAACTTTGTCGGACACTTTTGCCGCGTCGCCCAGACCTGAAACATAAAAGCCCCCAACTCCGGTTCATGTCCTTTGCGCTGCCAGTTTTATCGACTGCGGGACCGTGGTCGGCTTCGGCCCGTCGTTGGTCACGGCGTTCGTTCCTAAAAAACAGCGCGGGCCTGGCCGGTGGGGCATTGCTCGGACCTGCCGTGGGGACAGATTCTGGCCGAGCCGCTGCCCCGCCTTCCGACCGCGCCTTCATCGGCATCACGCTCGATTTGGAAATGGCCCGGAACTTCCCGCGCTGGGACGATACCCATTGGGATTATGAGAAAGGCAACCTGAACGAAGAGGCGAAACGTTACGCCGTGGAAGCGGCCCGGCGGGTCAAGGCTCACGGTGGAGTGATCCATTTCTTCGCGGTGGGCCGCGTCTGCGAACAGGAGAACCTAGATTGGCTCAAGGGCCTGGCGGCTGACGGCCATCCGGTCGGCAACCACACCTACGATCACGTGTACGTGCTGGCCACCAAACCCGAGGATATCCAGTACCGCTTTCAACGCGCCCCCTGGCTGATCGAGGGTCGGACGCCTGCTCAAGTGATCCGGGACAATGTCCGGCTGTGCACCGATGCCATGCGCACGCGCCTCGGCTTGGCTCCAGCCGGATTCCGAACTCCAGGCGGTTTTGCCGATGGATTGCGCGGCCGGGAAGATGTCCAGCGAATGTTAATGGAACTCGGGTTCAGCTGGGTCAGCTGCCGCTATCCCGCCCATCCTTATAGCCAACCGGGCGAGGCGCCCACCCGGGAAGTGCTGGACGGGATCGTGCGGGCACAATCGGAGGCGCAACCTTTTCGGTATCCCACCGGCTTAATCGATGTTCCGATGAGCCCGATCAGCGACGTCGGTGCCTTCCGCAATTGTCGCTGGAAACTGGACCACTTTTTGCAGGCGATCCGCTTGGCCGTGGAATGGGCGATCGAACATCGCGCGGTGTTTGATTTTCTCGGGCATCCCTCTGTGCTTTATCCCAGCGACCCGGAGTTTAAGGCCATCGAACTAATCTGTGAGTTGGTCCGGAAGGCCCGGGACCGTGCCGTCCTGGTCGACTTGGCCACCTGTGCGACGCGCGCCCCGTTGTAGCGGCGGTCTGCGACCGCCGACCTGCAGTTTGGACATAAATCCAATCCGACCTGATAGAGATCCAGCGACTGGTGATGGAAGAGGGCCTGTCCTCCCGGGCTCGATGCCTCGGCTTGATAGGGAATTGGTTCTTCGCTCATCACGCTCTGAACCCAAGCTTTCCTGAGCCCAATCAGCATTCTTGTGATTTCCAGAAAACGCATCTTCTCAGT
>DATLUX010000139.1:0-9062 GCA_035577805.1 Verrucomicrobiia bacterium
CCTGGCCAAGGATGATGACTTCAACACCGCCCGCGAACAGGCCAAGGGCCGCGTCGCCAAGCTCCAAGCCGTTGGCCTGACCGCCACCAGCACGAGCTTCAACAGCCTGCCCTGGGCGCCCGAAGCCGACTTCACCGCGCAGCACGCCACCTTCGAGGCCATCGCCAAGGCCGCCAAGCCGGCGACGCCTCCGCCGGCCACCGAAACCGCCTCCGCCGGCACGAAGCCCAACGGCTTCATTGGCGGCAATCAGGCACCGAGCAGCGTTCGGTTCCTCTGCTAATCGGCTCCGGATCACACAATCACGCCAACCCTAACCACCACACCAAACCAATATGGCTCTTTTTGAAGTTCTAATCGCGGGTCAAGGCCCGAACAAATCGATCATCCTGCCCAGCGCGGCGCCTCGCGGCACGTTCTGGAGCGCCAACACCGCCGTTGCCGCCACCAACAATCAGATCACCGCCAAGCTCGGCGACAATGCCGATAAGGCACTCCTGGGTTTCAACGTGCTCCAGGTCACCTCCGACGGCCTGCGCACGGACGCCCAGATCCTTTACGAAGAAGGTTTTGAGGGCTACGACTGCGTGGACAAGGAATGTTCCCTCGGCCCGCTTCCGGAGCTGATGGCGATGGAAGACGATGCGTCGCACACGCTCGTCCAGGTCACCGCCCCTCCCACTGCGGTCGGCGATTTGTGCAACTTCGAGGCCGGCAAGCTCCATAAGGCGGCGGCCACTGAAGTCGCCTTCTACCAAGTGGTCAACATCCTCGCCGGCGTGGAAGACGCGGCCGAAGATCGCTTCCTTCTAAAGAAGCTCGATGCCGCGATCGTGATCCCGACGCCATAAGCCACTGGAAGCAACCAACCACCTTCGGGGCAACCCCTAAAACAGATCTAAAGACATGAAGCATCAACTCAAGCAACTCATCAACCGCTGCGAAGGCCTTAGCCTCAACGGCACCGACGGCAGCACCAACGAACAGATCGATGTGGCCAAGCAGGTCAAGGAAAAGCTCCTGGCGATGGCCAGCGCCCAGACCAACCTGGCGATCAAGGAAAGCGACACGAGCGACGTGAAGGAAGCCAAGGTCCAAGCGCTGCAGACGCTCCGCGACGCCCTCAACGGCGACCGCAAAGCGCTGCGCTCCCTCAACGCTCTCCGGTTGGAGACGGTGGACAACTTCATCAAGGCGTCCAGCAACTTCATCCGGTTCTTCAACGTCGTGACGCTGAAGGCCGACGAAGAACCTGGGATCAAGAACGAGACGATGAACGAGATCAAGTGCGGCTACGTGGCCCAGCACGGCTCGCCCCGCTCGATGAAGATTGAGCCCAACGAGGCGCACGCCCGCATCCCGCTGCGTTACGTGACCAGTGATCGCGTTGGTTACTTCACCCAGGACATCTACAAGGGTGACATCTCCAACCTGGCCCAGAAGACGTTCGACATCGCGTTTGACTTGCAGTTCAAGCTCGACCGTCTGACCTACGATCTGCTCACCGCCTCGCTGGTCAACGGTGGCGCCTACGGGGCGTTCGTCACGACCGGCGCCAAGGCGTCCCGCGACTACTTCCCGCACAGCGGAGTGGTGACAGCTCACCTTCCGAGCACCAACGACGTAACGGTTAATGCCACGGCGTTGGACAACAGCGGCGCCATCATAGGCAAGTTCGGCGTGCGCGTCCTGCAGGAAATCATCCGCTACTCCGATAGCTGGGCCAACGTGTTCTCCGACGGGCGGATTGTTCCGACCGGCGAGATCATTGTGCCGGCCTCCGACCTGTTCGCCGTGTTGACCGACCTGACCCTGATCAGCGCGGCCAGCGGCAGTGAGACGACCTTCGAATCGCAAGTCGCCGAGAGGGGCTATACCGAGCTGGATTATGCCGGCCGCAAGTGGCGCTTCATCCCCGACGTGACGATCCCGACGAAGAAATGCTACCCGGTCTTCACCAAGAAGCCCGGCAACGTTTACTTCAAGCCTGACCTGGATCAGGAGTTCACCTTCACCGACCAGGAGAAACACTGGGAGGAGCGGAGCCAACAGAAAGTTTTCGGGGCCTACATCATCAAGCAACACCGCATGAATGTGGCCCGATTCACCTACGCTTCGTAAGCCGAGCGGTCCAAAAGACAACCCACAACAACAACCCAAGTACCCACAGACAATATGGCTGGAATCTCAACAAACCTCACCCCCGCGACCATCCCGTCGGCGGACTACGTCATCGCCCAGGGGCCCTCGCTCGGCATGGAGCGCGATGCCTACCTGACGGCCGAACCGTTTCTCTGGCTCGGCCAGGCCCACATGACTGCCACTGGCGTCCTCGAATACGAGGCCATCAATGGGCAGCTCAACAGCGCGCTCACCGGCACCATGACCGGCACCATTTCGACCACTGCCGTTACCGGTGTGGGCACGCTGTTCACGACCGAAGTGGAAGCCGGCGACCTGATCAAGCTCGGCAGCGAGATCAAGCAAGTGGCCAGTGTCACCAATGACACCGCGCTTGTGCTGGAATCCGCCTGGGCGGGGACTCACACGGGTGTCGCAGGCACGATCTACCCCTCGTGGCCGATCGTGGCTTTCGTCTACACGGAAGTCAAAGCCGACGCCGCCCCGGTGCTCACCCTCGGGCACCTCACCGCCACGCTCTCCCCAGTGGGCTATGCGGCCAATCAGTCGTTCAACTTCAGCGCCTCCCGCGGCGTTGAAATGACTCGGGGCAGCGAGCCGACCACCGTGATCACCACGTCCACGACTCCGACCATCACCAACGCCAAACGCGGGGGCCGTGTCGCGTTCGTGCAGTTACCCAAGCGCGCCCGCTTCGCTCTAGTGGCCACCACCAACGAGAAGAACATCACCCTCCCGATTCGCGCCGCCAAAGCGATCGCGAGTGGCTTCGATGCCACCCGCTACGTCAAGCCCGGCCGGACCACGGAAGGCAAACTGCGCATCACCAGCAAAGACCTCACCGACGACGACGGATTGCGCCGGTTCATGGGGCAACGCTGCGTGGCCATGATCGAAACTAAGAAGGAAGAGCTGGTCATCACCTCTCGCTCCTTCCTCACCAACTTCGTGCCCGGTGCGTCTCAGACCAACCCGGACGGCGACGGTGAGAGCATGATCGAGTGCGAAGGGTTCTTCCAGCACTTGGTTACGGTCGTCGCCGGCTAAGCGCCCGCTGGGTTCCCTCACTCATAACGCCACCACGCCAAAGCGCGGCCCCTCGGGATGGATCTGGGGGGCCGCACACTTCAAGAGAAAAAAAGATATGGCCAACGCACTCTACGACAAAGGCCGCCAGGCATTCCTGGACGGCGACATCGACTGGTCCGCCGACAACATCAAGGTTGTTCTGGTGGATGCGGCCGATTACACCGTCAACCTGACCACCGACCAATACCTGTCGGATGTGCCCTCGGGCGGACGCGTGGCGACCAGCTCCAATCTGGGCAGCAAAACCTCCACGGCCGGCGTGGCGGATGCGGCCGACGTGACGCTGACTGCGGTTACGGGCGACCCGTCCGAGGCCCTGGTGATCTACAAGGACACCGGTGTTGCTTCGACCTCCCCGCTCATCGCCTACATCGACACGGCCACTGGGCTGCCCGTGACCCCCAACGGTGGTGACATCACCATCCAGTGGGACAGCGGTGCCAACAAGATCTTCAAACTCTAAGGCCCCATGAGCGCAACGAACGCATTTGAAACCGCGCTGTTACAGCACATTTTCCAAAACGCGGACGTGGCCAATGTCGGCGACGCAGGGGGCCTACAGAACAGCGCGGCGGCGGGAGTGTTCTACATCAGCCTGCATACGGGCGACCCCGGCGAGACGGGCGCCCAGAACACAAGCGAAGCAAACTACTCCGGCTATGCGCGTGTGAGCGTGGCGCGAACCGGGTCGGAATGGGCCGTTACCGGCGACACTGCCGACAACGTCAATGCCATCGTGTTCGGCGCCTGCGTGTCTGGGTCGTCTAGCTGCACTCACTTTGGGATTGGGAGCGACTCTTCTGGCACTGGCAATCTGTTCTTTTCCGGCGCGCTGGGCGCAACGCTCTCGGTGAGTGCGGGGATTACGCCCAGCTTCGCTGCGGGGACACTCGACGTAACGGCTCAATAGCCTCACGATGCATGGCCTGGACCTATATTGTCTACAACAGCGCCTTGGTCACCACCGCGGCGCCGGTATCGCAGCCCACTGGCTCGGTGAGCCGAACGATGTTGCAACTCAAGTTTGCAACCGGGGCGGCGATCCAGCCAAAAATCATCGAGTGGGGTTGCAGCTTTGACGGTAGCGCTGCGGCCACCCCCGGCAAGATCGAGCTAGTCGAAACCGGGACTGTCTTCGCCACGATGTCCACGGCATTTGCCGCGGCCGACGTTCAACCCTGGGGAGACTGGAACGCAGACGCCAATAGCAGCGGATCTTCCGGCGTGCCATTGAACCTGGCCACGACCGCATCGGGCTTTGCGACGGGAAGCGTGACGGAAGGCACAGTCACCACGACGCGCATGCTGGATTGCGGGCTCATCGCGCCGACCAATCAATACGTTAAACAGTTTCCGCTGGGCCGAGAGCCGAGCGTTAAGACGGGCAATTCGCTTCGAGTGCGGGTGACGTTCGGGGCTACCGTCAATGCGATCATCTACATCATCTTTGAGGTGTGATCGATGACGCCTGTTTTTTGTTGCGGATTTGAGTGCGGACGAATTGGGGGCGTGCCGGTCGGTCAATCGGCAATTCATTGGCAGACTGGAGGTGCCTCCGCGAGCATAAGCACAACGACGGTGCGAAGCGGGGCGAGGTCTGGGCGGCTTAATATGACCGGGGTAGGCACAAATATAAATACCACGATAGCTTCTACGAATTTATTGGTAGCTCGCTTTTTTGTTTATTTCGCTACTCTTCCAAATATTACATGTCTAGTAGCTGGCGCTGTTTTCAGCACGACCGCAGGCGTCTACTTCAATGTCTCGGACAGTTCACTTTATGCGGGCACTGGTTCAACCGGATCAATCGCTCTCGGAGCGACAGGAGTTCCGATCGCTACGAATCGCTGGTATTGCATCGACATAAGAATGGATTGTTCGAACAATCCTCGGCTTATTGACACAAGAGTAGATGGAGTTGCTTTGGGGCAAAAAAGCCTCGCTGTTGCGTCAGCATCCGCCACGAGCTTCAAGTTCGGGTCTGATGAATCTGCCACATACGATGCTTTTTACGACGATGTCGTGCTAAGCGTCACTACTGGAGATTATCCTATTGGTCCAGGCTATGTGCATCATTTTGTTCCAACTTCTGATGGGACGCATAATATCGCCGGAGCGGCAGATTTTAAGCGCGGTGCAGCAGGAGTAGATATTCTCAACGCTACAACGGATTCATACCTGTTGGTCGATGATGTGCCGATGGATGATGCCACTCCCGATACCGACGATTATATTAACGCCATCGCTCCTGCAAACGCGACAGATTACACAGAAAACAAGTTTGGTCCTGCTCCCAGTATTCCGACTCCTGTGGTTGCTCCAAGAGCGGTGGACGCAATTGTTGCTTATCATCAGGCTGGCACTGGGGCTGGAACCTCTCAATTCAGGCTCAACGATAATGGAACTGAAGATACAATCGTGTCGCTGAACGGCATTGGAGTCATCACGCTTCGCTACAGCCGAAAACAATACGCAACGATGCCTGGTGGCGGCGGCGCCTGGACGGTAGCTAGATTCAACGACCTTAGGATCAGATTCGGCTTTAGCTCCGACGCCAATCCCGACCAGTATTTCGATTGCGCCATGATCGAAGCAGAGTTTGCCCATCCCCCACTTCAAATCGTCGCGATTACAAAGCCGTCCAGAAACCGAGCCGCGACAGTCTAAAAGACTATGGCCAGGCTTGGTAGAGCTTTCCCGATCAAGCCGCACCTCAGCGCCGGGGTGGCGCTGGAGGCCCCAGGTGCGATCAATGGATCCACAAGCCTCGCCTTCGCGGCCAGCGGAACACTGACGGGTGCTGGAGCGCTCGCGGGCTCGGCTTCGCTCAGCTTTACCCCATCCGCAACGCTGTCCGGCGCGGCGGCGGCTGCCGGATCGACTTCGCTATCCTTCACGCCAGCAGGAACACTGGCCGGGGCTGGCGCGCACGCCGGCACTTCACAGCTTTCCTTCACTCCGTCGAGCACCATGACGGGCGCGGGGGCGATGGCCGCCGCCACGTCTCTCGTCTTCACGCCGTCGGGCACCCTGACTGGCGGTGCTGCGATTTCTGCCGCGACAAGTCTCACGTTTACGCCAACGGGCACGCTACTCGGCTTGGTGTTCATTGATGGAACGACATCGATCGCGTTCACCCCAGCGGGAACGATGTCGACCACCAGTGCGAGCGCGGGCTCAACCGATCTTACCTTTACGCTCGCGGGCGCGCTTGTTGGTGCGGGAGCGATGGCGGGATCGGCCTCGCTCACGTTCAGCGCGACTGCCACGCTCACAGCTTCCGGGGCGATCGCTGGTGCCGCGAGCCTCACACTCACGCCAAGCGGGGCGCTCTCTGGGCTCGCCCAGGCGACTGGAACGAATTCGATCGTGTTCACGGCCAGCGGGGAACTCACCGGCACTTCGGGCATCAGTGGCACGATCTCGATTTCATTCGCTGGCTCCGGAACAATGACTGCAGGTGGGGCTCTGGGCGGATCTGCCGTGCTCACCTTCACGCCGGCCGGGACGGTTGCTGGCGCGGGCGCAGTGGCAGGCAGCACCTCGGTAGTATTCACCCCGGCCGGAACGCTGACAGCCAGCGGCGCGCCTTCGGGAGCCAGCGCGCTCACATTTACGCCTTCGGGCACGCTGTCGGGAGCCGGAGCGCTCGCCGCGTCCAGCTCGCTGACCTTCACCAACAGCGGTGTTCTAAATGGTGCCGGGGCCCTGGCCGGCCAAAGCAGCGTTGGATTCAGTGCGAGTGGGACGCTGGACAGTGGGTCGGGGTCAGAAATACTCACTCCATCGGCCGTCAACAGCGCCGAGGCCTTTGGTTCTGCGAAAGTTAATCTGACGGTGGGCCCGGCCGGCATCTCGACGGGTGGGGCGTTGGGGACTGCCAAGATCAATCTATCGGTCTTGCCCACCGGTATCGCGAGCCCCGAGGCGATTGGCTCGCCTGGTGTGGCACTGAAGATTTCCCCATCCGGGATCGCGAGCGCGGCGGCCTTCGGGACGGGCACGGTCCTGCCCGGGGCCGTCACTGTTGCGCCAACTGGAGTTGCCAGCGGCGAGCAGCTTGGGGCCCCGAGCGTGGCCGCGCTGCTCCGGCCAGGGAGCATTGGGTCAGGCGAGGCCTTTGGCTCGGCCATGCTCAATCTATCTGTCGCTCCATCGGGGATTGCCGGCGGAGCAGTGGGCACTCCATCAATTGGAAATCGCGTCGTGCCGCAAGGCATTGCCTCGTGCGAGGCCCTGGGATCGCCTTCGGTTGGCCACATCATCATTGCGGTGGGCGTTGCCAGCGGGGTGGCATTTGGCGCGCCGACGGTGTCAGTGTCCCTGACAATACTGCCGGTCGCGCTCCCCAGCGACGGGGCGGTTGGCACACCGACCCTGCGCTACGATCAGTACGTCTTAATTGCCAGCGTCACGGCAAGCGACGCCGTCGGAACGATGCTTATCGTGTTCAATGCGGCGCGGCTCAGGACTGGGAGGACATCGGCAGAGAGCCGAAGCGTAAGGGCTTCCGCAGAGGGACCGCGCTGCACGGTGTCGCTATCAGTGCGGGGGCGCACTGAATCCGCGGGCAGTCATTCAACCTCAGTGGAAATTCCTGGCTCGACCACAACCGGGGTTGCATTTGTTTAGAGAGAGTGGAAAGTGTTTTAGGAGAGGGTTTCACCAATGAGCGAAGCGATCGATTTCTATTTGAAGAGCGGGGACAAGCTGCCCAAGTTCAGCGCCATCCTCAAGCAGGACGGCGAGCCGGTAGACCTGACCGGCGCCACTGGCGCCAGCCTAAACTTCCGCCGCATTGGAGCAACGTCCGGCGTCACGCAAGCGGCAACGATCGTTGATCCGGAAATTGGCGCTGTCGAATATCAATGGCAGGATGACGACCTGGAGATCGGCGACTACCAGGCTGACTGGACGGTGACATACGTCGTCGGTGTCGTCCACTTCCCCAATGACGGATACATCTTCTTCCGTGTCCTTCCGGCCGCCATCGACGGAGAAGAAGACTCCACGCCGCTGGCCTCGTTCCGCGAACCGGTTCGCCTGCTCCTGGGCGACAGCGACCCGCTCGTCACGCAGTATTCGGCCGCGCAGATTGACGCCGCTGTTCGCTTCGTAGTGAACCGGGGCAGGGCAGAGGGCGTCACCGTCTCCTCTGACCAGCAGCATATTGAGCCGGCGGTTTCTCCCTCTGGCGAAAGCCAGCGCACCAACTGGGCCCGGATCGTTCTCTATTCAGCCAAAGTCTTCGCCGTGGTGGACGCGGCCGGCGGAAGCTTCCGCACGCGGGCCTTGGCAGAGAGTTTTGGGGAGCGCCGCGATGCGGTGTTCAGCCTGCTCAATGAGATTTACGAAGTCGAATTCGGCCACGGCGGAGAGTAACCATGCCCCTTCCACTCAATTGCTTTCTGATCGCCGAAGCCACCGTCTCGATCTTTCCGGTCGATGCTGAGGGAGAGGTGGACATTTCGGACCCGGTCTTTGAGGGCAAGCAGGCCGAGTCCATCCGCATTGCCGAGTCCTTCGAGGAGATCGAGGACCGGCCCACCGGCGATCGCTACCCTACTTTTCGTCACGGCGCCCAGCTGCACGCAATCGAGATCGGCAAGCTCTGGGAGCTTTCACTCGATGACACTAGCACGCCGCCGCCCGAGATCACCCTCGACGCCGGAGCCAGCTCGCCTGCGCGGGATCATGTCCTTCTGCGCGATCAAGAGTATGTGCTTTGCATCGTCTGGCAGGACGAAGAGCGCCCGGGAAGTTGGCATGCGCGCACCTACTTCGGAGTCTTTGACCGGTCGCGGGAGATTGGCGCCGAGTCGTTCGATGAA
>DATLUX010000140.1:0-49994 GCA_035577805.1 Verrucomicrobiia bacterium
CGAAGCTGTAAGGATCGCTGGTGTCTTCGCCCAATTTGTTGGCCCCTTCGAAGAATTCGACTTTGACGATGGAGCCGTCGGTGTCGTTGGCGCTGGCCGTGAGGGTGATGTTGGCTGGGGCGACGAAGGAAGCTCCGTTGCTGGGACTGCTGAAGCTGGCGGTGGGCAAGTTGTTGACCACGATGCTGACGCTATTGGTGGCTTTGGCCCCGAGATTGTCGGTGGCTACGGCCGAGAGCGTGTAAGTGCCCGCCGCCAGGTTATCGACCGGCACGCTATAGGGAGTGGTCGGGTCGATGCCCAGGGACGTGGCGCCGTTGAAAAATTCGACCTGGCTGACCGACCCGTCGCCGTCAGAAGCGGTGGCGGCGAACGTAAAGGAGGCGGGAGCCGTCAGGACCATGCCGCTGGCCGGGCTGCTGATGTTGACGGACGGCAAGACGTTCCCCCCCGAGTTCCCTACGAGCGTGGCGGCTTGCAAAGTGACATTGCCGAAATGTTGATCGAAGAGCTTTGAGGAACGATAACGAAGATGAAGAGTTTGACCCGGTGACGCGGCGGCGTAGGTCAATGTGTACATGCCATAGGAACTGCCGAAATAATTGCTGAGCGTAGTATCGGTGTAGGCAACGCCGCTGAAGTCGCTGAGCCACGCCTGGAAGTTTCCCTGAGCAGCGTAGAGTCCTACGTAGACTTTCAGCGTGCGGGACGTCGTGTCTGCGGGCGCGGTCAACTCAAATCCGTTGGTCATGCCAGTGGTGAACACCCCTTTGGTGAGATTGGCGGCGCTCGTTGTAGGTGCGCCGTCACTCCAACTGTAGGCAGTGTAATTATCGGCGTAGAGTTCCACCGCGTTGGTGCCAATCTTAGTGTAATCGCTGATCTGTTGAACGACGTTGGCTTTGTGGTTGAAGATCTTGTTGGCTTGAAGTCCCCAATGGGCCCAATCGCTTTGACCCTCGCTGGTGAGGTTGACGGCGCTAGGCAAGGCCGGAGGAACGGCCCGACTGCCGGCCAGGCTTCCCCCGGTCTCGTTCACAAAGATCTCGACTGGGTTGGAGGTGGAGATGGCACCCTGATTGTCGGTCGCTCTGGCCGTTAACAGGTACCGGCCCGCGGCCACATTATTCCAGAGAAAATTGAACGGGTTGCCCGTGGCTTCGCCGAGCTTGTTTCCGTTAGCGAAGAACTCGACATTCAACACGGTGCCATCCGTATCGCTCGCGGCGGCCGTGATCGTGATATCGCCGCTCCCGGGAAGGGAGGCGTTATTGACCGGGCTGCTGATCGAGACCGCGGGAGCGTTGTTAAGATTCGGCGCGGTCAACGTGGCGGCCTGAAGCGTGACGTTGCCGTCAGGTTCCGCCGTATTCATCAGCGTCCATCGAACGATGAGCTGCTGGCCGGCCGAGGCGGCGGCGTAGGTGATGGAGTAGACGCCGCTCGGTCCGTTGCCAGGGTTGAACAGGGAACTGTTCGTGTAGCCGCCCGCGCTGGCGTCGCTGAGAAACGCCACCAGTCTGCCACGGGCTCCGAAAGCGCCGACATAAATCTGAAAAGTTCTGGAATTGGTATCCGCGGGGGCGGTCACTTCGAATCCGCTGTCAACTGGTGGGGTCCCATAGGCCCAGATGCCGGTGGTGGTATTTGTGACCGCGGGAGTCGGCGTGCCGTCCGACCAAGTGTAGCCGTTGGCGTTATCAGCAAATTGGTACGCGAAGGCAAATCCCTTTTCTGCATCCAAGAGGGTATAATCGCTGATCTGGGGCGCCACACCCGCCTTCCGGTCCAGGCTTGTCTCGCTGTAGAGTCCCCAATGGACCCAATCGGCCTCCCCTTCGCTGGTAAGATCGACCGCACTGCCCCCGGGAATGGAGTTAAATGAACCGGCAAGATTAGGGCCCGGTCCGGCTGAACTTGCAAACGGCGGCAAGGCGAGCGAACCAAACAACACCAAGAGCAGAGCAGCGGGCGGCCACCGGAAAAACCAAAACATCATTTTCATCGGTGGAACAACAACGAACGGCTAAGGACGCTAGCCTAATTCTGAGCTGTCGATGGCGTCAACAACCAACTCAACCAAAGGTCTGGCTTGTGCCAGGACTTGGCCTGTGCATGATGCTGCGTGTTCACTATGAAAACAAAAGACCCTGCTTCTTCCATTTCTCCCGTTACCCGCCGGAGTTTTCTGGCCACCAGCGCGGCGGCGACCGCCGGACTCGCGGCGCTTTCCTGGCCGGCGCGCGCTCAGATTAACCAGAACAGCAAACTGCGCATCTTCCAGATCGGCGTGGGCGGCATTGGCGGACTGCAGCGCGGCGGTTTGAAAGGGCATCCGATGGTCGAGTGGGCCGGCTTCTGCGATGTGGATCAACGCGAGCTGGACCAGATCAAGAACCAGTTTCCGAACGCCTGGACCACGAAGGATTACCGCGAAGCTTTCGCCAGCAAAGCCGGCGACTTTGACGCCGTGATTGTTGATGTTCCCGACTTCCATCATGCGCCGATGATCCTCACGGCGTTGAAGCATGATAAACATGTTTATTCTCAGAAGCCCTTGGTGCATCAACTGGAAGAGTTGCGCATGATCCGCGACGGTCTCGCGGCCAAACCTAAACTGGTCACGCAGATGGGCAACCAACGCGCCTGCAACACCGGCCGCATGCAGTCGGTGGAAATTCTCCGTCGTAACCAACTCGGGCGCCCGGTCGAAGCCTGGGTTTGGACCGGCGGGGTGTCGCGCGGCCATTATTTTGCCGACGCCTGGAGTGCCTACCCACCGGCCCAACCCGTGCCGGAATATCTGGATTGGAATCTGTGGCGCGGCCCCCTCACCTCGGAGCTTCCCTACAGCGAAGACCTCGCCCCGCGTCGTTGGCGCGCTTTCTGGGAAACGGGCGGGGGTCAGCTGGCCGATTGGGGCTGCCATCTGCTGGATCTGCTGTATTTCGCATATGACCTGGGCTCACCTGAAGCTGTGCTTACGCATACACCGCGCCCGGCCAACACCGGGCACTCGGCCCACAATGAAAGCACGATCACGTTTCCCGGCGGCGGCAAATTCACGCGCGAAAAATTCGTCGTCCATTACAATGACGACACTCTGCTGCCTTCCTTTGCGGCGCTCGGCTTGCCGCCCACCAAGGTCGACGCCAACCATACCATGGTGGTTTGCGAGGAAGGCACGCTGCTGCTCCAAGCCGACGGAAAGATCACCATCTTCCGCAAGGGCAAAGTCGTGGAGAACGAGCCCATGCCCGAAGTTGCCCCGCGCAACCACTGGAAGGATTGGGCGGACAATTGTCTGGGGGCGAGCAAGCCGCTTTGGACACCGTTGACCATTGGCTGGCGCATCACTGAACCGGCGCTGCTGGCGGTCAAAGCCACCAGGTTTCCAGGCCAGGAATTGCTCTGGGACGCAGCCAACTTCCGCTTCACCAACCACGAGAAGGCCAACCACGAGATCCTCTCGCGGACTTACCGCGAAGGCTTCGCGCCGCCGCAAGTGAGCTAACGAGGCAGAGCCTCAGACCAGATGCCTATTGCGCAGGTAACTACTGTAGTCGCTTGAAAACTTGATCTGCTCACACCTTCTTTTCAGAATCGCGCGCTAATCGAACAGACCTTTCTTGAGCGAGTTGAGCCGGTTGAGCCGCCTTGCGGCTGCCGCCCGAAGCGTTGGCGCGCGAGCCGGTCTTCGCGGATTCGCCGCAAGTGCTTGATTGGTGCCCCTGAGCCGCTACGACCCGGCTAGCCACGGCGAAGCGGATTCGAGCGGCAAGCGCCTGCCCACACCGCAGCTCGGGCACGAACGCAAAAGCGCCCCCGGCCGCGCTGGGCTCGAATCCGCGAAGTCGGGCCAGGTCAATGGGCCGGGGCCACGCGTCCGATCCATCGCTCTGGAGTCAATCCTCCTTCGTTCAACCGCGTGAGCGTTGTCCACGGCTTGTTCGGCTCGCCTTTGGCCACCTGCATCCATTCATCAGCGACCTGCTGGCGCGAGTCGGGCAACGGCCACTTCGCCGCGAGTGCATCAGACTCCTTGCGGAGCTCCGTCCAGCGTGTCAGCCAGGCATAACGGACCGGAAGATGCGCCAGGCGCACACGGGCGAGCAATTCCTCCTGGCCGGTCACCGCGCGTTCGGCTTCCTGCCAGAGTTGCTCCGCTTCGGCTAATGGTTTGAAGCGCAAGTGCGGTCCGTCGGTCGGCGCGAAGCAAGTCAGATTATGGCCTTGTGAAGCGTGATGCATCAAGTCCAAGTAACGCGCGATGGCCGGCGCGGCGGCACCGTAGTAGCCGTCGAGGAATTCGCGGATGAGCGCCCGGTCATCCCGGCGCGGATTCCAAAGCAGTTGCGCCAACACCCATGCGCGCAGTTCCGCCATTTCGGCGCCGTGCCCTTGATAAGCGCCCTGTTCGAACACGCCGCGCACGCCGTGCTGTTGAAAGAAACGCAGGTTCGGCCCGAGCGTGAACCAATTCGGATGCGGTTGCGCGTAATGGGCGAAGTCGGTGGTGTAATCCCAGATGTAGAGCCGCTGACATAACTTCGACCAGCCGCGGATGTCGGCGGCGAAGGCCGCATTGGATGCGTGGTCGAGCGGTTCGCGGAAGTTGCACTCGATGCTGCAGAGTCGCACGATCACGTTCGCGCGCGGTCTGATCGTTTTGGGCGGGTGACGTGTGTATTGGTAGGCCAGTGTGTCCACGGCCACCTCTGGAAATTCGGGCTCGATCTTTTCGGCCACATAATTCACGAAGGCAAGCATGGTGGCCGCGTGCGTGCCCTCCGCGTCGTCCAGGGCCTTGCACTCCGCGCATTCACAAGCCCCGTGCCAGTCATTCTGCGATACGCTGATAATCCCGACGTCCGGCGTCTCGCGCAGCCATTGCCGCACGCGTTCAACCATGAAATCACGCAGCTTCGGGTTGGTCAGGCATAGTTGCGCCCGGTCTGTCGTGCGCTTGCCCCCAACCAGGCTGAACCAGTCCGGATGCTCGGTGAACTGTTTGTTCGGCGGCACCAGCGCGTAGAACGTGTGAACAAACCCCTTGTAACTGACACGTCCTCCCTTCTCCGCAGTGAGCTTGGATGACTGGCCATTGCAGCCATTGCGCCATGACCAATCGGCATCAAAAGCGGGATACCAGTAGGGTTCGCGATACTCAAACGCCGGCGTGGCGCGGAGGTTAAGCGAGTTTACCCGCAGCGTTGGCTGTTTCGGGATGCGGCTGGCCCAGGGCGTCCACCAACGCACCCCGCAGTGGTCCTGCAAGAAACGGCTCACGGCGTAAAGCGTGCCGCGCGGGCGACCCCCGGCCAGCAGCAGCCGATTGCCCTTGGTCTTCAGGACGATCTCCTCCGGCCCCAACGCCCCACCCTCGGCAAAAACTTTGCGGGCGGCGACGCCCATCCCGACCAGGATGGCGCGGGCCGGCGCTTGGGCGTTGGTTAGGACATTGAATTCGGCGCCGGTGATTTGGCGCAGGTGAGCGGCCAGTTCGCGCGCGGCAAATACTTCGGTCGCGGTCGCGGCTGGATCCACCACGATGGTCTGCCGCGTTTTTCCGCCATCCGCGAGGAGTACTTCCGCGCGCGCCGTGGCTACCAGGCTGAGCAACACGAGCAGGGAGGCTTTCATCTTAGGAGCAAGGTTTGAATGCGGTCCAATTGAGCCGCGGTGTAAACAAACCAAGCGTGAAAGTAAACTATGTTTCCTCTCGAAGTGAGAAGCTTTGCGACTCTTACCGGGTCTGCGGGCGTCTTTAGCCTTGATCAGAAACCGAAAACCACCCGCGCGCTTCGGTTGGTGCCAAGAAGGAAGCCGGCGCCGCCATCTTGCTTTTGCAGGACGGCGCCTCGGAAGCTCAGTCGTTGGCCGGTCACGGGGTCCAGCACTTTACCGGAAAAAAGTCCGGACTTGAGCGTAATCGTCAGGGAAAGTTCGTTTGCATCCTGGACCACGATCTTGTTGTGAGCGTCCAGGGTAATCGCGTTGGTGACCGGCGCCGCGAGATTGCCGCCGATAAAAGTAAGATCGTATTGGGTGAGCTGCAGCACTTGATTGGTGAGCCCGGGAGCCGCGTAGCTCGAGCCGGTTGCGGTGATTTCGTTGGTAAAGCCGGCGGGCCAGTACTTGGATCCCGGTTGTCCCAGGCGAATCCAGCTCAAAAGCCCCGCGATGTCGGCGTTCGGTGCGTTGCTGATGGTCTGCCAGCCAAGGACGGCACCCATGCCATGATAGAGCGGCAAATAAAGCGGCCAAATACCCGCATGGGACAAAGACGCTTTCTGACTTACCTTGGAACCATCGGCGAGTGCTCCGACAAACTTGACCCCGCCACCGCTGTCGACTGTGACCATGGCGTAGCCAGCGCCTTCAGGGCCGTTGTCCGCGTCGTCCGCACCGGGAACAACCAGCGTATAACTGCCGGCGTAGGGGGCAGGGTTGGTCTTCGGGTCGAAGGTGGCTCGCTCACCCAACAACGGGGCTGACCAAGATCCGCCCGTCACGCGTCCGGTGACTCGATCGCGCGGGCCGCCCTCGTTGAAATCCAGTTCCACGGTGAGCGCATTGGTGTGTGGACGCGCGATGACATTGGTGGCCTTGCCGTTCACCTCGAGGCGGCCGCTGAAACGGTGGGTATGACCCGCGAGAGTCACTTTGCCCGAAAAGGCTCCTTGGCCGGTGGCACTGACGATAATAAGCCCAGAGTGGCCGGCCCGGACTCCGGCGGTTTCGCAAAACAGGCCGTTGTAAGATCCGGCGATGGCCGGGAACGGGTTGGTCATGAAAGTTGCCTTGAGGACCAGGTTGGAGACCATGACAAAGCTCAAGGCGGGTGCGCTGGAGGTGACGCCGCCGGTCCAACTGACGAAGATCGATCCGGCCTCGGGCTGGGCGGTGAGCTTGTAAGTATGCCCAACCAACAGTTCCTGGCCGTTGAGAGCTGGTGTGACGACGCCGTTGCCTTGCGTGAGCACAGTCAGCGGGGAAGTCGATGATGGCGTGGAAGGGCTGCCCGAAACCTCATTGGATGGCAAACTGTCCAAACCTGTCGGGCCACGTGCCGTGACCGCAAAAAAGTACGTCTCATTTTCCACCAGGTTACCGATGGTGGCGCGGCAGCCATTGGTGGAGACGAGACGGTGATGGGGATATTGCCGGCTGGCCAGGCCGTAATGAACCACGTAACCCGTCAGATTCGGAGTGGGGCTCGGGTCCCAAGACAAGCTTATGCTTGCGCCTTGAGCGTAAACGCACGATACCGTCGAGATCAGTGCTGCAAAACAAAAGCAGTTCAGATCTGTTGTCGCCCTGCGAACCATGTGAGCCTCCAGACAACTCATCGCAACCAAGCGGCCCGAGCAGCAAACGAGATACCACGCTGGAATTTAGGTTCAGCCCTTGGGGCGCTGCGCTGCAAACCAGCTTGAACGCAACAAAAGGCGCTCGCAAATCACAAGCGCTGGCGGTGTCTTAGGACATTTTTGCCCCGGGGCAGGACAGTTGGAATGGCCTGCTGCGGTTCGACCGGCAATTAACGCCGATCCGTCGGCTCCCCCCGGGCGGTTCGATGCGAGCCTCGTTACGTGGGCTGCGGGCTGGGACTAACGCGGAGCCAGGCGCCACAGCACGCGGACGGTTTGATCGATGTCCTGGTCGAGTCCCACTTCGTTTCTCCTGAGCATGATTGATCGCGCGGCCGAGAGTGGGCGTAAAAGAATTGTGTCCGGGTGTAATAGTCGGCCCCTGTTTTCGTAAGATCTAAGTGATGCGAATCAGCGGCCGAAGTTTGCCGCCAAACCAAGTTCAACTATATGAGTCCATTTAATTTGTCTTACGAAATTTCGGTGCAGCCCGGTGAGCAACGCGCTTCAGCCGCTTCGGTCGCTGCTTGCTCCTCCGCTCCGGCGCGCATTCTTTTGCTGGACGACGACCCAGTCCTGGTCCGGCTGATGGCTTTGCTGCTCAAGCGGGTCGGATATGAGGTGGACACGGCCGGGGACGGTGAACAGGGATGGGCGGCGTTGCAACGCGGTCAGTATGATTTGCTCATGACGGATAACGACATGCCGCGCCTCAAGGGCCTCGACTTGGTCAGGCGAATCCGCGCGGCTGGAATGTCACTGCCGATCATCGTGGTTTCCGCTTCGGCGGAGGTGAGAGTGCTGGTGAACGACGGGTCGCCGTTGGTGGCGGCGGTCGTGCCAAAGCCATTTGACCCGGAGGATCTGCTGGCCCAGGTGGGGCGCGCCGTTCCGCTGGCCCACAACGCATCGGCCCCTGGAGCATTCGCGGCCTAGGATATCTGAGGCACGCCAAATTAAAAACAAGAGACCAGGCTTGCGCCTGGTCTTTGCAGGATATTGTTCTATTCCGATCGACTGACGCTTTATGGCGTCCGCGAGCGGAAGAACCGCGCTGGGCCAGTCGCCGGAGTCGTGTAGGGACTGCCTTGACCCGCCAGCGGGGTCCACGGTCCGGTGATGCTCGTGGCGGTTTCCAGCACGCCGCCAAAGGTAACGACGACGTTGTTTCCGTTTCGAGCAATGCTCAAGGCAGGCGGACACACCGTGCTGACGGCAATTTGAACATCATCGATCCAGTGGTTGTCGTTGAGGCCACCAGTCCGGGCGCCCCACCCGAAGCGGCCGCCGACCAGCCCGGTGTAACCCGGCAACTTCAAATTATTGAAGACGATCTGGTTGTCATACACGACATCAAGCGTGCCATCGGATTCGACGCGGATGATGACGTCCGCGAACTGGCCGCCCGTGTTCAGAAACGCCGTAGTGACCATGTTCGTCGCCAACGATACCCCGCGGAAGTGGGCTTCGATGGCGGGCGCCTCGCCGACGCCATTGTTAGGGTCGCCATCGACGTTGTCATACGTGTCGAACGAGATTACCAAACCGCCACCGGCGCCGTCTTCGCCGAACGGTCCATCGGCAAGGTCTTCGGCCCAGGCGAAACTCATGCCGTCGGCCGGCGGCGTGGTGCCGCCACCGATCAACACTTTGTAGGAGGCGGTCATGGAACAGACCCGGGCGCCGGCGGCGACATCATTGACGATGAATGACCCGACTTGACTGTTGACGTTGACCGTCAGCTTGATGGCGCCGCTGTCGCCTACCCCTCCGGTGGCATCCACGAACGCGTTGCCAAATACGGCCGCGCCTGGGGGCACCGCCGCGTCGTTGAAGTCGTAACTGACAGTCGGCGGAGGAATAGGAATGTCGATCACCGTGATGGTGGCCGCGCGGCTGGTCAATGTGACAACCGGAACCGTAACGGCGATCAGGGCGCGGTATTGGATGCCGTTGTCGGTCACCGCCAGGGGCGGCGTGGTGAAGTCCGGTGAGGTGGCTCCAGGAATGTTCACAAACGCGCCGGCTCCGGGAGCTTTCTGCTGCCATTGATAGCCAGAAACGAGCAGCGGATCGCTCACGCGCACTGAAAGGGTCGCGGTAGACCCCGCCAGCAGCGTTTGATCGGCCGGCTGTTGAGTGATCAGCGGAGGGGCTGCGGATTGGAACGTTTGGATGGCGATGTTATCGATCCAGTGGTTTTCGTTGGCGCCGCCCGTCCGGCCGGCGAACCCGAACATGGCATTGGCCAGCGGAGTGAAGTTTGGCAACGCTACATTATAGAGGAGGACCTGGCCGCCATACGCGACATCGACGGTGCCGTCCGGGTCCAACGCCACCAGCACTTCCTTGAAGGTGCCAGGAGCCGTCCGGAGGACGTCCAGGGGCACATTGCGGTTGGTGACCGTGTTGCCCTGCCACTTGAGCGTGACCGCAGGCGCCTCACCTCCGCCGTTATCCCAGGTGTCGAAGGAAACCGTCAGCCCAGTGCCGGCTCCTTCCTCGGCTGCTCCGTAGGTCCCGGCGGGCAGGTCCGTCGCCCAATTGAAGCTGTAACCGTCGGCCGGCAGGGGCGTGCCCTCATCCACGCGAGCGTCGAACGCGGCGATGAAGCGATCGACCGCCCGGCCCCCTTCGAGCTGGCGAGTAATCAGAATGGCCCCGCTTTGGTCGTTGGCGGCATCATTCAAATGGAGCACGCCGCTATCGCCCACTCCGCCTGTCGGAGTGACCGTGGCGGTGCCGAACAACTGGGAGTCTGGCGGAGTCAGGCCGTCGTTGAAGTCAAAGCTGATATCCAGATCCGTCGTGGGCCGGACGAGGTTCAGCACCGAGACCGTCGCGACGCGGCTGGTGATAGTATTGAGCGGACCCGTCACGATCAGGCGGTACTGCGATTGACTGTCCGCCACGGCCAAGGGCGGCGTGGTGTAGGAAGTAGCGGTGGCCCCTCCCACATTGGCGAAGTTCGCCTCGCCGGCTCCTTTGCGCTGCCATTGAAAAGTCGCTGAGCCAGGTGCATTGACTGCCGCCGTAAACGTCGCGCTGCTGTTTGCCAACACCGCGGCGTCATCCGGTTGCGTTAGGAAAACCAGCAGGCAATCGGTGCACACGACCGTTGTCAGTTTGATGTTATCCACGTACTGCGCTTCGTTAGCGCCGCCTGTGCGGGCAGCAAACCCAAAGCGGGCGTTGGCTTGCCCACTGAAACTTCCCACTTGCACATTGTTGTGGACCAGCTCGCCGGCGTACGCCACATCGACGGTGCCGTCACGGTCCAGGCGAATCACCACCGGTACAAACGCACCCACCGAAAGATCAGCGACCGTGAATTTGCGCGACGCCACCGTGGTGCCGTGCCATTTGATGTCGATGGACGGCGCCTCGCCGCCGCCGTTGTCATAGGCGTCGAACGACACCGTCAGACCCGTCCCCGCGCCTTCCTCGGCGCCATTATTAAAAGTCGAGCTCGGCAGGTCGTTGGCCCAGTTAAAACTGAAGCCGTCTGCCGGCGGGGCCGTGCCCGGACCCAGCTGCAGATCAAAGGTGGCCACCATGCTCCCGATGACGGCGCCCGCATCTTGATCTTCAATAATGAACGAACCGTTCTGATCATTGGCGGCTTCCGTCAGTCGCAGCACGCCGCTATCTCCAACCCCGCCGGTTGGAGTCACCATCGCTGTGCCAAAGATCGCCGTATTCGGCGGCACTGAACCATCGTTAAAGTCGAACGTGGTTTCGGCAGCTGGCACTGGCAGATTGACGACCGTGATCGTGGCGGGATTGCTCTGCGCATCATTGTTTGCCCCCAGCGCGACCACTTTGAATTGCACCCCGCTGTCCGCCAGACTGAGCGCGGGCGTGGTATAACTCCCCGCCGTAGCTCCCGGAATGTCTGTGAAGTCGGTCTCACCCGGCCCCTTGCGCGACCACTGATACTGGATAACCGCCGTCGGATCGTTTGGTTGCACGCGGAGGGTAATCGTGCTTCCGGCCAAAGCGGTTACGCTTCGAGGCTGGTGCGTAAAAGCCAGCCGCAGCGGACCTGTGGTCGTCGTGATAGCTAGATTATCGATGAAATGATTCTCGTTCAGCCCGCCCGTGCGGCCGCCAAAACCGTAGCGGACCGCTGGGACTGGACGAAAACCCGCTGCGACCAAGTCCAGGTTCGTGTAGATGATCGTTCCTTTGTAGACGAGATCCAACGTCCCATCCTCATCCACGCGAATGTGGACATCCGCAAACTCGCTTCCCGTTTCCAGCAGGCTGGTGTTCGGGTAAAGAGTCGAAGCGATCGTGATTGTCCCCAACCTGACATCGATGGCCGGCGCCTCGCCGACGCCATTGTCCGGGTTGCCGTCGGTGTTGTCGTAGGTATCGAAGGAAATGATCAGACCGCTGCCTGTACCTTCCTCGCCCCAGGTGCCAGTTACGTCGGGTGACGCGCAGAAGCTAAACCCATCGGCCGGGGTGGTCGTGCCGCCGCCCACGCGAACTTTGAAGTCTACGGTGAGGGAGTTGACGCCATCCGTCACGCCGGGATCCAGATCTTCAATAATAAAGGAGCCCGTTAGTCCGTTGACAGCCTTGGTGAGTTTGAGGCAGCCGGTGTTTCCCACTCCACCGTCTGCTTCCACCACCGCCGAACCACTTACGGAAGATCCCGGTGGCACCAGGCCGTCATCAAAGTTGGCGGTGAAAGTTCCTGCCCACAGGCGCGTTGTTGCGACGCCGATGGCCACTGCAGTGGAAAACAAATACGAGATGAATCTCTTGATCTTCTTAGTACGCATAACGAGTAAGGGGTTTCACGCAGATTGGCTCCGCCATGGTCATGTCAAGTGCGATAGCACCTTTGCCCCGGCAAATGACGTACCAATGCGCGGGCGTTTTTTTTCCTGATCCCTAAGGCGCTACTCCCCACTTTGTTTGCACCTCGTTTTTAGATTCTTGCTTCGCGCCGTCTCCTTGCAACATGCGTGATCTTTCTGGTGTTCTTTGCAGATTGCATATGTGCACGGGCGCAGACCGGCGAACGCTGCAACGTTTGTTTTAGTTTCTTGTCGATGCGCCCAAGTCCTTGCGCATGCCGGCGCGCGTCGCCTTCGTGGAGAAGAATGGTCAAAGCTGAAACCGTGCAAAGAGTCAGCGAAGACAGCGTTGATTTGGTCTGACTCGCGTTTGAAGGTTCGGTTGAAACTCATATCCGCTTTTGGCTTTTCCGCTTTCGAGTTCTGAGGTCGCTTGCGAGCTGGCGAGTTCATCGGCGGCTGCGCCGAGGGGGTGATTGAGAACAAAGCAGTTGCGCGCCCGCGAACGGGCACTAAGGTTTAGCCTTAGATGATACGTTTACGTAGTGTCCACTGTGAAAGACAAGTCGTTCGCCCCCAAAGCTTACCGTCGCAAACCCGTTGAGCGTCCGCGGACCCGCCCCGCCCTCGACCTATCCCAGCCGGCGCACGTCCCGCCTCCGGCTTCCACTGCGTTCGCCCGCTGGCCGACCGCCAGCTCTGCTCTCCATGCTCCCCGCGATCAACTTTTAGCCGGGCTCGTTAACGAGTTGCTCAGCCTGGCTCAGGAACAAGGTTACCTGACCGAGCACGATATCCGGGAGGCGCTGGCGGAGGTGAACCTGTCGCCGGAACAAGTGGAGGAACTTCACGCCCGGCTGCGCATTCTGGATGTTGAGGTCGTCCACCAAAACGAAGCAGAACCACTTCGCCCTGCCGCGGCGCGCGTCGAAGCAGACTCCCATCGCAGCGAATCCGCCGATCTTGACGACCCGATGCGGCAGTACCTGGCGCAAATGAGCAAGGTGCCGTTGTTGACCCGCGAGCAGGAAGTGGCGATCTGCCGGCGCATCGAACAAGCTGAACTGGAGCAACGGCGCCTGATTTGTCGTTTGGGTTTCGTGGCCAAGGAACACATCGCCATGGCCGAAAAGCTCCTCAGCGAGCCGCCCAAAGAACGCTTCGACCGGATCGTGTTGGAAATGAAAAACAGGACGCGCCGACAACATCTACGCGAACTGCGGCGGTTGATGCAAAAGGCGCGCCACTTGGACCGGGCTGTGGACGGCAAATATGCGGCTTGGCAAAGAGCGCCCTCGAAAATCAAGCGGGCGAAGGCCTGGACCGGGTTCCAAAAGCTCGACGCCTCGCTGCAGGCGCTGTATCCGCGGTTTTGCTACCAGCCGAGGTTCTTCGACGAACTGATGCTCATGGCGGATCGGCTGCATGAGCAATTCCAGGCCAGCCTCCAGTTTTTGGGGAAAATGGAGACGGGGGCCAAACAAACCAAGGCCAACTTACGTTCGGCACGGCGAAAGTTGCGCGAACTGGAGGCGTTCGTGCGGATGCCGGCCCAGGACTATTTGCGCGCCTGGGCGGAGATGAAAGAATTCGGGTTAAAGGCGCATCAGGCTCGCGCGGAGATGGTGGAGGCGAATTTGCGTCTGGTGGTTTCGATCGCCAAACGCTACGTCAATCGCGGCCTCTCCTTTCTCGATTTGATCCAGGAAGGCAACATTGGTCTGATGCGCGGGGTCGAGAAATTTGAGTATCGGCGCGGCTATAAATTTTCCACCTACGCCACCTGGTGGATTCGCCAGGCGGTGACGCGCGCTCTCGCGGACCAGTCCCGCACGATTCGCATCCCGGTGCACATGATTGAGGTCATGAACCGGCTGATGCGCGCGGAAAAACAATTGCTGCAGGAGCTGGGTCGCGAACCGGCGCCGGAAGAGATCGCCGATGAAGTCCAGCTGCCGGTCGAACGAGTGCGCGGGCTGTTAAAGATGATGCAGCACCCCGTTTCACTCCACACGCCGGTGGGGGATGATGCCACGGTCAGCGATTTTGTTGAGGACACCACGGCCGAAAATCCGGCGGAGATGACCAGCCGAAATTTGCTTCGATCGCGCATGGCCGATGTTTTGGCGACTCTCACCGACCGCGAACGAAGGGTCTTGGAATTGCGGTTCGGTCTGGCCGACGGATACGAACGCACCTTGGAGGAAGTGGGAAAGCAATTCCGGGTCACGCGCGAGCGGATTCGGCAAATCGAAGCCAAGGCCCTGCGCAAAATGCGGCACCCAACACGGCTGCGATATTTTCGCGGTTTTCTCGAGACCGACGGGGTCTTCCAATAGATCCGCCGGCGAGGTGAACAGAATCAGCACGCAAGTCGAGGGGCCCGGCTCACTTAGCTTTTGGTGGCGATTGGAAGATGCACGCTGCTTTCAGTTTAGTTTCCTGGTCGGCTCCGCTCAGCGAGCTCGGCTTGGCCCGTGCGATTTCGGTTCGACCAACTGGCAGCAGTAGACCGTTCTCATTCCCACCGGGACACAAGATCTGCGCTGGGTGTTCATGACCATGTGCGGGGATGGCAGTTCGCCGGGGCGTGCGTGGCTGGATCAGGTGCATTTTCTCAAGGATGCCTCGCCCAGGCTGGCCTTGGGAATTCCGGATGACAGCGTGGTGGTTGGGCAGTTGTTCGGCTTGCCGGGGACCCGAGTGAGCCTGCAGGTTTCAGCCGACTTCCGCGAATGCGCGTCGGTGGACGTGCCGGTCGTCATTCCGGAGAACGGAATCGTGCCGTGGGTCTTGGGGCTGCGGCGTGTCCCGACTTTTTATCGAGCGGTGGAAGTGCCCTAACCATTGCTAGAGCGCGAATTCATTGGCGTTTGATGCGGAAGAAGGCGCTGCCCCCGCGTTGCCCAATCACGGCCCGAAACGAGGCAGGGCCGATTTGAGTGATGGTGGCAGACACGTCGCTATAGGTTCCGGTGATCGCTTCAGCGCTTTGCACGGCAAACGAGCCAGTGTTGTCACCGGGCCCGCCGATGAAATCAATCTCGACGCTGCCTGGGCTGGGTGGGAGGGAGATGCGGGTGATCCGCGGTGCGGTCGGAGCACCCGGGAGCGAACCTTTGTTGACCCGTGCATGCGAGCCTGGAGCCAGGTCGCGATCCGCGGTGTAGAGGTTGCCCGCGCTGTCCACCGCCACTTGCGCAATGTTGCCGTTCAGCGAGGCACTGCCCACGCCCTCGGTTGCCCCGCCAGCCAGGCAGGCTCCCCCGATCGTGGTCACGTCTCCGTCCGGCGTCATCTTCCGGATGGTGAAGTTATCTTGGTCAGCCACGAAGATGTTGCCGTCCGGACCAATCGCAACCCCAGTGAGAGCCCGGAACCGGGCCACTGAGCCCAAGCCATCGTCGCAACCGGCGGAGCCGCCGCCCGCGAGAGTGATCACGAGGTTGGCGGTAAAATTAACGTAGCGAATGGCGTTGTTCTCTCGATCCGCGACATAAAGGTTGCCCAAGCCATCCACGGCGATGCCGCAAGGATTGTTAAACGACGCGGAAAAGAGATCCCCATCCACCAACGCGGGCGATCCACTGCCTGCGACTGTGGTCACCACGCCGTCGCTGCTGATTTGGCGGATCGTTTGATGAGTAAGATCCCCCACATAAACCGCATCGATGCTGCTGTCCACCCCCAGGCCGATGGCGCTGTAACCAGAGTCGATCGTGATGGCCCTGGCGTAGAGCGGAGGTTCCAGCTTTTTGATGGCGGCTCCCTCCAGATCCACCGCATACACATTTCCGTTGGCTCGGTTCACGGCAATTTGGGTCAGACCGACAAAACCGCCCAAGACGGTCGTGACCATTCCTCCGGGAGTGATCCGTTTGATTTTGCCGGTTCCGCGATCTGCCACCCACACGTTGTCTGCGCTATCGCAGTCCACGCCGTAGAGTTGGCTGAACAAGGATGTTCCGGGGCCACCATCGGCATCGCCATTTGCCAGCAGGGATCCGGCGAAGTTGACCCAGGAATATTCCTGCCCGCCGGCCATGACGACCGAGGCCAATAGTAAGGGGAGTGTGTGGTTCATAGGGTTGGCTGGTGGGGTTCATTTTGGAGCTGCTTACTTTTTCCGCCGTTTGCTTGAAAAAAAATCGCGCCGCGAACTGTTACCTCTGAATGGGCGACACGTTGCGGTTTGTCAGCACTTCAATCTGGCCATGCCGCAGACGGGCTTCGATGGTTTGCCCATTGCCTCTTAGCTTAAAGGCGGCGTCGGAGAAGGGGCAGGCCGGGAACAGGCTTACTTCCCCGGACCAATCCTGGAGCAGCAGTTCGTTGACGGCCTCGACAAACAGGGCATGGGCGGCGAGGTAATAGGGCAGGCGGCCGGGCACCTGATGGGTATTCTCCACAAACAAAAGCCAGGGCGGTTTGGAGAATCGAAATGTTTCCTGGAGTGCGCGCAATGCTTCCTCCGGTTTTTTGAGGCGGGCCGCGGCGATGGCATAATAGCCGGGCGCCCAAGAACACGTTTCCACATTGATACTCTGGCGCAGCCTGGCAAAGGTCCGAGTGAACTCCTCCTGGCGGCCTTCGAACAACGAAGTCATGACCACTGCGATCAACTGGCTGGGCACCTTTTGTGGATGCCCGGCATCCTGTTCATAGGAGCCATAGGTCCCATCGTCGCGCAGACACAGGTCCAGGTTGATCCGGCTGGCTTCGTCCTTCCAGCGCGCCGCTTCCGCAGCATCCATCTGAATCCGCCCGGCGGCCTCGGCTGCGGCCGAGAGGCTCCACTTGGCCGACACCAGCATGTCAAAAAGATTCTTTTGATTCAGGTCCCACTCGGATTCTTCCTGACCGCTGCTGGGAACATAGGTGATTTCGTACTGATGGCCGCGGGGCGTTAGCATGGATGAAAAAAAGCGGGCGATCTCACGCAGGATCGGGTAATAGCGCGAGACTCGCGCGGGCTCCCATCCATTTGCTTGCAGATAACGCCGGACAGACTCAGCCAACCAGCCGTTGACGTGATGCTCGTGCGTGTACGCACCGTCGTTGCGGTGGCCTGGCAGGTAGGGCAGTTCGCCGGGGGTTGCGTGCCACGGGTAGCGTGCTCCATCCAGGTAATACACATGACGCGCCACCGCCTGCGCCAGCGGAAGACTTTCCAGCAAATGCTCCATCTGCGCTTCGCATAAATCCGGGTGATTGGAACTCAGAGCCGCAAAAAGATGATAAACCGAATCCTGTGGATGATAACCGGCATTGCCAGGGAATACCCCATAGACGCTTTCCGGTGAAAATGACCGCACTCGCCGAGGCAGACTGCAGGCGAGGTAATAAACGCTGCGATACCACATCTGCTCCAGCCGCTGGTCCGGCAAAGAGACATAACTACGGCTCCAGAACTCGCGCCACCACTGTTCGTGGGCGGCGCGCAAGGTTGCATATCCGGAACGCGCGGCGCGCCGGGCTGCGTCGACGGCTTGCTGGCGCGGCTGGCCCAGGGACTGGTGCCCGATGGCGACAAAGATGGCATGCTCACCGGGCGGCAGCAGGAAGGCGTTGTCCTGCGGCGTGGCCCCCGGCGCCGCCACCGCGGCGTAGGCAGGACAAAACGCGTTCGACACCTGCTTGAGAACAATCAAATCCTGTTCGGACTCGTAGGTGTGATACCCGTTTTTAGTGGATTCAAACCGCGCGTTCTGCGGGTTGCCTGGCGGCGCGACCTCCGGCGATGCGATCGGCGAAATTTCGAACCGCATTGGGCCCCCTGCCTGCACGTGAAAGGCCATCACGCTTTCCGTGGCCAGGATGATTGTTTCAACGGAGTAGGAAGCGCTTCCCACCCGGTAGCGGGAGTTCAATCGAGCGAGCGCGATGTCGAGATTCTGCTCGTGCTCGGCCAGCTTCTCCGGGAAAGCTGGATCGGCCGGGCGCAACAAAAAACCAAAGGGCGCGCCGAGCGTCAGGTAACGCCGAGGAAGGTTAGGTCGATAGAAACGCGGATCCAGGAAGTGGGCGCCCTGGTCTTCCAGCACCCAGTAATCGGGAACCATCACCTGGGTCAAAAAGAGCGTCCGAATGTCGCGCCGGGCTCCGCTGCCGAATCGGAGCTCGTCGTAAGTGGTCCCGCCGAATGGATCAAACAGACCGCCGATGTCCCCGTTCCCAAGCACCGGCGGAACGTTCTCGTCGATCTTCCCCCAAGCCAGGGACTGCGTGAAATTGCCAACCTGCGGGTGGGAGGTGGCACGATCCTCGCCCGCCGCAAGGGGGCTTGATGAAACGGCCAGCCCAAGGACAACAACGCAGGAATACAAGTGATCCACGGGATTGGATTGATGACGACCAGAGTATCTGGTCTGCGCAACCCGTCAAGACAGGGGCCCGGCGTGAAGGTTGCACCATGCGGCATCCATGAACCGACCCTCAGGTAGCAGCCGACGTCAGGGTGTACCTCGTTACCTCGGCTGCTACGTGAGATTGGGTTGGGTTCATGGCCCCAATGTTCGTGCACATGATGTGCAGGTGGAATCTCTCCAAGAACGAAACGGCGTTGTTCACGCTTGACGGCGCGGGCCACAAAAAGGAAGACAAGACAACAGCCAATGCAGAGACGATCCTGGAAACTGCACAAGGCGCTGGTGTGTTTGCTCGCCGGAGTGTGCCTCGGGACATGGCCGAGCCAGGCGGCAGACCCGCCCAACGTCTCGGTGGATCTGTCCGGCTACTCGCCGATGTGCGGTGTGCAAGTCCGCGCGCAGGCAGACCGCCTCGAGATAAGCTGGCCCATGGGCCCAGCCGAACAAGGGCGGGCCTCCTTTAGCCTGACTCCGGGCAAACCATTGATCGAAAATCTCGCGATCGCCAAGGACGCGATCGGCGCCACAGAACCGCTCTTGCATGGAGTCGATCCGGTGACCTTCCTCACGGTCGGCACGCGCGAAGCGCCGTCCGGGCGGCCCCCCACCATGAGCGTCTGGAATGTTTTTTTCGACAAGCCAGCGAAACGCCCATTCCAAACCTATACGTCGCATCTCGACCTAAAGCGGGCGCGGGTCACCAGCGAAGGGCAGCGCGCGACGGTGATGGTGGGCGATCTGGCGGCCGGCCCCTTCAGCGGCGAGTGGGAGTTCACCTTCTACCCAACCAGCCGGCTCATTCACGTCGAGGCAGTGATGCAGACACAGGAAGATCGGCGAGCCATCCTTTATGACGCAGGGTTAGCCGGCGAATCGGCAGGTTGGCAGTCCGTGGCGTGGATGGATACCGAACGGCGCTGGCAACGAATTGCCGCCGGATTGCAGACGGCCGATCAGCCGTTGGCCGTGCGCCACCGCGCCATCATCGCCGAGACCGCAGGCGGTTCGGTGGCTTGTTTCCCGTCTCCGCATCAGTTCCATTTTCCGCGGGACTGGACGGATAACTTGAAATTCGCCTGGGTGGGCCGCGGCCATCAGGGCGGGTCGGCCGCGTTCGGCTTCGGGGTGCGCCAGGTGGCGGATGGTGGGCGCGCCTTTGAACCGTGGTTCAACGCCCCGCCCGGGACTCGCCAACGCCTGGGTGTGTTTTACTTGCTGACGCGCGGACGCGCGGAGGATGCATTGCGTGAGACGCTGCGTTACACCCATGGCGACCGTTTCCCTCAGCTGCCGGGTCGCGTCACCTTTACCAGTCATTACCACATGGCTGTGGCCATGGACGCGATGGCGCGCCAGTTTCAAGGCGTGCCGGAGTTTGTCGCCGCGTTCAAGGAGATCGGGGTCAACGCGGTACATATCGCCGACTTCCACGGCGACGGGCACCCCAAGGACCCGGGCCCGCTGCGGCTGCCGGAACTTGAAGCGATGAACAAGGAATGCCGGCGGTTGTCCGACTCGGAGCTGCTGCTGATTCCAGGCGAAGAGATCAATGAATTTCTCGGCCTGGCCGAACCAGGCAAACATCCCGGGCACTGGATGAGTCTTTTCCCGAAGCCCGTCTACTGGACTCAAACACGGACTAACGACCTGCCGTTCGCCGAAGCGCACCCGCAATACGGCACGGTCTACCACGTCGGCAGCCGCATGGACATGATGGAACTCCTCCGGCGCGAGCACGGACTGGCTTGGTCGGCGCACCCGCGCATCAAGGCGTCGAGCTGGACCCCGGACATTTTCCGTCAGGAAGATTTTTATCTGGCTGATTTCTGGTTGGGTGGGGCGTGGAAAGCGATGCCCGCTGATCTATCGCGGGAGCGCCTGGGGGAACGGGCCCTTGACCTTCTCGATGACATGGCCAATTGGGGTCAGCGCAAATATATGCCCGGCGAGGTGGATGTGTTTAAGATCGATCACACCCACGAACTCTACGGCCATATGAACATCAATTATGTGCGGCTGGCACGTTTGCCGCGCTTCGACGATAGCTGGCAACCGATTCTCGATGCGTTACGCCGTGGCCAATTCTTCGTCACGACCGGCGAAGTGCTCCTGCGCGAATTCAAGGTCAGCGGCAAAGAACCCGGCGAAACACTCGCGCTCAACGAGGATCAAAGTGCAGAACTGCGCGCGTCCCTGGAATGGACCTTCCCGCTCCGCTTCGCTGAAGTCATTTCGGGCGACGGCCGGCAAGTTTATCGCGAACGAATTGATTTGGCGGACACGACTTCCTTCGGCCAGCGCACCCTGACGTTGCAGCCGCGCCTGCAAGGTCGCAAGTGGGTGCGCTTCGAAGTGTGGGACGTGGCGGCTAACGGTGCCTTCACCCAGCCGGTCTGGCTCGAACAAGCCAAGTGAGGTTTCCTGCCCCGGGCCGATCGGGCGTTATTTAGGCACTGCCCCTCTGGAGCGCGGCTTTCCAGGCCGGTACGTGTTAAGCACCACAAACGCTGCGCGCATGCTAGGGAGAAGATACAAAGGCTGTAGCGGCGGTCTATGACCGCCGACCCTGCACATGGAGAGTTTCCACCTGCACACTATGTGCACGAGAATTGGGGCCATGAACTTCCACTGAAAAAGAGCCCTCACCCCCAGCCCCTCTCCCATCCGATGGGAGAGGGTGGCCGCAAGGCCGGGTGAGGGTCTGTTCATGGAGAGAACGAACGGCGGTCACAGACCGCCGCTACAGTTGATGCATCGGGGGCAGTGCCTGAATACGCCCGCCTCGCCGAACGATTCAGACGATTCGGATTCATCCTTGACAGGCGGAGAGGCGTTCAAGTAGAAATATCGTTAATCCTAGTCTATGGCTGCGGCATAGAAGTATGGGTGGGGCTTAACCCGAACCGACGTTTGTCGTCGCGAGGCCAATGGAAGGATCCGGCTCCCCGCGAATTTCCGGGCATTAACTCCCCCCACACACTGTGCGAATCTACCGTCGTAATCGTGCGGAAGGGTAAGACGGAGAAGGACACGAACCCAATGTGGATGGATGGGCCGATAATTACCGGCCGGCGCATCTGTTCGCGAAACGGAAGCCGGTGAAAAAACACTAACAACAGGAAGCACCATGAAGCCCGAGAAGAAACCCGAGATGATAGTCAAAGTGGAAGAATTGGAAGAACGAATCGCTCCGAGTGTGGCCCCCGGCCAGCTGGGTTATGAAGGCCAGCCCGGCAACCAAGGCAATGGGCTGAAGGGATATGAAGGTCAGCCTGGCAATCAAGGCGGCTAATCATAATCCTTGATCGGTGATCCGAACAAGCCGGCCGCAGTCGGTTATTCGGCTTGTTGCAACCCCCGTTGAGCGGTCGCCTCTGGCTTCCGCTCAACGGGGAAGTCCTGCGGTAACGGCTCGACTCGTTCGGAGGTTGCTTGACGGGACGGACGCTTGAACCAAACCGGGAGGCGGCGATGCAGCAACCAAATCAGCAAACTGGCTCCCCCGGCGCCATCTTGCCATCGGCGCGGCAGGTCAAAGTCGGTGTGATGCCCCTGTTCTCCACCTGGATCTACCTTTGTCGTGAGACAGGGTCAATTCGACTGAACGAGAGACTGGAGGAACTCACCCGACGATTGCTCCAGGATGATCGCAACGCGGCGCGGCGGACTAATTCTGGCGGGTGGCACTACGCGTTTGATCTCTTCGAATTGAACGAACCGGTCATTGCCGAATTCCGTGACGAAATGGAACAGCATGTCCAGACGTTCCTTAATCACTTCCGTCCCGAAGGCGGCAAGAAGGTGGATCGCTTCCGCCTGCGAGGGTGGATCAATGTCAATCGGGCGGGAGACTTCAACGTCCTGCACTGCCACCCAGGATGTTTCCTTTCGGCGGTTTATTACGTCAAGGTCCCGCAGGAAATGATCGGCGGGGAGATCGCGTTCCGGGATCCGCGCGGTCCTGTCGTTGCGATGTATGAGACTCCAGGCATCGATTTACCCTGGGTCGGTTCAGGAATGGGAATCCCCTTTACCCCAACCACCGGGCAGCTGCTTATCTTCCCGGCGTGGCTGGAGCACCGTGTCGAGCGCTTCGAAGGAGCAACCGAGCGCATCTCGATTGCTTTTAACGTCACCAACCCTTGATCCGTTTGATCACCTTCCCACATGGCCAACGCGCGAGATAGAAGGGTTAAGGCGAGTGGGCTTCTGCGCGAATTTGGGCCGCCGCCGGCAAAAAGCTGACCAATGGCCGCTGCGACCGTCAAATTACGAAGCGACCTGCTGGTCAGTCGGCAAGGCGAGGCCGAGAATTCATACTTTGTCATCAAAGACCCGGCGGCGGAGCGTTTTTTTCGCTTCGGTGAGGCGGAACATTTCATCGCTCAACAACTGGATGGCACCACTTCCAGCGAGACAGTGCGGCACCGCGTCGAAGAACGGTTTGGCACCACGCTCTCCGTGGCAACGTTGGAGCAGTTTATCGAGCGACTGAGGGGCCTGGGCCTGGTGACAGAGGCCGGCGACGCGCCGCGTCTGGTCGGCGCACGACGCCGTCGCATCGCCGGGGATCTCTTTTATCTTCGTGTCAAAGCCTTCGATCCAGACGAGTTGTTTGAGCGGATGGCACCCTTCGTTCGGCCGCTTTTCACGCGGTCATTTCTCACTTTCTCCGGTGGGTTGATGTTGTGCGCGCTGGGCATCACCGTCGGGGAGTGGGACCAAATGAGCCACGAACTGCGTGGGCTGTTGCGCTTTGAGTCCATTGCTTTGGCCTGGGTCACCTGCCTGCTGGTGATCGTGGCGCACGAATTCGCGCACGGGCTGACTTGCAAACATTTCGGTGGCCGGGTGCGCGAGATTGGGTTCATGTTGATTTACCTGCAACCGGCGTTTTTTTGCAACGTCAGCGACGCCTGGTTGTTCCCGAAAAGGTCACATCGCCTGTGGGTCACGTTCGCAGGGGCCTACTTTGAGATGTTTCTTTGGGCGGTGGCGACTGTGTGGTGGCGCGTGACTGAGCCTGGCACGACCTTGAACTATCTGGCGCTGGTGGTTGCGGCCACCTCTGCCATCAAATCCTTCTTCAACATGAACCCATTGCTCAAGCTGGATGGTTACTACCTATTGAGCGATGCCCTGGACCTGCCGAACCTGCGCGCAAAGGCTTTTGCCTATTTGCGGAGCGTGTTCAAAAGCCTGATCACCTTCACATCACTGTCGCCGAATCAAATCACCGCCCGTGAGCGACGCATCTACCTCATCTACGGCCTGCTTGCTGCGGCCTATTCATACGGCCTGCTGGGCTTGGTCCTATCCCACCTGGGCAGCTACCTCGTTGAACGATACCAAGCCTGGGGACTGGCCTTGTTCGGATTTTTGTTCCTCGGCATTTTCCGCAACCCCATCCGCAGCGCCGGAACCGAGCTCTCCGCTGAGTTCAGTCTGACCCGCGACCGCTGGCGCCGGTCCCTCAAGCGATTGTTGAAAGTCGTGGTGGTTCTGGGCGGACTGGGTGCGGTGCTCTGGTTCTGGCACCCCGAACTGAAGGTGGCCGGGGAATTTAGCGTCCTGCCGATCCACAACGCCGACGTGCGCGCCGAAGTGGAGGGCATCATCGCAGAGATCTTCCACGACGAAGGCGACGTGGTGAACCGCGGCGATGTGATCGCGCGGCTGGGGGACCGCGATTATCGCGCCGAACTCCGAAAGATCAACGCCCAGATCGCCGAGAAGCAGGCGAACCTCAAGTTGCTCAAGGCCGGCCCGCGCGCAGAAGAGGTGGAGCTCGCCAAAACTCTCGTCGCCAAGGCCACCGAGCGCATCAAATACGCCCGCCTCGTCTTGGAGATGAACCAGAGTCTGTTCGAGGAAAAGCTTGTCTCCCGCAAGGAATTTGAGGAATCGAGAGAACTCTTGAGCGTGCGCGACAAGGAGCTGCAGGAAGCCAACGATCGCCTCAAGGTTCTGCTGGCAGGCAGCCGGCCCGAGGAGATCGAAGCCCTGGAGGCGGAACTCACCCGCTGGCGCGCGCAACAAAGCCATCTCGAGGATCAATTCCGGCTCCTGCAGATCCTCAGTCCTGCCGCCGGCATCGTCACCACTCACCGTTTGAAGGAAAACGTTGGACAGCACGTGGCCAAGGGCGACCTGGTCGCTGAAGTTCACGAATTGAAGACCATTACAGCGGAAATCCTCGTGCCGGAAAAGGAGATCGCCGACGTGAAAATCGGCCAAAAGGTCGTGCTCAAGGCCCGCGCGCATCCGACCCTCGACTTCCTCGGCACCGTGACCGCGATGGCGCCGGTCGCCTCGAAGACCAACGACTGGCGCAACGAACGCACCGTCCTCGTCACCACTCAACTCGATAATAGTTCATTTCTACTCAGACCCGAGATGACCGGTCTGGCCAAGATCTATTGCGGCGAGCAACGGGCAGGTGCCTTGCTTGGACGCCGCCTGCTGCGTTACCTGCGAGTCGAAGTCTGGTCCTGGTGGTGAAGATATACTCGATCAAGTCTGTCTTCATGGCGCTTCCACGTGCCCGTCATGTGCACGAGCATTGGGGCCATGAACTTCGACTGAAAAGAGCCCTCACCCCCAGCCCCTGCCCATCCGATGCATCCGATGGGAGGGGGTGGCCCCGCGACGTACGCGTTTAGCGTCCCCGGAGCGCGGGCTTTAGCCCGCTTCAAGTTGGGAATCGGAGCAAGCGCTTGCAACTCCCACCGCGGCCGACCCGCCGGACATTGAAGCGCGTAAACGCCGCGCTCCCTCGCGCGCTAATGTTCATACGGACAGCGGTTCTCAAGGCGCCTGCAGCCGGTAGAAGCGAGGGCCGTTGGTCAGGCCGGCGAGAGTCACGTGCCACAGATGATTCGAGAGAAAAGGCGAGTTGGTAACCGCAGACCAGACGACGGGCTGGTGCAGGTTGGTGGCACATAACAACTGGTAACCCGCCGCCCAGCCGGGCCAACTCACGGCAAGCGCGCCTGCTTGCACTGCCCCGCCGAGGCGTGGCAAGGACGCCGCGCTATAGCCGATTAGTTCCAGATCAAAGCTGATGTCGCTGCTGTTGGTGCCGCTTTGATGGATCGCGGCGGCCATGAGGTTCGTGCCGGCCATGAGCAGCGTCGGATCGATGGCGGCGGTGAGCCAAGTGGTTTCGTCGACCCCACCGATCGTCCGCAAGGCGAGCGTGCCGGAGCTGATCGCGCCTGGCGGCAGGTTATCACGGGAAATCTCCGCGCCGTTCAGGTAAACCACCACGCCATCATCGCGCAGCACGCGCAACGTGAGATAACGGAAGCTCGCATTTACGATGCACGCAGGCAGGCAATTCAACAGCCGAGGGATCTCGCATGATAATCGGTTTTCCCGGCGCGATTTTCAATCAAGATTGTTGCGTCCTGTCCTAATTTGGCTGTAGCGGTGGTCTGCGACCGCCGCCGGTGCGCGAAAAGGAGCCGAAAAGGCGGCGGTCATAGACCGCCGCTACAATTCGCGATTCAAATTAGGACACTACCGGTGGTAGCAGCCGACGTAAGGAGGCTCTGATCGAGTGCGGAGTGCGGAATGCGGAGTGCGGAGCTCTACGGCCGAGAGGCTTCTGTATCTTGTTCTTAGCCTGCGCGCGGCGTTTGTCGTGCTAAACATGGCCACGGGAAACTTCCCTGGGCTCAGGGCAATCGTTTTAGCCCTCAGGGAAAGTTCCCTGAGCCCAGGGCAGTCGCTTTGGCCCTCAGCGGACCTTCCCCAGCGGCCGGCAACGGCGTTTCGTTTGATTTCAAGATGCGCCTGTGATTAGCCACTGAGGGCACGCTATGAGGGCTCAACGTTCGGCGTTCAATTCAATTCCAGTTGGATCGCTTGCGCTGAAGTTCTCCAACTCGGTGATTCCTTTTGCGCCCGAAAGGAGCACGATGGAGTGGAGCCAGTAAATCCGCTTCAAGTATGAGCGCGCCGTCCAACCGCGAGGAAACCATCTTTGAGCACGCGCTGAGCCTGGACTCGCCGGAGGCCCGCGACGCCTACTTGCGCGACGTCTGCGGCCCGGATGCCGCGGCGCTAGAGCGGCTCCGACGCCTGCTGGACGCGCACGAACACGCCAGTGGTTTCCTCGAACACCTCGAACCGGCGCCCGGCCTGCTGGCGTCCTTGCCCACCGCAGGAGCGCCCGGAGTCCTGCCTACGGGGGAATTGGCTGACGGCGGAACTCCGAACCTCACGGACCAATCCGGCGACCGTATTGGCCGTTACAAGCTGCTGGAGAAAATCGGTGAAGGCGGCATGGGCACCGTGTGGATGGCCGAGCAGGCGGAACCAGTCCGCCGCCGCGTTGCGCTTAAGATCATCAAGCTGGGCATGGACACACGTTCGGTGACGGCGCGTTTCGAGGCCGAGCGTCAGGCCCTGGCGCTCATGGACCATCCCAACATCGCGCGGGTCTTCGATGGCGGCGCCACGGCCTTCGGCATGCGCGCGGGTCGCCCCTACTTCGTCATGGAACTGGTGCGCGGGCTGCCGATCACGCAGTATTGCGAGGAGACAAAAATGTCCACGCGCGGCCGGTTGGAGTTGTTCATACAGGTCTGCCGCGCGGTACAACATGCCCACCAGAAAGGCATCATCCACCGCGACCTCAAGCCCTCGAACATTCTGGTGACCGAGCAGGATGGCCGGCCTGTGCCCAAGGTGATCGACTTTGGCATCGCCAAAGCGACCGAGAGCCGGCTCACCGACAAGACCCTGTTCACCGGCTTCCAGCAATGGCTCGGCACGCCCGCCTACATGAGTCCCGAGCAGGCGGGCCTGGCGAGCCTGGACATCGACACGCGCAGCGACGTGTATTCGTTGGGGGTCGTGCTCTATCAGTTGCTGACCGGCAGCACGCCGTTCGACACCCAGGTCCTGCTCGAGTGCGGCCTCGAAGCCGTCCTGCGCACGATTCGGGAAGTCGATCCACCCAAGCCCAGCACGAGACTGAAACAGGAGCGCCTGATTCAGAAGGGCTCGGCGCCTAAATCGGAAATCGGAAATCGAACCTCGGAAATCGATCCGGACCTGGACTGGATCGTGATGAAATGCCTGGAGAAAGACCGCAACCGGCGTTACGAGACCGCCAATGGGCTGGCGGCGGACCTGGAGCGTTGCCTGCGCGACGAACCCGTGCAGGCACGTCCGCCCTCAACGGGCTACCGGCTGAGGAAATTCGTGCGCAAACATCGTGGGCCGGTTGCCGCCGCGGCTGGGTTTGTCGTTTTACTGGTGGGAGCTACTGCGCTCAGCGTGGGGCTGGCGATGTGGGCAAACAGCGAGCGCAACCGGGCAGAGACAGCGCGGCAGGCGGAAACGGCCCAGCGCCTGGCCACGGAGGAGGAGCGCAACCGGGCCAAAGACGCAGAGGTTGAGGCGCGGACCGTGCTGCAATTCTTCGAGGGCAAAGTGCTGGCGGCGGCCCGCCGCAAAGGAGAAAGAGGAGGCTTGGGGAAGGACGTCACGCTCCAGGCGGCGGTCGATGCAGCCGCGAATGAAATTCAAAGCTCATTCACCAACCGCCTGTTCGTTGAGGCGTCGATCCGCAATGTGTTGGGCGCTACCTACCGCGATCTTGGCGAATACGCTAAAGCCGTTGAACAGTTCGAGCGGGCCTTGGCGCTTCAGCGAGCGCGGGCCGCACCCGACGCCTACAACACGCTTCTCGCGATGAACAACCTTGCCGACTCATACCGGGACGCTGGTCGCAACGAGGAAGCCCTGACACTTCTGGAACAGACGGTCGAGCTGTGCAAGAAAACACTCGGTCTCGACCATGCCAAGACGCTGCTTTCCATCAACAATCTGGCCGAATCATACAAAAGCGCCGGTCGGCTAACAAACGCCGTGCTTCTGTTCGAAGACAACCTCACACGACAGCAGGCCCTGCTGGGTGCTCAACATCGCGACACCCTCATCACGATGAACAACCTGGCGGACGCCTACGACAGACTTGGCCGGTTAGACGACGGCGTACGCATGTATGAAAAGCTTGTCGAGATCACGAAATCAAAACTCGGGTTGGACGATCTTCTGACCATCCATGCGATGAACAATCTGGCTCACGACTACCGGGCCACGGGCCGTCCGGGTAAGGCCGTGCCGCTGCTCGAGCAAGCAATGGGACTCGCAACAACAAATTTCGGCCCGGACCACGCCGAAACGCTGATCATCCTTAACAATCTGGCCAGGGCCTATCAAGGGGACGGACGCTGGAAGGATGCGGTGGCGCTCTTTGAAAGAGCAGTAGAAGGGTGCAAGGTCAAACTTGGGCCTCTTCATGCCACCACGATTAAGCTGAGGCGCAATCAGGCAGCGGCGTGCGTGGTCAGTGGTGACCTCGCCACGGCCGAGGCACTTTGGCGCGAGCTGCTGGAAGACCAGGAAAAATTCCTGGCCCCTGACAGCTTGGCGCTGGCTGATAATCGATTTCAGCTTGCCAATTGTCTCTTGTGGCTTGGCAATTATGGCGAAGCCGAGTCTCTGCTCCGCAAATGCCAGCAGGTGTTCGATCATGAGCAGCGGGGGAGGTCATCTACTTTCAGAGTGCGCGGTCTGCTGGGGTGGGCGCTCCTCGGCCAGAAAAAGTACGCGGAGGCCGAGCCGCTGCTCGTGCAGGCTCATGAAGGGCTCAGGCAACGGCGGGCGGAGCCAACCTCGGAACCCGCGACCTCCTTCCTCAATGAAACCGTCGAAAGGCTTGTGCGACTCTATGAAGCCTGGGGCAAGCCCGACCAGGCGGCCTTGTGGCGGGAAAAGCTGAGTGTCCCGACCAAGCCTGCGACGAAGGTTCAGCCCTGAGAGACGACCTTCAGGCCATTATGGTTTGCTGAGAGCCCCCAAGCGCTCTCCCTTTCGACGAATCGAAACTTCCCTGAGCCCGGGGCACTCGCTTTGGCACCAAGAGAGCTTCGCCGTAAAAATACCCGGTCATCGCCCGCCGCAATGCGGTGTCCAACGGCGCTCACGGGACCTGTGTCGCTCGAAGCAGCCAGGCGATGACCGTTTCCAAGGCGTGGTCTCGGGGAGCGCACCCGCGTTGCGTTAGGGTCCCCGCAGCGTCACGCGGCTGCGGAAGAACAGGTTGGTTGGGGCAGCTGAGGAATGGAGCACGGTCTGGTTGTTGCCCAGGATGTTCGTGACACCGGTGACCGCCAGGTAATTGGTCGCCGGGTTCGAGCTGGATTCCAGTGTATAATAGCGGCTTTTGCCTTCGTAACCCGGCCCCGCGGCCCGGATGGCGAAGAAAGACACCTGGCGCTGCTCGTTGTCCGGCACGATAAAGAGTTTGAAACCTCCGTTCGGGTCATTCGGATTGGTGCCGGCAATGTAGTTCTGCAGCGCTGTCATTCCGTTTAAGCCCACGAACGAACCATTGCGGCCCAAGCTGCCGAAGTAAGCTAATTCCCAGGAGTCGGGCAACCCGTCCCCATCGCTGTCGAACACGGCCGTCCCAAAGTCCGCCCGGAGCACGTCTCCGCGTTCCACGATGGTGAAATTGGTTTGCGCACGAAGGCCGGAGGCATCGCGAAGCAGGATGATGAGTTTGTCGCCCGTTTGGGAGTTGGTGTCATCGGTGATCGGCGCGACGGATTCAATGGGTATGTGCAGTGAATAATAACTGCCGAGCTGTGGGTCGGAGCCCATCCGATAGCTGGCCACCACTGGGCCATTCGTGGTGCGGCGCGCTTCCACGACCACGTTGGTCATGTCGGCAGTGACGGGCGCATTGTCCAGCGTGATGGTGCCGTAAAGAATATTAGGCGGCTCGGGAATCACTGCCAAGGCGGCGCCGCTCGAGATGAACAGGATCGCCGCTGTCCCGGTGAACAGGAGGGCCGCCGAAGGCCGGCATGGTTTTGGTCTGAACATTTTCATGAGTGTCCCAGGGTTCAATCGCCGGCGTAAGAGTAGCTCTGCAAGGCGAGTTTGATGTCGCTGACGGAGTTGATGAAGGTTTCCAGGCCCTGGTCAGGATCGAACAGGAAGGTCCCGCCCGGAATAATGAGGATCCAGTCAGTGTTCCACACCGAGCGGCCGATCAAGCGGGTGTCCTTGGTGGTTTGAGTGTCATCATACACCCCTGCGTCATGATAAGCGCGGAAGCTGGAGAACCGCCGGATTTGCGCGAAGCTTTCCGGGAGCGAATCGTTCATCGGAATCCAACTGGGCGCCGTCAGGTCGCTGGCGCCAATGGGAAACGGGATGGGAATGGCCTGATCCAGGACCTTCCATTCGCGCGTGGCCAGGGTGTTGCCAGTGGGTGAACGTTGAATATCCATACCGGCGGGGATGAGATAAACGCGCGGCGCCGTGGCCAATCCGGAGGCGTTGTTGGTGTAATTCTCGAACCAGACACCGACGGAATTGATTTTGGTGGTGAACAGACTGGGATCATACGCACTGTCCCCGCCGCCGAGCTGGAAGCCGAAGAAGTTCAGTCCGAAGGTAATCGTGGTGGGGAAATGGATGACCATGCCTGGCTGCGGGCCGGCGGATTCCGGCGCAAACGGGCGGCAATAGCGCCGGAAGGCTGGCACCTGCCAGAGGTCGGCCACGACGGCTCGCTTCAAGATCGCGCGCCATTGCTGATCCGAATCGTCCCGGATGCGAAACAATTCCTTGCGGAGCGAAAAGCGGGCGGTCTCCAACTGGGGATTATTCAGGCCAAAGCGGGATTCCAGCACTTCGAAATTCTGCTTCAAACGTCCGAGCGCGTCGGCCAACCCCGCGCTGCCGGGGATGGGATCACCGTCAATCATCTGCCCGATATTGCGTTGGCGGACGATGTCCGTGAAGAAATCGCGTCCGGAACGAGTATCGGTGCCCAGGAAGTTCAGCTCGTAATCATAGGCACTGGCCGCCAGATAGACGTAGCGTGAGGCAAGATCAAATTGGGCGCGATACTTCTGGAGAGCTTCGTTACGAAAAATGCGGAACGCCATGTCCTTGTAACGATTTTGTTGGGTGGTACCGGCCGTGCGTTGACGGAAGATGGTGCGTTCCTTCTTCAGGCGTTCAGCGGAGGCGACGGCAGCTTGCAATCGACCGTAGGTCTGTTTGACCAACTCGGCCTGATTGAAACATTCCAGGCGCAGGGGCGCTTCTTCACGCAGCAGTTGTTTCAGCTCGGCGGCTCGCTGCACAAATTCAAAAGTCCGATCGGTGGTTTCGACATCAATATCGGTTTGCAGCTGGGCTTCTTCCTTGTCCAGTTCCAAGCGGTCCTGGGCCCCCTCCGCGATATCCGCCACCGAATCCAATCCTTGTGAAATGCCGATCCCAGCCAGAATCATCCCGGAGGAAACCGAGCTCATGCCTGGGATATCGAGCACCGTTTCCGGCAGGCCGCCAGCCATGGCTTCGGTGACCGCCCCGACCACCGAGCTAAGCCGGCGGAAAATCAGTTGCGAGGTTTGTGCGACTTGAATGCGGGTATTGAAATCCACCTGTTTCGTCCGGTTGTCCTTGAGAAGCTGGATGACGGCTCCGTTCACGTTGGCCTGGCTTTGCAGCACGCCGCCGGCATCCTGCAACTGCTTGACCAGGTTGTCGTAGTTGCGCAGCGATTGCTTGAGCCGGGTCTCTTCCTGCACTAAATCTGAGATCGCCAGTTGAATTTCCCCAGGCGCGCGCCGTGCGCCGTAATCGGCCGGAGCGGAGAAGGCCCAGTCGCCGTTGGCCAGCGGGAATTGTACGGGGCCCGGTTGAGAACTCAGCACCGTCCCAGCCGCCAAATCGTTATCGAAATAAAGATTAAGCGTGCCCACCGCATTAGTGACGGGCGCGGCGAAGGTCCGGGTCAAGATGCCCCTGGTGGCAGCGGGAGTGCCGGTGAGTTCGGTGGTGCCCACGTACATCCAGTGATACAAATCCGGTCCATCGTACCCGCTGGGATAGGTTTTACCCCCTCCGATATCGCCCGCATATGGATAACCATAAACTTCAATGAGCCGGTTCTTGAAATCGCGTTCCTGGTCCGCCACCGCCCCGGTAAACTCATCAATATCGTCCTGTTGATGTCGTAACGCTTCGCTGAACTGGTTGGCTTGATTCCAGAGCGCCACGCAGTTGTTCATGGCGTTGACCGCGCGATCGTAGATCTGCTGGAAGTGTCGTTGCCCCTGGACGTCCGTCCCGGGAATGGAGAAGGAGGGGTCAATATCGAAGGCCACCGCGCCCTTGGCCAGGCCGAGGGGATTCAGGCCCGCATCCGCCGAGTCCAGCCGCGCCTGCATCTCCCGGTGCTCACTGGTGATCTGCTCCAGTTCCAGAACGGTCTGGCGATCGACCTTTTGGAGGCCGACATGGTTCGTATTTGGATCGCTGCTGGGCAGGATAGCGTTGCCCACCAGCCAGTCGAAATACGTTCCCTGCCCGGCCCGACGCGCCCACTCCACCACTCCCCAGGCGCGATCGGTGCGCGTATCTTTGTAGCCCTGATACTGGCCCGCGGGATCATCGACGTACTTCGAACGGTAGGTCAGATCCAGAATCTCAGTCCCGGCCTTGGCCTTGGCCGCGGCCGCGATGGCAAACTTGCGTTCATCCAGGAAATCCACGCGCACGGCCGCGCCGGCCACCGATACGCTCTCGGTGCGGGGGACCCAGGTGAAATGCGGGTGACGCAACAGCTCGTAGTAGGTGGTGAGCGCAGTCAAGTAATGGCCCCAGGCATCGCCGTGTCCCTGCGGGAAAAGGATCTTGGCGTCGTTCTCGTTGATGACGCCGTCCAGGTTGACATCGCCCACATTGTAGGTTCGTTCATAAGCCACTTCGCCCTCGCTGCCAGTGAAGTTCCAGAGCAGCCGGTTGTAGACGGGCGGCGCCCCCACGCCAGCCGCCGAGTCATCGCGCCCGCGCAGCAAGGTGATTTCCTCTTCGAGTTGGGAATCGAGCTGGTTCTTGAAGGCAAAGGTCGCCGTCGCCAACGAGCCAAATTCGAAACTATCGGAGAAGAAACCAATGGTCGGGTCTTGCGCATCGGCAAAGGCTTCATTGCCTAGCAGCATGTAAAGATCGGAAATGCGGCTGGCCGCGAGCAGCAATGCATTATTCAGCGGGTCCGAATCTACTGGAGGCAGCCCATCAATGCTCAGATGCCGCCCGCGATTGAGCACGGTGGTGTAAGCCGCAATCAGGCCGATACTCGACAGATTCTCTCCGCTGGGATTGAGCGCCACGTCTCCTTCGTAGCGCTCGCCGGCTTGGGTGAGCATGCTGGCGAAGGTACTGGCCGCGGTCTCATGGAAATTGGTCGTGCGCGCGTCGAACAGGTTGATGCCCTCGATGACACGTTTGATCCAGCCAGGCGCCAGCGCCGCACGCGTGGTTTCGGCGCTGGCAGGGTCGCCCACCCAATCACTCCACTTGGTCTGCCCGCCGATCTCATAACCGCGATAGCGCGAGATAAACCAATTATCCGCCAGCGTGAACTGACTGGTCTCGCTGCCTTCACCAATGGTGATGGTATTCTGGCCGGATTTGTTGGGATGCAACGCGGGGGCGTAAATCAGCCAGCCATTCGCGTGGTCGATGGAGCCATCGGGTTTGAGGGTGGGTAACTCGGTCGCAACAAAGTCCGCGTCATCCGGGTGATACCACCATTCGAATTCCAGTCGATCCGGGTCAGCGCCAAAGTCCGAGCTGTGGCGCAAGGTCAGGCGTTCATCGAAGACGTTGTCCGGCAAAATGACTTTCAAGTCACCTCGGAACGGTCCCCCTTCCACCCGAATGACGTGCAGGTTGACGGGCAGCCCTCCGAGGGCCGGGTCGTTGTTTTCCGCCAGCACCACATAGCGTTCACCGGCCTCGCCGGTCGAGAGCGTGGAAGGCACGTACATCGCATTGCCCTGCAATTCTGCATCCGCCAGATTGGTGCTGCTATCGAACGCGATTTTACCGGGGTCATCGAAGCGCCAGTACCTGTGCAAACCGGGCTCCCCGCCGGTTAACGGACGGCCGCGGCCTTGTTGGATCTCCTGGTCGGTTCGCGCGACGTTCCAAATCTGCAGATCATCGATGGTGCCCTGGAAGCTCTCGCCAATGCGCCAATAGCCGCCTTGCGGATACGTGTAGGCGAAAGTCACATTGGGATCGGCTGCGACCAGGTTGCCATCGGCATAGAGCCTCATGCCGGTGCTGGCCGACAACGTCGCCGCCGCATGGTGCCATTGCCCATCGCTGAAGCCGCTCGCCGAGGTGATGACGTGCGGCCCCACGTCCCAGATGTAAAAGTTGAGCGCTCCGGCGTCATCCAAATATAGGTCGCGATCTCCAGCACCGAAGTTACCAACGGAAGTGTCGCGGAATGACAAGAGAACACCGTATTGGCTTAAGCTGGTCTTAAACCACACGCTCATGGTGAAGGTCTGCGGCGCAGCGATTTGTTGCGGCGTGCTGACAAAAGCGCCGGTGCCATCCAAGGCCAGGGCGTCGCCAAAATTCGCCTTCATCCCCGGCACCGGCAGGCCGGCGGTGAGGGCCTTGGGTGCATCGCCCAGGGGTTCTTGGACGATCTTGGCGCCCAGGATGGCGATGTTGTTGCCGGTGGGCGGGCGGCCGAAGAAATCCTGGGTTGTCACGGTGCCGCCATTGTTGATGAGCACGGTGTAAGCCGTGGTGAAGCCAATCAGCAACGCCTCGTCTGCGGGCGACTGTCCTGGATTAGCCACGTTCACGTCATTCGGGTTGCGCGTGAGGTTATAGAGCCTGTTGATGATCCGCTGGAAATTCTCCTCATTACTTAGCTGCAGGATGCGGAGACGTTCTTGGGCGCTCATGACGTTGACCAGCAGCAGCGGTTCCCCCAGCACATGATCGTCAAGAACCCCCGCGAAACTGATGGTTTTGTTGATGGGGTCGTACGATAAGCGCGCGCGCAGATGGTAGGGCAAGCCGGAGAAAATCTGTTTGCCATTGACGGTTTGCTGCGCGATCTCGGCCGGAAATTCGTAGCCGGCGCCCACCACGTCGCTGACCCGAAGGACTCGCGCGCTGAGCGGATCGTAGAGGCGGGCGGTGTTCATCAGCGGCGTTTGGCCGTCCGGATTGAGCGAATCATATACGACCTGGGCGCTGGCCCAGTTTTTTATTCCTGGTAAACGGCGTTTGGGATTCAACAGCGTCTCGCCGATCTGCAACGTCGGCGGGTCGTCCGGCCAGCGCAGCCGGTAGGTGACATCCACGGGAAGCGAGTCCGACGCGCCGGGGGCAATGGCGTCCCAGCGCACACAATCTCCCACGTCCACATCGTTGATTCCGTCCCCATCCCGATCGTAGAAGAAGTCCGCCTGCAACGGGTAGAAGTAGCGCATGACGACCTGCGGGTTAGGTTGAGCTGGCGTGGCTCCGGTGCGGGCATAGAATTTCCCTCGATGATCGCGAAACACATTGGTTGCGCCGGAGATCACGGTCGTCTCTGCACAAATCGTGAAGAATCCCACGGGTTTAGGCGGGAGTATCTCCAGTCCGGCGTCGCCACTGAAGGTGAAGCCATGCGTCGCATCGGTCAGCACCGGTTGGAAGATCTTGAATTGCCACTCGCCATTGCTGGGGTTGCGGTATTTCAGCAATACGTAATTGGAGGAGGTATTGGCGCGATTCAGATCGTTGCGCAGCGCAAACACTCCCTGTCCGGAACTCGTGGCGGCCAGGAAGGCGTGTTCCTCGTTGGGATTATAGCCGGGCAGGTTCGGGTTGGTTTGGAAATACACGCGCTTGTCCGGATATTGCGACTCGGGCAGAGGTCCCGACCCCGCGCTGTTGGCGATGACCAACTTCTCCGCGTTGGCCGGCCACGAAATGTTGTAGCGAACCGACAGGTCCGGCCAGAGCACGCCCGTCACCGGATTCCGTTTATAGTAGGCCACGACCAAATCGTCATTCGTGGACGAGGTGTCCTGGTTGACGGGGATGATGGGTCCAGTTTGGGTGCTGCGATCATAAGCGCGGTCTGCCCCAACTCCGTCATAGGGCGCGATCGGGAAAATGGTCCAGCCACTCTTGAAGGAGTTGGTCGACACGGTCGGACCGCGCGGGTCAGTGACCTTGACGCCCACGGTTGCCGGCACGTTGTTGTTCAAAACCGCCGAGTCATTCCATGCCAGGGTGCGCACAACCTCGAAGTAATTCGAATGTGTGAGAGGATCCGGCGGGACATTCAACGGCGTTTCGGCGGCGATCAGATAACGGATGACGCTGTAACCTGGGTTAGGCGCGTTGAAAGTGCGGGTGCTGGGATCCAGCGTGGCCGCGGCCGTGCTATAAGATACGGCTAGCGGGCGATGCGGCCAAGCGGTGCTGACCGGGCCGGCGTCGGCCGGGGCGCTGGCGACATGGATCTGGGGCGCACGAGGCCAGTCCACGCGGAGCCGTCTTACCGTCGTGGCCACAATGGCGCCGGCAGTATTGGGGCTGGTGGCCCAGGTGACCGCGGCCAAAATCGGACGGACAAAGAACAGCTTCTGCTCGTACTCGCTCCACACGTAGGCGTTGGCCACGTCCGTCGCCGCGGTGCCGTCCAGAGCGCTGACCGTCGGTGGCGCGTATGCTTTGCCATCCGCGGGGTTAATGGCCTGGTCTGGCGGTGATTGTGGTTCACCCACAAAAACCCGGTTGCGCAGGAGAAACGGGACATAACCGGTCGCGCCGGGCTTGGTGCCGTAACCGACAATGTCGCCGGTGGTGTTAATGGCGCGGGCGTCGAGAGGGCTGATGCCCGAGCCAACCATCAACTCCGCCAACCGATAGACTTTTCCGTCTGTGTAAAGGAACGGCACTGGCCCACTAGAGAACGTTTCGCCGTAGCCCACCACCTGACTGGAGTCATTTAGGTCGCGGGCGAAGGCGTAGGATCGGAACAGTTCGGGCAAGCCTGCCGCCAACGCTGACGAAAAAGCGCTGTTGGTGGTTGAGGTCCGGTAATTAAACAGAATAGGGAAATACTGATTCTGCGGTTGATACCAGTGGTTGACGCAAACCCAGCCAGTATTGTTGATCCCGCCCACCACGGGTCGAGACAACCAATCGGCGGTCAAGCTCGGGAAGGACAAGGTGGTTCGACTGCTGCGATTGGTCCAAAGGAGGGCGTTGAATTGGCGTTGATAGCCGGCCGCCAAATCGACTGCACCCCCAAAGACATCCCCCAAGGCATTCAATGCCAAGCCGCGCTGTTCCCCGGGGAAAGAACCGGTGAAGAATACATTGGTGAGGATGATCTGTTGTGTGCCATTGAAGTAGAAGAATCGACTGAGACCCGTATCGTAGGCCCCCACGATCTCGCCACTATCGTTGATGGCGCCAGCGTAACTGGACCCCACCACCCCGCCCAGCGTGGTGCTCGTGCCATTGTTGTAGAAAAACGGAGTGTTGTTGCTGTGACCGACAATCTGTCCGCGGTTATTGATGTCATAGGCGACGCTGCGCGTATTGAACAGAGAAGTGACAGTAGGCGTAGAGCCATTGACATCCCATAGGACCGCCCGGGGCAAGCCGCCCAGTTCCGACCAGCCCACCGCCTGTCCGTGGTCATTCAGGCGCAAGGCCACAGCGTTGTCGGAACCCTGCGCACCTGGAAGAGCCGGCAGTTCCACCACCTGGTAATTCACGGGATTCTCCACCACGAATTGGAACGTGTTGCTCGAGCTGGAAACGCCATCGCTGATCGTCAATGTGATCGCGCTCTGTCCGAAAGCCCCGGGCCGCGGCACAAGCACCAGTCGATGGTAGATATCCAACTGGAAGCTGCTGCTGTCCACCAAGGCGGGATTTGAATAGCTGAAGGTCAGGGCCAGATTCGGAAAAGGCGTATCCCAGTCAGGGATCGTGGTGATGAGATCAATCTCCTTGGTCGGAATGTCGCGGAGAGTATGTTGGTCCGGAATGGCCGGAAGCACCGGCGTGGATCGCAAGAACACAAAGAAGCTCGTCTGGCCGCTCGACAAACCATCATTGACGGTCACCGTCACGCGGTTCGTCCCATAATAATTGCGGTCGGCAATACTCGTCATCGTCACACAAGGCACCGTGCTTCCATCGGAGGAGCATTGGCCCACGGCTGCGCTGATTTGGCCGGAGAGACCAGCGACGGGAAACACCGAAACCGAATAGGTCAGTGGGGCGGTGGAAGAACGATCAGGCGCCCACACCTGGATCGGCTGGCTGAACAATTGGCCGTTGCCGACTTCCATGTTGGTCATGGTGACGGTGGGCGGATCGTGCACCGGAGTCACGGTTAAGGCAAAGCTGCTGGTGGACTGCTGCGAACCGTCGCTCACGGTCAGGGTGATCAGCGCCGAGCCGAATGCATTGGTAGCCGGTTGCAGCGTGACGAACCGGTTCGCTCCGTCGCCGCTAATGCTGATGTTTTCGTTCGGGACGAGGCTCTGATCACTGGAGCTCCCCACCACCGTCAACAGATCCGCGGAGCGTTCCGAGTCGCCGACCGTAAAGGCCAAGGGACCCAACGCAGTGTCTTCGGCAATGACTTGGTCGGCGATGAAGGAAATGGTCGGTGCATTGGTGTCTGGCAGCGTCGTGATGTTGACCGGGTGGGCCTCCGACGTGGCATAACCGTCGCTCACCGTGAAGGTGAACTGATCCTGCCCAGCCCCGTCCGCCGTGTAGAGAAACTCACCCGTACTCCGAGACAGCAACTGGACGGTGCCTCGGGTGGGCTGGCTCACAATCGTGAAGGTCAGGGCATCGTCGTCCGGGTCGAACCCTTGCAGCGTGTCATTAATGTTCCGGCCCAGCAGCGTGACATAAGAATCGAACCCGATCGCCGACGAACTCCGCCCCGGACCTGCGACCGACATCAATTGCCCGTAGGGAGAGGAGTCCAAGGCCCATTCGGGAGTTGTCTCATCAAGACGCCAGAGCGCGCCCAGGTTTTCCTCGTTACCCATGACGCGCACCTTGGCATAGGAAGCGATTTCAACGGCGGAGCGCGCCGTATACCACACTCGCACTTCGTCCACGCCGCCCAGCCAATATTCGCTGCTGCCTAACGAGCCGACCAGGAACGGGATGTTTTGCCGGGGATAGGTAAGGGGACTGTCCTGAGTGGCCCGCAAGACCCCGTCAATATAGAGCCGCGTATTGGCTGTCTCGCGCACCACCGCCAAGTGATGCCAATCGCCAAAGGGGAACGGCACGCCAGTATTCCAATTGGTCCCGATCCGAATCTGACCTGACCCATCCACACGGATGCAGAAAATGTCGCCTTGGGCGAGGAGCGTGCGTGGTGCGGAGTTGCTCGGCGCGGAAGCCCAGGCTTCCACCGTGAACGTCCCCTTATCGACGATCACGCGGTTGGCGGTTCTGACCGAGTTCGGCAGCCCATTAAAGGTCAAGGCCCGGCCTACTCCCGGCAGCGGCGCCTGATTTACCCGCACCACGAACGTTTTGCTGGCCGAGAGACCCGCTTCGTCTGTCACGACCACCGTGATGTGCGTCGTGCCGGCTTGGCCCGCCACCGGCGTGACTTTGACTGTGCGCTGGATCCCGACTCCGCCAAAAACGATATTGGCTGTGGGAACCAGGTTCGTGTTGCTGGACGTCCCCGCCAGTTGCAGAAAAGCGGGGCGGGTTTCGAGGTCATTGACATCGAAACGCAGCGGCGCGGTGGAACTGCCTTTGGCGATAACCTGGGAGGGGATCGTGGTGATGACTGGCGGCGATGAAGTGATGGAGAAATTGACGTTGGAAAGGGCAGGGCCAACCGTCATCCGGCGAGAGGCCGGTGAAAAGGTTGCTCCGAGTTTGGCTGGAGTGATGAAACTCGACCCTGCGATGGCAGCGGAGATCGTGTAGTTACCTTCGCTGTCGCTGGTGCCCGGTTGCCCGCCGTTACTGGACGTCACGGTCACCCCGGCGACGCCATTGGACTCCACATCGGTAATCCGCCCGGAGACCGGGTATCCCAGCACGGAGAAGTCCGCGCCCGTCACGCCCAACGCGAGATCGGAGAGTTGCGGCGGCTTAAAGCCGTATCCAGGCGCAGTGGCGCTCAGCGTGTGAATGCCCGGTGGCAAACCCGAAAGCCGGTAAGAGCCATCGGCGCGACTGATGGTGCTCAATCCCGGCTCGGCGCTGATCGTAGCTCCAGGAAATGGAGTCGTTTTATCCATCACATGACCGTCGATCGACCCGGAGACCACCGTAAAGTCGACATTGGTGCGGCTGTGCGGCGTCATGATGGCGAGGGGATCAAAAACAAAACCGTCCCGGACTGGCTGCACCGAGTAGGCGTCCGCAAACAGGTTATTGAGGCTAAGCAGATTGCTGATGGCGTACCTTCCGTTGGCATCGGTCACACCAGCCGGCCCGCCGAACTGCAAACTCCAGCTATTCAATGTTCCCGTATCCATGGGAAAGGCGTCGCGCACGCGCAAACGCCAAAGGCCAGCCACAGATTTCCCTTTGAGCGTGTCCAGACTTTGCACCGGCGCGGTCGCCTCCGGATAGCTGGTCAAAAGATTTTCGGACTCGTCGACGGAATCCGCGTCCTTCAGCCGCACTTCTGTGCCGTCCGGATGGATCAGGGTCAACTCCAGGTCGCCCGCGAAGGCATGAGTGATATTCACCGCCACCTTTACCGACCCGATCGCCCCTCTCTGGGTGTTGATGGAGTTGATCGAGGTGGAGGTCCCGCCATCCGGTATGGCCAGCTGGGCGGGCACCGTGAGAGGTGGCAGGGCGGCGATGACGGGGATGTTCGGCCACCCATTGCCCAAGGCCGTCACGCGGCCACTGAGCTGGGCAGTTCCATGAAGGCGCGCCCCGGAAGTTGTCCAGACACAATTGCTGAGGATGGTGCCATGATGCACCCCGGCCGACGAGTCTGTTACCAATGTTCCGGTGCCTTCATCCAAATGGTACACCGCCAACAAGCCTGATTCTGCGCCGGTCAACTTTCGGTTCATGTTGGCTTGAATCGCCGCTGGACTAAGGGCGACGTTCCACAGCGACACTTCATCCAGCTGTCCGTTGAAGGGGAAATCTGGAGAACCGATGTAAGCAACGTTGGCGGAGTTATTGGCGGCGGGCGCGCCGAACCAGCCCCTGGAAGCTTTCAGAATTCCATCCACGTAAAGCCGGCCTCCGCTGTTATCGACCGTGAACGCGACGTGATGCCAGAGCTCGTCATTCACTGGACCGCCGTTTCCACCGTTGATTTCGTAGATGGAGACGCCTGTGCTCAGCGTGGCGAGATACTGGGCCGAGAGGGTTCCATTCGGCTCGAGCATGATCACCCAGTCGAAGGCATCTCGAGTGCCGCGGGTCAATGCCCATCTCGCTTTTAGAGTGGTGCCACTCGCCCGCAGCCAAGTCATGATCGTGATCGGAAGTGTGTTAAACGACGGACTACTGGGAATGCGCACAGAACCATTGGCTATATCCAGCGCACTGCCAGGATTGTAAGGGGCGTGAGGCAACCAATTCACCCCGCTCCCGAGCGTGCCATGATGCCCTAAACCACTGGCATCGTTCGCCCTTGCCCCCAGTCCTTCATTAAACCGGTAGTAAGCCACCAGCCCCGTGTCGTTCCCCGCCAATGCGACATTGAGATTCTGCGCAATCTGCGCGGACGTCCGCACGACCGACCACACTCGCACCTCATCCATGTCGCCCAGGAATGCCTCCGCTGCATCAAACCCTCCGCCAATGATGTCCTGATCCTGTCCCAGCACCAGTGTGCCGCCGTCTCCTAATGGGATGCCTGCCCGATTCGTGGAAAACGCCAGCGTGCCGTCCTTGAAGAGCTGCAGTGGGCCCGAAGTGGACCAGGCTATGGCCACGTGGTGCCAGGCGCCGTCATTGATCGCGATTCCGGTCGTGATCCGCCAAGAGCTGTTGAGCAAAAGGGAAAGATTTCTCTGGTCGTGGACGAGGAAGCTGTTGGGCTCGCCGCCAGCCCCGTACGAAAACAAAGAACCATCCTTGGTGCTGTCGGTGGAGCGCGCCCAGAACTCCACTGTGATGGTTGCGCTCGGAAAACCCTGGAAAGCGGAGGCGATGACCACCGCGTTGGTCGTGCCGTCGAAGGACAACGCGTTGCCGACATTCGTAACTTGCGCGAGGGACGACCAGGGCAAACCGCCCACGATCCATAAGATCGCGGCCAGGGCGCTCCAGGTCGCGCGGACATTCGACCGCGCTCGACCCCATTGCAAAACTGGCGGACAAATAGGCTTCATGTCATTTCCTCCCGAGCTTTGGCAGCGCTCGAAATACGTCGTCATTGATTCAAAACCGGCGAGTTGGCTATGCGGGTCAGGCGGAAAGTCCCTTCCGAGATAATGTCCGTCCGATGCAACCCCGTGATGGCCTCGTGATAAACGCCACCAAACACGTTATGGCCGTACTCCAACGAGGACGTGTTGTCTCCTCCGGCGGGATCGGTTGCGCTGAAACGCAATTCGATGTTTCGGGTGATCCGGTAGGCTTCCTCTTTGAAGCGAGTGTAAGTGGCATCCAGGTTGTCATGGTCCGGATGAAAACGGTGCTTGAAGGGATTGGTTGGGAAGTTTGGCTCCAGGACCATGGTGCCGCTGGCCGTGCTGCCGCCGGCCAGAGCGCCGCTCATCGCCACCATGCCGCCTTCGAAATCGAAGTCCAGCGTGCTGATCCGACGTCCCACCGGAACGCCATCCCGCAATGATGCGCCACGATACTGCGGGATCAGGGCCTCGTCGGTCAGCAGGACGTAGCGGCCGGGTTGGTCGGTGACGACGAATCCTTCGGCATTAATGGTCGAGGTGCCGTTCTGCCACATTTGGATGACTTCTTTGAGGAGCCAGACTTTGCCGCTGCCATCGACGTGTAGAATGAGGCGCAGGTCAAAGGCGGATCGCGTTGGTGTAGTCCGCAAAGGCTGGCTGCTATTAGGCTCATTGACGTTGGTTACCGTGGCGCTGCCAATCCAGAGACCGGCTGTGGGATAGCCCGCCTCGTTGGTGGCGGCGAGAGAAGAGCGCCCGGCCAACAGCTTCTCCCCTGTCACCGACACCAGATACCGCGTACCGAGGTCGTCGGTAATCTCGATAATGGAAGCGTAATTGGTCCCGGTGAAGGCGCTGCGGCGGATGGCCAGGCGCTGGTCGACATATTCGCCGGCCAAAAGGTTGGAACAATACGGCGAGGGCAGGTTGACCCACCGCAAACGGTTGTCCGCAAAGATTTGATACGAGAGAGGATTGTTTGCGCCGTTCAACATTTCTCGCCAACACACGTTTCTGTTGGCGGTGGAGTGGTTGACCACTCTCGGCATCAGCTCGGTCAACAGCGCGCCATAACGCAATCCTTCCCCTATTTCCAGTTCGATGCCGGTCGGCCCAGGAAACGTGGAAGCGCCCTGGCAATAGGCCCAGTAGGCTTCGCCCTGTTTCATCCGGGCCGAGGGAACCACTTGCTGCCACTGACCGCCCGGTTGCAGTTCGTAGATGGCCTGTCCCGCATGCGCCGGCGATGGTGCAAAGAAAGTGTCAAAGGTCGGCAGGTGCGCCGGGTCCACCGGAAAGCCGCGCAGATTAAACGAGTCGGTCACCCATTTGACGGGTCTGAGCACTGGGATCCCCGTCACCGTCAACGTCGCCGCGTTGGTCAGCTTGACCAGATAGGCGTGGAGCGCGTGGACCGCAAAGAGCGTCGAGAGGAAGGAGTCGGGACGAGAGGGCGGGAGGTACGAGAGCCAACCCGGTTCATTGAACTGTGCTTCGGTTTGTTGCTGGATGAACTCGACCGGCGAATCCTTCGGCACGTACGTCCATACGCTGGAGACGGGCAGCCCGGCGAAGACCCCGTCAATGGCAGCGTTGCTCGGCTCCACCTCGAGCCAGATCGAATTCCAGCCGGAGCGTAGCGCGAAGGTTTGCGTGACCGTTTGGGCCTGTGCGCCGGCGATGAGCGCACCGGTTATAAGAAGGTAAAAGATACGTCTCATGGCTTAGGATGTTTATTGCCGGCGGACGTCAGCCGCGCCGGAGTGCGTTTGGCTGGGATCAATGGCCTGAGCCCCGTTACGCAGGCGATCATGAAGGCGGGCGTTAGCCACGCCGAAGTGAACTTGGCCGGGGTCCGTGGGGCTCGCGTTACGAAGGTGGGCGGTCCGCACTCCCGGCAGTCCCGGAGGGGTGGCTGGTGCGGTGGGGGGAAGGTTGATCGACTCCAGCAGTTCCTGGTTGATCCGAATGTTCAGGCCTTGTTTGAGCTGGTCATAGAAGGCTCGCTCGGCTTGTCGGGTGTATTCTCGCGACACTTCGTAACGAATGGTTTTCTGGACCTGAGCGAGCGGTTGGTGCGCGGCCGCGCGTCGTTCCAGGAGCTTCACGATGTAAAAGCCGCGCTCAGTCTCCACCAGCGGCGCCATGTCGGTTTCGCGCTCCAACGCCAGCAAGGCATCCCTCACCGCGTGATGCAAACTTGTGGAGCCAGCCGAATGCCACCCGACATCTCCGCCGCGATAACGGGAGGCTTGATCGTCTGAAAACCGCGCCACTAACCTCGAGAAATCCGTCTCGCCCGCCGGGGTGCGGGCTTCGTTCCAGATCGCTTCGGCGCGCTGCCGGGCTTCCGCTCGTTTGTCAGCGGAAGCGTTGGCCGGGACGGCAATCAACAGGATGGCGCCGCGAGCCGAGGCGGGTTGCGCGAAACGCGCCTGGTTCGTTTGATACCAGGCGGCTACGGCTTCATCCGTTACTTCCACGGACGTGCCTGGCAGCCGATTCTCCAGGAACCGCGTCACCACCAGGTTCTTGATCTGCGTCTGCAGCTCCGGACTCTGATCGAATCCGGTGGCCCGTGCCCGGGCATAAAGCGACTCGGTGCGGATCCACGTGTCCAGCACAGCCTGCTTTTGCTCAAGCGAAAGCGGTTGATTTCGCGGCGGAGGGAATCGCTGCTGCAGTTGGGCCCGCAGCATGTCGGCCGTGATCACAGCCTCGCCGATGATTGCCACCGGGTTCGAGTTGGTCGGATTCGGAGTGAATTCAGCCCTCGGCTGTTTCTGGCAGGAAACGCCCCCCAGACAGGCAATGAATAGACAGATCCTCAAATAGTCTCGAGAGGTCCGCTTCATCGCAGTGGCACTAAAGGAAAAATCCAGGATGGTTACAAAAATTCTGCGGTAGGCGGATAATCCAGCGGCTGGGGGTTTCGTTCCAAGGCGCCACCAGGACACGCCGCCGACCGATTGGCGGAGTCTTCCGAGCAGGGTCGTGAGGACGTTCCCGCGCGGCCTACGGGTTGGCCCTTATGCCGGACGCGGTAAGGTCCGGCGCAGTCCAAACGTAGACGGCGTTCTTTTTGATCGCGACCAGCGAGTATCCTGACGGCGTAAAGGATAGCATCAAAACTGGCCTCATTTGCCCTTCCAAGCGCAAGGTCGCCACTTCCTGACGCGAGACCAGATCCCATAACTTCACCGTGCCCTCCCCGCTCCCGACCGCCAAGCGTCGGCTGTCGGGCGAAAAAGTGATGGAATGGACGCCGAGCAGCTGGCCACGGAAGGAGTCGATTTTCTCTTGCCGATCGAGGTCCCACAGATGGACCCAGCCGTCTCTGGTCGCCGCGGCGAAATGGTGATGGTCCGGCGCAAACGCCGCATCATCTGTGTAAGGTCGGTCCGCGCTCAGCGACGCGATCAGGCGGCCAACCCGCGTGTCGTAAATCTTGATCAAATGATCGCGGATGATGGAGAGGCGCGACCCATCCGCAGCCAGCGAGCAGCAACGAACGCCCCCGCCGGAGGATTCTGGGATGACCGCTGTTTCCCGGCCTGACGCCACCTCCCAAAGTTTCACTTGTTCATCGCGCCCCGCGCTGGCCAACACCTGGCCATCGCGCGAGAAGGACACTTGGACAATACCCTGGCGGTGACGGCCGAGTTCGCGCCAGGTCGGCGCCGCGCTGTCCGGCGGGATTTCCACCAGCTCCACGCGCCCGTCCGCGGTTCCCACCGCGGCGCGTCTGCCCCTCGGGCTGATGTCAAAGCACGTTCGGTTGGTCTGTGGCAACTGCACCGTGGCGCGTTCGCGCAAGGAAACGGCGTCCCACAGTTTCAATTCAAAACCATTGGAAAGGAAAGCGACGGCCTGTCCATCCGCGGAGAGAATTGGATCGTCCTGGAGCCGGGGCAGGGGTTCCCAGCGCGCGGCTTCCGCAGAGGCAGGGCCGGCCTGCCACAAGCGCACCGCTCCGTCTTGACCCCCGGTGACGAGCGTCCGGCCGTCCGGCGCAAACGCGACGGATTGAAGATCGTCCAGACTGCCTTTCAGGTTGGCCAATTCGCGCCAATGGTCGGTTCGCCACACCACCACGCGTTGGTCGGAGCCCACACTGGCCAGAAGCGTACCGTCCGGAGAGAAGGCCAACGAGATGATCCAGGACCGGTGCGCCTCGTGGTTCGTGACTTCCAGGCCGGTCTCGGCATTCCAGAGTCGGACGATGCCGTCCATGCCCGCCGAGGCGAGCGATCGACCGTCAGGGGACCAGGCCAGATCCGTGATGCCCCGGCTGTGGCCTCGGAGCGGTCGGAGCCAGGCCTGGCCGGCGATATCCCGTCGTCCAATGGTGCGCTCCGAGAGCGTGACGGCCAATTGACGGCCGTCGGGAGAAAACGCGATCCGGCCGGGCACATACCGCCCTTGCACGGCCGCGGGATACCGTTGCGATTCGTGGGCGGCTGCCAGGTCCCAATGAACGATCTCCCGCCGCGTTCCCATGGCCAACACTCTAGAATCCCTGGAGAAGGCGATCGACGAAATGGCGGCGTCCAACGAGAACGTTTGCAGCACCTGCCAGGTTCGCGTCTCGCGAAGTTCGACGCGTTGATCGATGCCGAGAGCCATCCATTTACCGTCCAAGGAGAGTTCAAAGCAGGTCAAGGTTCGGCCCGACACGTGGAGGTCGCGCATGGAATTGCCGGAGGCGCTGTCCCAAATCTTGATGGTGCCGTGATCGTCGGCGCTGAACAAACTGTGGCCGTCGGGAGCAAACCGCACAGCAGTCACCAGATCGCGGTGCGTGCCGATGGTGCGGAGTTCGTCGCTTTGACACTGGCCGTTCAGATAATGCCATTCCCAGCCGCGCAAGTCCGCCTCCATCGCTCCCGGGCTATGCCGGAGCAACAAGGCGCGTGCGCGCCCGAGGTTGCGTTCCAACAACGCCTGATGCGCCAGCAGCATGTCCGCGGTATACAGGCTGCGCTGCGCCGCCAGTTGTTCCTGCTCGGCCCGCGTTCGCAATCGACCCTCTTCACGCGCCAACCGATCCGCGCGCTGCCATTGCCAAAGAACGGCCGCCGCTCCCAACCACAGGGCTGCATTCAGCAAGAAGGCCAGAGCGGCGACCTTCGGATTGCGCCGCGCCCATTTCCGCAACCGTTCTGCTAGGGTCACGCTGCGGGCCCGGATCGGTTCGTGCCTCAGCCAGCGTTCCAGGTCATCCGCCAGAGCATCCGCCGAGGCATAACGACGCGCCGGTTCCTTTTCGAGGCACTTCAGGCAGATCGTTTGCAGGTCCGGATCGGTTTCGGGCCGGAGCGACTTCGGAGACATCGGATCTTCATGCAGCACCCGCTGGAGTGTGGCCAGGGGCGTTTCCGCTTGAAAGGGCGGCTGGCCGGCGAGCAAGTGATACAGGAGCGCTCCCAGACTGTAAGTGTCCATTGCGATGGTCAGTCGATCGTCGTGCGAGCCGGCTTGCTCCGGTGACATGTAACTAGGGGAACCCAGCGTGGCGCCACTCAGGGTCAGGTTGTTGGCGCGGTCAAGGCATTTGGCCAATCCAAAATCGCTCATGTGCGGTTCGCCTGAGGCGTCCAGCAGGATATTCCCGGGTTTGATGTCGCGATGGAGGATGGCTCGTTGGTGAGCGTGATGGACCGCATGGGCGATTTTGGCGAGGAGCAAAGCGGCCTGGCGGTTGGACAGAGCAGGCTGCGCTTGGCTGCTCGCGGCCGACAGGGAGCCGCCTTCCATGAATTTCATGCTGTAAAACGGGCGGCCATCCTGTTCCCCGACTTCATAGATGGGCACGATGTTGGGGTGATCAAGCCGGGCGGCGGCCTCCGCTTCGGCGCGGAACCGTTCCACTTCGCGTTTACTGGCGAACTGCCCGGAAAGAATCAACTTGAGCGCGACCACGCGGTTGAGTTTCAGGTCGCGCGCGCGGTAGACGATGCCCATGCCGCCGCGGCCGATTTCTTCGAGCAATTCATAGTGTCCAAACCTCCGCACCGCGCCGGCGGGCTGGGCTGGTTCGAGCAGCGATTCCTCGGCCGCGTGCTGGTCCTCATGCAGCCAGGCCATGGGTTCAGACAACCCGGCCTCCAGCATGCAGTACGCGCACATGCCTCCGGGCGCAACGTGGCCCAGGCGCGAGCCGCATTTCTGGCAGAGCGCGGGCGTGGTCATGGTTGATCGGCTGATTTGTTTGTGCCTAAGCAACTCAGCACTACCGGAAAAACTCGCCTGTGGTTACAAACTTTAGTGGCCCCAAGCGACGGCTCGGCCAGTTATTGGCTGACGACCTTCATCAGGTGCCGGATCTCCTCGTCGATCTCCCCTGGTTGGGAGACGGTTTGCGCAATCTCTTCCCGGAGCAGCTCCCGATAGCGTCGCCGCAATCGATGAGCCGTGGTCTTGACGTTGGCAATCGTCAGCCCAAATTGCCCGGCCACCTCCGGATACGGAACGGACTGCGCGTCCCCCCACAAATGGGCGTGCAGAGCTTCGAACAGCTCGCCGCGTCCGGCTCCCGTGAATTCGTTCCGGAGTTGCTGCAACACGGTCTGAAGCACAGTCGAAGCCCAGCGTTGCTCGAACGCCTTCGCCGGGTCGGTCTCGTCGGTCGGTTCGGAAAGATAACAGGTCTCTGCATCCTGGCTGTTCAACGTCAGCACCGGCACGCCGCCTCCGCGTTTCTTGGCCTGACGCCGCTCGTGGACGTTGTGCAGAAAGTTGGCCACCGAAGTCATGAGGAAGGAACGAAACCGGCCGCGATCCCGGGTTGCCTTCGCCACATAATTCTTCTCCAAAAAGTTCGAGAAAAAATCCTGAGCCAAATCCTCCGCCTGCTCGGGCGAATGTCCCCGCTTGCGGATAAACGCGTAAATCGGCAGCCAATAGGTCTGGCACAGACGGGTCAACGCGGCGTGGGCGTCGGGCGACGTCGGGTCTCCCGCGGACAACACCACTGACCAATGAGTGGTCTGAAACACGTGCACGGCGGCGGCGGAAGGGTGGCTGTTTCTAGGCACTGTCATAAAAGGATTTCACCGGCTTGAATCCTTTCGCTTGGGCTAACCGCGCCTGAGTCTGGAAGGGCGGAGTTTGCACGTGGCCAATGTGCGCGGATATTGGCATAAACGCATCCTGAGATCCAGCTTCCTTCGGCACGTAACC
>DATLUX010000141.1:0-10820 GCA_035577805.1 Verrucomicrobiia bacterium
CGCAACGTTTCGGCGTTGAATTCAAAGGCATGGCCTGGAACGCGCGGCACGTCCACGCCGTGGAACCGGCTCAAGCCGCCGTGGAGAGACTCCATCGCTCTCGCGCCCACTGCTGCCACTCTGGCGAACCGGCGCAGAGAGCGAAGTAATGCAGAAGAAGTCATACTCACGGTCGAGGCCATCGTAGGTCGCATCGATCACGCTAAACAGCCCACGCCACAGATGCACGTAGGTGAAAGTGAATTCCAAACACTCGCCCCGATAGACCCGGAAGGTCGAACAGAACCACCCGGCCTGATGCACAAACCGAATCGTCGCATCGGACAACGGCCAGCGTTTGGCGCCGGCGTTAAAGACCAGTCCGCTCGCCTCCACATACACTGCAAAGTTGCAGCGGGCACCGCCCAGCGTTCGTTCCGCGACCGCCACACCCGTAACGGGCCCGGAGTCCGGTCGAGGACGGGCGAGCCGCACCCAGGTCGCCTCGCCGGAACCCGGATCGAAAAGGACGTCGAAGGGCTTGGAGTTCCACGAGACCAGGCGCAGCGGTGGCATAAGCTCGGGCGAGCCTCCGTTAATTAAGCCGCTTTGGGGACGCCGGCCAGATGCACCGAATCCACCAAGCCCGTGGTACCGGCCCGCACGTTCCGTCGGGCCCGGGTTTTTTCGGTGTAACCAAGGAGCTTGCGTTTCTTGATGAGGTCGGCGACTTCGCGCGGGACCATCGTCTCCCAGGTGGCATCGCCGGCACGCAGGCGTTTCAAGACATCGCGCGAAAAGATGTGCAGATAACTTTCGTTGTAATCGCGCACGTTCTCGATCAGGCGATTCTCGACCAAGTAGGCATAAAGATGTCGCAAGTGCGGCGCCACGCGCAGGTTGCCGGCGGTGATCAACGAACCGGTCGGCTGATCCAGCAGCGGGTAGGCATAGAGCTTGAGATCATTCTTAAACAGACGCCCGAAAGACTCGAGGATGCCCCCTTCGAGATCGGCGTAGTACTTTTCCTCGAAGATCTCGCGCAGGGTCGGCACGCCCATCACGATGCCGATCATGTGCTTGGTCTGCCGGAAGAGATAGGCGGCCAGCCGATGATACTCGGCGTAGTTGGAGATGAGCACCGTCTTGCCCAGGGCGCCCAGGATATCCGCGCGGTCGAGAAAATCGCGGTGATCGATCGTATCGCCTTCAAGGAGATTCTTCAGCGTCATCTCCATGATGTCGACGGCGGGCTGGCCTTGGACGCGCGGTTCCTGGATGAATTGCGCCTGGGCGCAGCGCAGCATGTCCATGGAGACGTGCGTGACCGGGCGGAAACTGCCGCGCTCGATCAGGATGCACTTTTTGTAAAGGACATCGGCGGGCTGCACGACTTCGCCGGTGGCGGTGAACATGGCCGCGTTGGATAATCCGTTCTGAACTAGCTTCAGGCTCATCAGCCGATTGTCCACCTTCTCAAAGTCCGGCCCGGAGAATTCGATCAGGTCCACTTCCACGCGGGCATTGGTCAAGGCATCCAGCAGGGAGACCAGCAGGGTTTCGGGGTCCCGATACAAGTAATGGGCGCCATAGGCAAGGTTCACGCCCATGATGCCGAGCGCTTCCTGTTCCTGAAGGTTTTCCTTATCCAACAACCGGGCGTGGATGATGATCTGGGAGGGATCGGTGCGCGGAGCCGTCTGGAATCGGATGCCCAGCCAGCCGTGCGGGTCATCTTTGCGACTGAAACTTTTCGCCGCCACCGTATTGGCGAAGACGAAGAATTGCGTCTTTTCGCCGCGTTTGGCGTCAAGTCGCTCATAAAGCAAGCGGAACTCATGATCGAGCATCGATTGGATGCGTTGCTTGCTGACGTACCGTTCGCAGGGCCCGTAGATGGCGTCACTGAACGCCATGTCATAGGCGCTCATCGCCTTGGCGATGGTGCCGGACGCGCCGCCCACCCGAAAAAACCACCGCGCCACCTCCTGACCCGCACCGATCTCGGCGAACGTGCCGTAAACGCCCGCGTCCAGGTTCATTTGCAGCGCCTTCTGATGTGTATCCAGAACTTCCCGTTTCATAGCACGTGTCCTAACCAACAGAATCTCAGCCAACTCGAATCAGGCGACAGCGGTCTCTGTTATCCCAATCGGCGGCCCGCTCAAACACTTTAACCGGGTCAGCCGGGGCCGGGACACAGCCAGATGCATTCAGGTCATCTCCGCGAGGCGTGAGCGGAAGAAGCCAACAACACCCGCTGTCGCAGCGGACGCTGCGGCGGTTTTGGGACCGCCGCTAAGGCAAATCGGTTTTAATCAAAAGCATGTCCGGCGCAGCACAGGACATTCTTCACCTTGTGACGGACAAGATCTTTCACCTTGGCGCGGGCAGGGCCGAGGTACTTGCGCGGATCGAATTCCTTCGGATTATCGGTGAAGACCTTGCGGATGGCGGCGGTCATGGCCAGGCGCAGATCGGTGTCGATGTTGACCTTGGTGCAGCCAGTGCGACGGGCCACTTCGATATCCGCCTCCGGCACGCCGGCGGTGTCGGGCCCGAGTTTGCCGCCATACTTGTTGATTTCCTCGGCGAGATCTTTGGGGACGCTGGATGCTCCGTGCAACACAAGGGGATAATCGCCGAGACCGGCGTCCATGAGGGCTTTCTTAATGGCTTTGAGGCGTTCCAGGTCCAGGTGCTGTTCGCCCTTGAATTTGTAAGCGCCGTGGGAGTTGCCGATGGCGACGGCCAGGGAATCGACGCCGGATTGGCGCACGTATTCCACCGCTTCATCCGGATGGGTGTAACAGCCGCCTTTGGAATAACCGCCACCTTCTTCCCCGTCATCGTGTTGCGCGCCCACGAGCATGCCCAGTTCACCTTCCACGACGCAATCATGTTTGTGGGCGTATTCGACCACTTTGCGGCAGATCTCGATATTCTTCTCAAGCGGCTCGTGGCTGGCGTCGATCATGACACTGGTAAATCCTTCATCGATGCACTCCTTGCACAGTTCGAAGGAGTCGCCGTGATCCAAATGCACCGCGATCGGGATGTTGGTGAGACTGACGGCCGCGTCGATGAGTTTCTTGAGGTAAACGGCATTGGCGTATTGGCGCGCGCCTTTGGAGATCTGCAGCATGACGGGAGCTTTCTCTTCTTCGCACGCTTCCACGATGGCCTGAAGCAGCTCCATGTTGTTCACATTAAAGGCGCCGAGGGCATACTTCCCCTTCAAAGCTTTGGCAAACAGGTCTCTGGTGTGTGTCAGTGGCATAGTATCGTATTCGTCTTCTGGAATCGCTGCCCGCAAGCGAGCCGCGAGCAGCGGCTGATATTAGGAACCGGCTTCCAAAGGGAAAGAAAAATCCCGTTACCTGATTGGTCCGTGCGCAGCAACCAGCAACCAACAACCAGCAACCAACAACCAGCAACCAGCAACCAGCAACCAGCAACTACCTGGCAAGACTCGCGGCGCCTCACGCTCAAGGACCTATGTCATTGGGCGTGGCGGCTCATGGCACATCGTTCATCGTCACCATTCCCCCGGGTGCAGCGGCCGTCTGCACCTTCCAGCACGCGTCCGCGCCGACCGCCAGTTGCCACGACATCCGACATCCACGACATCCAATTGCCAGTTGTCAGTCATCCGGGCACAGTGGCAAGCTCGCCGCCGTGACTCCGACCGCTTCGCAGCCCCTTCGAATCGCTGTGCTGGGCACAGGATCGCTCGGCAAGGAACATGCCCGGCTCTACGCCGACCTGGCCCGCAGCGGCACCGTCGAACTTGCCGGTGTCTTCGACGTGATCCCCGATGTCGCCCGGCGGGTGGCGGAAAAATATCAAGTTCGCGCCTTCTATTCGGTGCCGGAAGCCGTCGAGACGGTCGAGGCGCTGAGCATCGTCACTCCCACGAGCACGCATTTCGACCTCGCGCGCCAACTCTTACTTCAGGGCAAGCACGTGCTGGTCGAGAAACCCATGACGGAAAACACCACGCAAGCGGCGGAGCTGGTGGAATTGGCGCGGCAGAACCGGTGCGTCCTGCAGGTGGGTCATGTGGAAAGATTCAATCCCGTTTTCCAGTATCTCCAAAGCGTGGCCGTCGAACCACGCTTCCTGGAGACGCATCGGTTATCTCCTTACCCGGCACGCAGCACCGACATCGGAGTGGTGCTGGATTTGATGATCCACGACTTGGACGTGGTCCTGGCTTTTGTGAAATCGCCCGTCACCCACGTGGATGCGGTGGGCATACCAGTGTTGAGCAAATCCGAAGACATCGCCAATGCCCGGCTGCGTTTTGCCAACGGTTGCGTGGCCAACATGACGGTGAGCCGCGTCAGCCCGGAACGGATGCGTAAAATCCGCGCGTTCTGCGGCCCAACCAACACCTGCTATATCTCGTTGGATTACCGGGCGCAGGAAGGGTTCATCTATCGGATTGCGCGGGATGACGAAGAGGAGAGTTCCCTGCTCAAGAAGCTCCTGGCCTCCAAGGACAGCACCATTGTGAGCCAATTTGCGGGCAAACGCATCGTGCGCGAGCCGGTCCCGATCACCAAGGAAGAGCCCCTCAAATTGGAGCTGCAACATTTTGTGGATTGCGTGCGCCAGCAGCAGACTCCGGTGGTCAGTGGGGAATCCGCCAAACAGGCGCTCGACCTGGCCTTCGAGATCACTCGACTCATCCAAAAGTCCATGCCTCAAGAAAAACTCGCCTAGTCCCGTGATGTGTCTCCCACATCTCTGTCCTTCGCATCTTCTCGCTTGGTTGTGCCCGCCTCGCCCGAGCCGCGGCGGGCGACTGTTCCGTTCGGCCGGCCCCTTCGCAGCTGCGGCCGTTGGGAGAAACCATGAGCATTAGTTCCATCATGCTCGTGGCGGGCGAACCCAGCGGCGACTTATTAGCCGCCGAGCTGGTCCGGGCGCTCAGCGCCGAGTGGAAAACCAAGCCTCGCGGACCGTCCGTGCCCCGCTTTTTTGGCGGAGGCGGCCCGCAGATGCGGGCGGCGGGGGTCGAACTGGCTTTGGATTTGACGCAACATGCAGTGGTTGGACTGGCCGAGGTGATCCGGAACTATGGCAAATTTCGGCGAATTTTTAAGCAACTGCTGGGGCTGGCTTTGCATCGACGTCCGGATGTCATCGTGTGCGTGGATTTCTCCGGTTTCAACCGCCGGTTCGCGCGCCAGATCCGGTGGGAAATCCAAGTGCGCGGCCTCCAAGACTGGCGCCCGCGCATCGTGCAGTACGTTTCCCCGCAGGTCTGGGCGTCGCGCCCGGGCCGCGCGAAGGCCATGGCCCGGGATTTCGATCTGGTGCTGGCGATCTTTCCGTTTGAAAAGCCGTGGTACGCGGAACGGGTCCCCAAACTCCGGGTGGAATTCGTCGGGCATCCCATGTTGGATCGCCATGCCAAGACGCAGGCGCCTGAGGCCAGGGCAGCGGGCGAGTCCGCGCCTGCGCCAGATCAAGGTCTGGTCGTGCTGTTGCCGGGAAGCCGCGTCGACGAGTTGCAGCGGCATCTGCCGGTCATGCTCGAAGCGTGGAAACGCATCGTGTCTGCCGCGCCCGGTGCGCGCGGTGTGCTGGTGCTGCCCAACGAGGCGCTGGCCGGATTGGCCAAGACTACTTGTGCCAGTTGCGGGCTCCCTCAATTCACGATCCAGGTCGGGCGTCTCGCCGACGCCTTAAGCGCCGCATCACTCGCCATGGCTGCCACCGGCACTGTCACCATGGAATGCGCTTACTTCCGTGTGCCAACCGTGGCGCTCTACAAAACGTCCTGGAGCACTTACCAAATCGGCAAACGCATTATCCAAGTGAGATACCTGGCCATGCCAAACCTGCTGGCCCAGGAGGCTTTGTTCCCCGAGTTCATCCAGGACCAAGCCACGCCGGATAACCTGGCCCAAGCCGCGCTCAATCTTTGGAACGACCCCGGCCGACGGCAGGTCATTCGCGACAAGCTCGCTGCCTTGGTGGCGTCATTAGGCGGACCGGGCGCAAGCGTCCGGGCCGCCCGCGCGATCCTGGCAGGTTGAAATGCGCTTGCCATCGGTAAAAACTAAGGCTGAAGTTGGAGAGGCCGCGCAACGGCCCTGGACGATGCTCTGATGAATTTCACCTGGCCGACCGGACAAGACCTGCCGCTGGCGCGGCGGGCATTTCTACGCCGCAGCAGCGGCGGATTAGGTGCGCTCGCGCTGGGTTCCTTGCTGCATCCGCGGCTGTTGGCCGCGGAGTCGTCCTTGTCCTCGACCGGCGGGGTGGTGCGTGTGAAGCATCATCCGGGGCGTTGTCAGCGCGTCATCTACCTTTATCAGGCGGGGGGCCCGTCGCATCTGGAGACCTTTGATTACAAGCCCAAGCTGGCGGCCATGCATGGGCAGCCGATGCCGGAGTCATTCACCAAAGGGCAACAGATCGCGCAGTTGCAGGGCAAGGAATTGAAATGTTTCGGGCCGCAACATGAGTTCAAAAAATTCGGGCGCTCCGGCCAAGAGCTCTGTTCGTTGTTCCCGCACCTGGGCAGCGTGGCCGACGAGTTGTGCATCATCCGCTCGATGCATACGGAGCAGATCAACCATGACCCGGCGCATACGTTCATGAATACCGGCTCGATCATCGCCGGACGCCCGAGCATGGGTTCATGGTTGCTGTACGGACTGGGCGCAGAGACGCAGGATTTGCCTGGGTTCGTCGTGCTGGTCTCGCAGGGGCGCGGCGGCCAGATGCAGCCGATCGCCGCGCGGCAATGGCACAGTGGTTTTCTTCCCAGCAAGTTTCAGGGGGTGAAATTTCAGTCCAAAGGCGATCCGGTCCTTTACATTCGCAACCCGCCCGGGGTGACGGCGGAGGCCCAGCGTGAGATCGTGGATGTGGTTAATCAACTCAACCGCCTGGAGCACGATGCCGTTCAGGATCCGGAGATTGTCACGCGCATCAACCAATATGAGATGGCATTTCGGATGCAGGCCAGTGTGCCTGGGTTGATGGACATCGCGGGCGAACCGGCCCATCTTCTCGCCCTTTACGGCGCCAAACCAGGCGACGGCTCCTTTGCCTCCAATTGTCTGCTGGCCCGGCGCCTGGCCGAACGCGGGGTGCGTTTCATCCAACTGTATCATCGCGACTGGGACCATCATGATGACGTCAAGAAGGACATCCCCTACAAAGCCGACGAAGTGGATCGCGCCTCCGCGGCGTTGCTGCTGGATTTGAAACAGCGCGGCATGCTCGACGAAACTCTGGTGGTCTGGGGCGGCGAATTCGGCCGCACCCCCATGGCCCAAGGCAAGGGCCGCGATCATCATATCAAAGGCTTTTCGATCTGGATGGCCGGCGGCGGCATCCGCGGCGGGATCACTTACGGGGCCACCGACGAAATGGGTTATGCGGCAGTGGAAAACCCAGTTCATGTGAACGATTTCCATGCCACCATGCTGCACCTGTTCGGCATCGATCACACCCGCCTGACCTACCGGTCTCAAGGGCGCGATTTTCGGCTCACCGATATTGCCGGCGAAGTGATCCGGCCCATCGTGAGTTGATCGCCAAACCTGCGATGGACGCACCAGCGCAAAAGCTAAAAGCGGCTACAGGCCAGGAGTCGGCGTCAGCCAATCTTGAGAGGAATGGCCGCCGTTCGGAAGTTCGCCGGCGCAGCTGGGCCGCACTGCTCGGATTGTCGCTCCTGATGTTCGGGCACGGTTCGTTGGCGGCGGCGGATCTGGCCTGGGTCCAGTGTGAGAGCCCGTGGCCCGGCCCGATCACAGGTCTGTGTTATGGCTCGAATCGCTTTGTCGCTGTCGGCTCGTTGGTAGCGTTGGGCACGTTCCAGAACAGCGTATTCCGCGGCGTGGCCTTGACCTCCGAGACCGGCGAACGCTGGCAGTCGTTTGGCGTTCCCCAGGATGTGATGTTATCGGCCGTGGCGTTTGGAGCAGACACCTTTGTGGCCGTGGGCCAGAGCGGAGCCATCGTCAGTTCGCCGGACGGCATGGGTTGGAATCAACTGGTAGCCGGAGGACGCGGCCACTTGTATTCGGTGACGTATGGGAAGGACCGCTTCGTCGCCGTCGGATACAACGGCCGGATCACAACCCAGGCAGCCGATGGCAGCTGGATCGAGGCGCCCAAGCTCGGGCCCTCGACGCTGTTTCGCGTCTGTTTTGCCAAGGATTTGTTTGTCGCGGTGGGCGATCGGGGCACGGTTCTGACTTCCCCAAACGGGACGGATTGGACGGTGCGCCGGTCCGGAACGCAGTCGTTGCTGACGGGGGTTGCTTTTGGCGGAAATCAGTTCCTGGCGGTCGGAGATCTAGGAACGGTGATTACTTCGCCGGACGCCGTGACCTGGACGGTGCAGAAGTCCGGAGTGAAAAACTTTCTCTATCGGGTGACGCCTTGGGGGGAAGGCTGGTTGGCCGTGGGAGATATTGGGACCATCTTGCGCTCGGCCGATGGCGGGCAATGGACCCGCCAAGCGCTGCAACCGCCCTTATTCTTGCTGGAGGTGGCTCGAGGAGGCGGCTCGTTGGTCACCGCGGGGGAATTCGGACGCATCTACCAGACTAAAGTGCGCTGAAGGACGCGGATGGGCGGCGTCTGACAAATTCGCTTCCCGATCGGTTCCTTCCGCCCTTAATGTTCCGGCCGCCCTGGCATGGGCGTGAGATGAAGAGCATCGCGTTGGGCACTTCCACCTTAACAGGCAGCCGGCTGGCTTACGGCTGCTGGCGGATTGCAGCGACGGATGGCAGCGCGTCGCGGGGGCGCCAGGCGGTGCTGACCGCCTACGAGACGGGCTACACGCTGTTCGACCATGCCGACATCTATTGCGGCGGCGAGGCAGAGAAATTGTTCGGCCAAGTGTTGGCGGAAGTTTCCGGAATGCGGGAGCGGATTGTCATCGCCACAAAATGCGGGATCCGCAAACCCGGCGATCCGGATCCGGAGGCGCCGTATCGCTACGATTTTTCCGCCGACTACATCATCCGTTCGTGTGAAGGTTCCCTGCGGCGGCTGGGCATCGAGATCATCGACCTGTATCAATTGCACCGGCCGGATTATTTGATGGATCCCACAGAGGTGGCCGAGGCCTTCGGCCGTCTGCGTCAGGCCGGCAAGGTCCGCGAGTTCGGGGTCAGCAATTTCCGTCCGGCGCAATTAACGGCTTTGCAACACGCCTGCCCGATGCGCCTGATCGCCAATCAGGTCGAGATCAGCCTGGCGAACCTGAGCTGTTTCGAGGACGGCACGCTTGATCAATGCCTGACGAATGGGGTCTCGCCCATGGCCTGGAGCCCGTTGGGCGGGGGCAAGCTGGCCGATGGCGCCCGCCAACTGCTGCCTGCGCAGGAGAGCTATCAAACCGACACCATCAACAAGATGCTGGACAACTTCGCCCGCAAGACGAATTCCAGCCGGCCGGCCGTGGCCTTGGCCTGGCTGCTCAAACACCCGGCCCGAATCATACCCATTGTGGGATCCACTTCCCCAGCCAACATTCGCGCAGCGGCCCAGGCCGACGCATTGGATCTTTCCAGGGAAGAGTGGTATCACCTGCTCCACGTGGCCCGCGGCAAACCTCTGCCTTAATCCCCATCCAGCGTCCCCATGAGCAACGGCAGCACCACTTTGTTTTATCACAAGAGCCCCGCGAAACTCGGTTTTCGGATGCCCGCGGAATGGGAGTCGCACGCGGCCACCTGGTTTACCTGGCCCAGGCCCGATGGCATCAGTTTTCCTGACCATTACGACAGCATTCCACCGGTTTACGCCCGGCTCATCAAACATCTGGTGGCCGTCGAGGACGTTTGCATCAACGTCTGGGACGCCGCCATGGAACAGAGCGCACGCGAGGTCCTGACCAAGAACAAGGTGCCGCTCGAACGTGTGTTCTTTCATCACTTTCCGGCCTATGAACCGTGGTGCCGCGATCATGGCCCCATTTTCCTCGTGCGCGAACTGGGCGCGCAACGCGAGCGGGCGATCGTCGATTGGGCCTACAACGCCTGGGGCAACAAATATCCGCCCTATGATCTGGATGACGCCATTCCCCAGCGCATCGCGGAACTGCGCGGCCTGCCCCTCTTCACTCCGGGCGTCGTGCTGGAAGGGGGTGCCATCGACGTCAATGGCACCGGAACGCTCCTGACCACCGAAGCCTGCCTGCTCCACCCGAACCGCAATCCGCGCATGGATCAAAGCGAGATCTCACGTTGCCTTCGCGAATTCCTTGGGGTCGAAAAGATCATCTGGCTCGGAGAAGGCATTGTCGGCGACGACACCGATGGTCACGTCGATGATCTGGCACGCTTCATCAATCCCAACACGATTGCCACGGTGGTGGAGGACGACATTGAGGACGCCAATTATCCAGCTCTGCAGGAGAATCTCAGGCGCCTGCGTTTGGCGCGCGATCATCAGGATCGCCTGTTCAACATTGTGAAGTTGCCGATGCCGCGGATGGTGGAGCGCGGCGGGATGCGTTTGCCGGCCAGTTACGCCAACTTTTACCTCGCCAACAAGCTGGTTCTGGTGCCCACCTTCCGGGACGCGATGGACCGCCAGGCGATCGAGACGCTGCAACCGCATTTCCCGGATCGGAAAGTGATCGGAATTGATTCCAGCGACTTGATCTGGGGCCTGGGCTCCTTCCACTGCATCAGCCAGCAGGAACCTGCCTAACTAGTGTCTGCGAGAAAAGGAGAGAGCGAAGCGGTGGAGGAAGGTTGGAGGGACAGCGGTCGGGGCGAATGTTGTCAGGATGCCGAGAGGTTTATTAGGGAAAAGGGCACTCTTGGCCAAAGATTGGCTGGTGAAAGGGT